>CAZLQH010000192.1:0-2509 GCA_964561595.1 uncultured bacterium | reverse complement strand
ACCAAGGAGTACGACGCGCTGTTCTCGGGCGACCCGACCTGGGTCACCGAGGTGATCGGCGGCGTGGGCCTCGACGGACGGCCGCTGGTGACGAAGACCAGCTTCCGCTTCCTGCAGACGCTGCGCAACCTGGGGCCGGCGCCCGAGCCCAACCTGACCGTCTTCTGGTCGCCCGCCCTGCCCGACGGCTTCAAGCGCTTCTGCGCCGAGCTCTCCGTCGAGACCAGCTCCCTCCAGTACGAGAGCGACGACCTGATGCGCCCCACCTACGGCGACGACACCGGCATCGCCTGCTGCGTCTCGGCCATGGAGATGGGCAAGCAGATGCAGTTCTTCGGGGCGCGCGTCAACCTGGCCAAGTGCCTCCTCTACGCCCTCAACGGCGGTCGGGACGAGATCACGGGCGCCCAGGTGGGCCCGGCGATGGAGCCCCTGCAGGGCGACGTACTGGACCCGGACGAGGTCCGCGCGCGCTTCGACGGCATGATGGACTGGCTGGCGGACGTGTACGTCAACGCCATGAACGTCATCCACTACATGCACGACAAGTACGCCTACGAGCGGATCGAGATGGCGCTCCACGACTACGACCCCAAGCGCACGATGGCGTTCGGCGTGGCCGGCCTGTCGGTCGTCGCCGACAGCCTGTCGGCCATCACGCACGCCCAGGTGCGGCCCATCCGCGACGAGAGCGGCCTGATCGTCGACTTCGAGACGACCGGCGACTTCCCGACCTTCGGCAACAACGACGACCGCGTCGACGCGGTCGCCTCGGACGTCCTGGCGACGTTCATGGAGAAGCTGCGCGAGCGGCCCACGTACAGGGACGCCGTCCACACGCAGTCGGTCCTGACGATCACCTCCAACGTCGTGTACGGCAAGTACACCGGCAACACGCCGGACGGCCGTCGCCGCGGCGAGCCGTTCGCGCCGGGCGCCAACCCGATGCACGGCCGCGACGAGCACGGCTTCCTCGCCTCCGCGCTGTCGGTCGCCAAGCTGCCGTACGAGCACGCCCAGGACGGCATCTCGTTCACGGCCAGCCTTGTGCCCGACGGCTTGGGCGCGACGCGCGACGAGCGGGTGGGCAACCTCTCGAACGTCCTCGACGCCTACTTCACCGAGAGCGGCTTCCACGTCAACATCAACGTCCTCGACCGCGATACGCTGCTCGATGCGATGGACCACCCGGAGAACTACCCGCAGCTGACGATCCGCGTATCGGGGTACGCGGTCAACTTCGTCAAGCTGACGCGCGAGCAGCAGCTGGACGTCGTCAACCGCACCTACCACGGACGCATGTAGCCGGGGCCGTGAAGAGCGTCTGCCCCGACCTCGCCGTAGGCCCCGCCACGGAGCCACGCGCCCGCGTGAGCCCACGGGCCGACGGCGAGGTGGGCTACGTGCATTCGTTCCAGACCGGCTCGGCGGTGGACGGGCCGGGCCTGCGCTTCGTGCTGTGGACGTCGGGCTGCCTCATGCGCTGCCTCTACTGCCACAATCCCGACACGTGGGACCTGAAGCACGGCCGGCCCCTCACGCTGGACGCGATGATGGCCGAGATCGCGAAGTACGAGCGCGTCCTGAAGATCACGGGCGGCGGCGTCACGTTGAGCGGGGGCGAGCCGCTGGTGCAGGCTCCGTTCGTCATGCGGCTCCTGCGCGCCTGCAAGGAGCGCGGCCTCCACACGGTGCTCGACACCAACGGCTACCTGGGCGACCGCATCTCCGACGACGGGCTGAACGACGTCGACCTGGTGCTGCTCGACATCAAGTCGTTCGACGCGGCCACGCACCAACACGTCACGGGCATGGGCGTCGACGCCGTGCTACGGTTCGCGCGGCGCCTCTCCGACGCCGGGAAGCCGGCCTGGATCCGCTTCGTCCTGGTGCCCGGCCTCACCGACGCGCCCGACAACGTCGACCGCCTCGCGGGCTTCGTCGCGACCCTGGGCAACGTCGAGCGCGTCGAGGTCCTCCCCTTCCACCAGATGGGCGCCGACAAGTGGAGCCTCCTGGGCCGTCCCTATCCGCTCGCCGACACCGCACCCCCCGACCCGGCGCTGATCGCCCGCGTCGAATCCCAGTTCGCGGCGCACGGGCTGCCCGTTCGCTAGCCGGAGCTCCCTCATGACCGTCGAGAACACGTCCGTCGAGAACACGCCCGTCAAGAACCGTTGGCTGATCGTCCTTTCCGCCGTCGTCATCCACCTCTCCATCGGGTCGGCCTACACGTACAGCGTGTTCAAGCGGCCCCTGGCCGACGCCCTGGGCTGGAGCAGCACGGAGACGTCCCTCGCCTTCACGGTCGCCATCTTCTTCCTGGGGCTGTCCGCCGCCGTGTTCGGGCCGTTCGTAGAGCGACGCGGTCCGCGCACGTCCGCGCTCGTGGCCGCCGTGCTTTTCGCGGGCGGCCACGCCCTCGCGGGCGCCGCCGTGGCCGCCGGCAGCCTCTGGCTGTTCTACGTCGGCTACGGCGTCGTGGGCGGCATCGGGCTGGGGATCGGCT
>CAZLQH010000191.1:0-2689 GCA_964561595.1 uncultured bacterium | reverse complement strand
CTGCCCGGCGTCGAGATCGACGGCGAGATCGTCGTCGACTCCAGCGGAGCGCTGGCGTTCGACGAGGTGCCCGGCCGCTTCGTCGTGATCGGCGCAGGCTACATCGGCCTGGAGCTGGGCTCGGTCTGGCAGCGGCTGGGCTCCCAGGTGACGGTGCTCGAGTACCTGGACCGGGTGCTGCCCGGCATGGACGCGGAGCTGGCCAAGGAGGCGAAGAAGGTCTTCGCCAAGCAGGGGATGCGCTTCCAGCTTGGCGCCAAGGTCACCGGCGTCGAGGTGAAGGGCAAGGGAGCGAAGCGGCACGCCGTCGTGCAGATGGAGGGCCACGACCCGGTCGAGGCGGACCGCGTGCTGGTGGCGGTCGGCCGCACGCCCAACACGGCGGACCTGGGTCTGGACGACGTCGGCGTGGAGCTCGACGAGCGCGGCCGGGTGAAGGTCGACGAGGCGTTCCGGACGAGCGTGCACGGCATCTACGCGATCGGCGACGTGATCGCCGGTCCGATGCTGGCCCACAAGGCCGAGGAGGACGGCGTGGCCGCCGTCGAGCGGATCGTCACCGGCGCCGGCCACGTCGACTACGGCCTGGTCCCCGGGATCGTCTACACCGAGCCCGAGATCGCCACGGTCGGCAAGACCGAGGAGGCGCTGAAGGAGCAGGGCGTCCCCTACGTCAAGGGCGTGTTCCCCTACCAGGCCAACGGCCGGGCCCGCGCCATGGACCGCACCGGCGGCAAGGTCAAGGTCCTCGCCCACGCGGAGACCGACCGGCTGCTGGGCGTGCACATCATCGGCGCGCGCGCCGGCGACCTGATCGCCGAGGCGGTGACGGCGATGACGTTCGGCGCCAGCGCCGAGGACCTGGCCCGGACGGTGCACGCCCACCCCACGCTGTCCGAGGCCGTGAAGGAGGCGGCTCTGGCCGCCAGCGGAGCTGCGCTGCACATCTGAGCGATCCCGCAGCCGATGCGACGCGCCCGTCCCCGTTCCGTCTGGAATTTTGCGGGGGCGGGCGCGCTCAGGTGACAGAGTGCGTTTGCGAAAGGAGGTGCGCATGCGCACCCTCGTCACCACCCTGTCCTTGACCACCCTGTCCGTCGCCGCGATGATCGTCCTCGGCGCCGCCTTCGCCCAAGAGGGCGAGACCGTCACCATCACGATGAACACCCAGGACGGCCAGTTCTACTTCGATCCCGTCGGGGTCCACATCGAGCCGGGCACCACGGTCCGCTTCGTGATCGAGAGCGGCAGCCACAACACCGTCGCGTACGCCGAGGCGAACGGCAAGCCGCAGCGGATCCCGGAGGGCGCGGAAGCGTGGTCGTCGGAGATCGGCGAGGACTTCGAGATCACCCTGACGGCCGAAGGGGTGTACGACTTCTACTGCCTCCCGCACGAGTCGCTGGGCATGGTGGGACGCATCGTCGTCGGCGATCCTGACGCCTCGCCCGCGAAGGATCCCTCGGAGCTGTCGTTCGACGCCGCCGCGCAGCGCCTTCCCGCCGTCGAGGCGATCCTGGCGCAGGAGGACGGGCAGCTGAGCTTCGCGGAGGCCGGCTCGGACTGAGCCCGGTCCGGACCGGGGAATCGCGGCGCGTACGACCGTGCGCGCTGCGCCCCACTGCTACCGTGGGCGGATGACCGTCGCCGCGCCGTTCGCCTTCCCGATTCGCGACGCCGCCCTCGAGCCGATCGCCGACAAGGTCCTCTCCGGAGGCCGCGTGACGTTCGAGGACGGCATGACCCTCTTCCGCACGCACGACCTTCCCGCGCTGGCGGCGCTGGCCGATCACGTCCGGCGCGACAAGGTGGGGGAGAAGGCGTACTACGTCCACAGCCTGCGGCTCTCGCAGACGAACGTCTGCTACGTCGGCTGCACCTTCTGCGGGTTCCAGCGCAAGCTGGGCGAAGAGGGCGTTTGGGACATGGACCTGTCCGACGTCTGGGCGTACGTCGAGAAGCACGCGCACCCGGACCTGACCGAGATCCACATCAGCTCCGGGCACCACCCCAAGCGCGACTGGGCGTACTACCTGGACCTGACCCGCGGCCTGACCGAGCGCGGCTACCAGGTCAAGGCGTGGACGGCCGCCGAGATCCACCACTTCACGCGCATCGCACGTCCCAAGGGGGAGCGCCAGCCCGTCTCGTACCGCGAGGTGCTGCAGGAGCTCAAGGATGCCGGCCTGGTCGCCATGCCGGGCGGAGGCGCCGAGATCTTCGCCGAGCGGGTCCGCCAGCGCATCGCGCGCGCCAAGGTCGACGCGGACGGCTGGCTGGACGTGCACCGCACCGCGCACGAGCTGGGCATCCCCACGAACGCCACGATGCTCTACGGCCACATCGAGACGCTGGAGGAGCGGCTGGACCACATGATGCGGATCCGCGCCCTCCAGGACGAGGCGCCCGGCTTCATGAGCTTCGTGCCGCTGGCGTTCCAGCCGGACAACAACGAGCTTGCGCGCGAGCTCGGCAAGACCGAGTTCACCACCGGCGTCGACGACCTGCGCAACCTGGCGGTCGCGCGGATCGTGCTGGACAACGTTCCGCACGTCAAGGGCTACTGGATCATGATCACGCCCGAGCTGGTGCAGGTCACGCTGTCGGCCGGCGTCAGCGACGTCGACGGAACGATCAAGGACGAGCGCATCGCCCACGCCTCGGGCGCCTCGACCGAGACCGGCATGAC
>CAZLQH010000190.1:0-2700 GCA_964561595.1 uncultured bacterium | reverse complement strand
GACGTACCGGCCATCCCTTCGGTGCCCACGGCGTGCCCCTCGGGGCTCACGAGGTACCACACCCCGCCGAAGCTCTCGACCTCGTGGCCCTGGACCTGTCCGGGCTCCTCGTCGCGAACGAAGGTGAAGAGCGGCCAGCCGTTGTACACGACGTGCGTCCGCCCGTCGAACACGGCGGTGCCGAGCAGCTCGACGTCGACGCCCTCGCCTGCGGTGAGCTCGCCTTCGGTCGTGAAGGCGGGCCAGGCGCCCAGGCAGTCTCCTGTGCACGAGACGGCCGCGTCGCGCACGTCGGCGGTCATGCGCTCGGGGCCCTGCCCGTGCGTCGCGGGGTCGGCGAACAGGTACAGCGTGCGCCCCTCGCCGTCCGCGAGGTAGCTGCCGTAGGTGTCGTTCTCCATCACCTGGACGGTCGCGCCGCCCATCTCCTGAGCGAACCCGATTCCGGCGAGGAGCGACATCGCCAGAGCCGACAGGATCAGCATGATCGTGCGTTTCATGAGCTCCTCCGTTCCTGAAAGGGTCGGAGAGACGCCTCGTCGACGCCTCGCCATCACCGTAGGGACCGTTCCAGGTGCTCCATGTCGGCGAGACATCATGCCCACCTCGACTCAGGGGTCGGCCACCGTTGCGCCGTGGACGCCTTCCACGCGGTTCTTGCCCAGGCGCTTGGCGCGGTAGAGGTGTCGATCCGCCCGCTCCAGCAGCTCCAGGACGGTCATCGGCGGCGCGTACGTGGCGACGCCGAAGCTTGCCGTGATCGCGACGGCGCCCGGGTAGCCGTACCGCTGAACCGCCTCCCGGACGCGCTCGGCCAAGCGCAACGCCTGCTCGTGGTCGGCGTCCGGCGCAAGGATGAGGAACTCCTCGCCGCCCCAGCGACCCATCACGTCGCCTGCCCGCAGCAGCGGTCGCACGCTGCGCCCGACCTGCTCCAGGATCCGGTCCGCGACGTGGTGGCCGTGGAGGTCGTTGATGCGCTTGAAGTCGTCGATGTCGAAGAACACGACCGATAGCGGCATGTCGTGTCGCGTCGCCAACGACGTGTAGCGGTGCAGGCTCTCCTCGAGCCCGCGGCGGTTCGGAAGCCGCGTGAGGGCGTCGCGGTACGCCATCTCGCGCATCCTCTCCGTCTCGATCAGGGCCCGCGCGTGATCGTCCTTGCTGCGCGCCAGCGCGTAGAGCATGAGCATCGTCACCGCCAACGCCGCTTCGTACGCCATCAGCTCCGCGATCGCGCCCTCCACGGCACCGCCCAGCGGGCCGGCGACGAGCCAGGCGACCGTGATCGCGACGGCGACGGCC
The DNA here is from genome assembly GCA_964561595.1 of uncultured bacterium. Lineage (GTDB taxonomy): Bacteria > Deinococcota > Deinococci > Deinococcales > Trueperaceae > SLSQ01. Next base: position 1,395 of record CAZLQH010000190.1, on the reverse strand, counting down.
AGCTGGGCCGACGACAGGATCAACGCCGTTCGCGTGGCGAACAGCAGGTGCGCCAGGACCACGAGCACGATGAAGATCATCGCCACGCCGGGCGTGAGCCGCTGCGCGGCCGGGATCGAGACGCCAGGCCAGAAGAAGCGCGAGGCGACCAGGCCCAGCCAGAAGATCACGATGACCGCGTACGAAACCTCCATCACGGTCCGCGTCGGGATCCGCCTCCGCATCAGGGCCCAGAACGCCCAGCCCAGCTGGAGCACGAGGGCCGGATACCCGTACGTGGCGTACGGCGTGGCGCCCGTGAACCGTCCGAGCGCCAGGAGCGTCGGGACGGCCAGGGCGATCACGGCGAGCAGGAGAGGTCGGTGTCGATCCAGGTTCATGGCCACCTGCACGGAGCGCGGCTGCCGGGAGCAGCGGTTCGCCCGGTGCAACGCGATTGTCGCACCGCCCCCCTCACGGTGCTGTCATTCCCTCCGACGCCGTTCGAGGGGCGTCAGTGCGGCAGGCGCGTCTCCAGCAGGCCGTAGCAGAGCGTCCCGAGCCACGCCGAGGCGAACACGACCGTGAACGGCCACAGGCCCGCGCCGACCAGCGCCGCGATCGGCCCGGGGCAGGCGCCGGTCAGCGCCCAGCCGACGCCGAACAGGAGGCCACCGCCGGCGTAGCGTCGCCAGCCGCCGGGCATCGGCTCGGTGACGATGGGCCGCCCGTCCACGGATCGGGCCCCGAACCTGCGTAGCGCCCAGACGGCGATCGCGGCGACCAGCACCGCCGTCCCGATGACCCCGTACATATGGAACGAATCGAACCGGAACATCTCCTGGATGCGGTACCAGGAAACGACCTCGCCCTTCATCAGCACGAATCCGAAGTAGACCCCGATCGCCAGAAAGCGAGCGTCGGTCGGAATCGCCACGGCGGGCCTCACGGTCCGCCCAGCAGCGCCGGCCACAGGAGGTGCGTGGCCGCCAGCCCGCCGGCGAAGAACCCCGCGACCGCGATCGCCGAGGCGGGCTGAAGCTCGGCCAGCCCCATGATGGCGTGGCCCGAGGTGCAGCCTTTCGCCCAGCGCGCGCCGAATCCGACCAGGAACCCGCCCACGACGACGGCCACGAAGCCGGCCGGCGTGCCCAGGCCCTCCCACGAGAAGATCGACGCGGGCACGAAGCCGCCGTCCACGCTCACGCCCAACGCCTCCAGCGCGCGGGCGGTGGCCTCGGCGACGCGGAGAGGCTCCGGGTCGCCCAGGACGACCCCGCCCAGCAGGCCGCCGATCGCGATCCCCGCCACGAGGAGCAGGTTCCAGCCGCCCTGACGGCGCCCGTCGTAGCGGAAGTAGCTCGCGGGGACGTTCGCGATGGCGCAGAGGTGCCGGTAGGAGGACGAGAGTCCGAA
>CAZLQH010000189.1:0-2726 GCA_964561595.1 uncultured bacterium | reverse complement strand
CCTCCAACGCCGCCTGGTCGCTGTTCGACTCGCTGGTCTGGATCGACGACGCCGGCGAGATCGTGCCCGCGCTCGCGACCGACTGGACCGTCTCCGACGACGGAACGGAGTACGTGTTCGAGCTGCGCCAGGGCGTCGCCTTCCATAACGGCGAGCCGTTCGACGCCGCGTCCGTGGTCGCCACCTGGGAAACCGGCAAGGACGACTCGAACGACTACGCCGACTCGTTCGCCGCCGCGGACCTCGTCGAAGCGATCGACGACCACACCGTGCGGATCACCACGCCCGAGCCCAACGCCACGTTCCTGACGTTGATGGCGAACGACTGGGCGATGGTGCCCCCGGCGTACATCGCCGAGGTGGGCCTGGACGCGTTCGCGCAGGATCCCGTCGGCACCGGACCGTTCCGCTTCGTCTCCCGCACCGCGGGCGACCGGATCGTGATGGAGGCCAACGCCGACTACTGGGAGGAAGGCCTCCCGAGGGTCGACCGTCTCGTCTACCGCGTGATCCCCGACGCCTCGACCCGCCTGGCGGCCATCCGGACCGGCGACATCGACGTCGCCAACCGACTGACGGCCGATCAGGTCGGCGTGCTGGAAGGCGAAGACGACGTCGAGGTGATCTCGTACCTGAACGACCGCGTGTACTACGTGGCGTTCAAGAACATCGGCGCCGGCGTCGGAACCCCGCTCGAGGACGCGCGCGTCCGCCAGGCGCTCAACTACGGCCTGGACCGCTTCGGCATCAACCAGGCCATCTTCAGCGGTCAGGCCAACGCCGCTCCGGGCTTCATCGTCGAAGGGAACCTCGGCTACGATCCCGAGCTGATGGAACCGTTCCCCTACGATCCCGAGCGCGCCCGCGAGCTGCTGGACGAAGCCGGCTACCCGGACGGCTTCGAGATCGGCATGGGCTGCCCGGCGGACGGCTACATCAACATCAACGAGGTCTGCCAGGCGATCGCCGCCAGCCTGAGCGGCATCGGCGTCGACGTGACCGTCGATTTCCAGACGACGAACGCCTACTGGAGCGAGCCGCAGTACGCCGTGACCGGCCCGATGTACGTCGACAGCTGGTCGTCCGAGTTCGGCGAGGCGCTGCCCCGCCTCGACGGCGCCCTCACCCCCGGGAACTACTACACCACCTGGGAGGACGAGAAGTTCGCGACGTTGATCGAGGAGATCGAGTCCGAGGTCGACCGCGAGGCGCGCGCCGAGCTGTACGTCGAGATGCACGAGCTCATGCGCGAGGATCCACCGTTCATCTACCTCTACCAGCCGGTGATCTTCGAGGCGATCGACGCCGACCTGGTCGGCTACCAGCCTCGCGCCGCCGAAGAGTACTACCTCCGGTCGGTCGGCTTCGCCGACTGAGCGGTACGCCGGTCCGGGCTCGCGAGCCTGGACCGGCCCTATCTTTCGATGCTGAGATATCTCGTTCGTCGGACCGGCGAGTCCGTCCTGCTGATCCTGGGCGTGCTCGTGCTGGTGTTCTTCATGGTTCGCCTCACCGGCGATCCGGTCGGGTTGATGCTGCCCAAGGAGGCCCCCCCGGAGCAACGGGCGGCGTTCGCAGCCGCGATGGGGCTGGACCGGCCGCTGCCCGTGCAGTTCGCGGAGTACATGACCGGCGTGTTCCGTGGCGACCTGGGCGACTCGCTCCGCCAGCGACGGCCCACCATCGACATCATCGGCGAGCGGCTGCCGGCCACCTTGGAGCTGGCGATGGCCGCCCTGGCGTTCGCGATGATCGTGGCCGTGCCGCTAGGTCTGGCGGGCGGCATGCGTCCGGGCAGCGGCCTGGACCTCGCCGCACGAGGCGTAGGCCTGGCCGGCCAGACCGTTCCGAACTTCTGGCTCGGGATGCTGCTGATCGTGTTCTTCTCCGTCCAACTGGGTTGGTTCCCGGCCTTCGGCCGGGACGGTCCCGCCTCGCTGGTGCTTCCCGCGGTCGCGCTGGGCTTCGCCGGCATGGGGCAGCTGGTCCGTCTGACACGCTCGGCGGTGCTCGAGGTTCGCAAGAGCGACTACATCCGCACCGCCCGGGCCAAAGGGATCCGGGATCGCGTCGTGTCGCTCCGACACGTCCTGCCCAACGTCGCGATCCCGATCGTCAGCGTGCTCGGAATCCAGTTCACCTACCTGCTGGGCGGCTCGGTGTACATCGAGGTCGTCTTCGCCTGGCCCGGCCTGGGAACGCTGCTCGAGACGGCGATCCGCGACACCGACTTCCCGCTGGTCCAGTCGATCACGATCTTCCTCTCGCTGTTCGCGATCTCGATCCACCTTCTGACCGACGTGATCTACGGCGTTCTCGACCCTCGTCTGAGGCTGTCGTGAGCGACCCGGATAGCACGACCCACAGCGGAGAGGGTCTGTTCTCTCCCCGCCGACTGCTCCGCGACCTCCGCGGCAGTCCTGCCGGCTTGGCCGGCCTGGTCCTGGTCACGCTCATCGCTGGCGCCGCGCTGTTCGCGCCGTGGGTCGCACCGTACGGGCCGTCCGACGCGGACTTCCTGGCTGCGCGCATTCCGCCCGCCTGGCACCCCGAGGGCAGCGCCGCGCATCTCCTGGGCACGGACCAGCTGGGTCAGGACCTGTTCAGCCGCATCGTGTACGGCGCCCGCGTATCGCTGCTCGTCGGCGTGTTGGGCGTGTCCGTCTCGCTCACGATCGGCGTCACGCTGGGCCTGCTGGCCGGCTACTTCGGCGGCTGGCTCGACA
>CAZLQH010000188.1:0-2742 GCA_964561595.1 uncultured bacterium | reverse complement strand
TCTTGGCCAGATCGCTCGCGCCGTGCTTCGCGCACTCCTTGCCCTGACAGACCAGCACGTGCGCGTCGATCGGCTTCGGCTCGAGCTTCTTCATGGACGTCCCACCATCGAGCGAGACGCTATCACCTCGCCGACGCGTCCGGCGCGCCGAGCCGCGAGGGACGCTAGAGCGCCGCCTGGATGAACACCAGAACGAACAGCGCGACGGTCTCGACCACGCCGATCGCCATCAGATAGTTGCCGAAGCCCTGGCCGGTCTCGCCCAGGGCGTCCGCCGCGGCGGCGCCCACCCGGCCTTGCAGCCAGGCCGAGGCGGCCATGGCGGCGCCCCCGAACACGCCGACCGCCATCGACGCCGGCCACGCTCCGCCGGCGAACGGCTCGTTCGCGGAGCGGATCATCACGTTCATCAGGATCATGCCGTAGATCGTCTGCGACAGCGGCGCCCCCACGAAAGTGACCAGGATGAACGGAACCGGCTTCTCCTGGGCGTAACAGCGCTTCCACGCGCCGACCACCGCCAGGCCGGCGCTACCGGTCCCGATCGCGGAGCCGACCGCGGCCAGGCCCATGACTGCGGCCGCTCCGACCTTGGCGAGCGCGAGCGTCAGTTCGGGATCCATCAGGGGTCTCCTTCCCCACTCGTTCGTCCTCCGCTCGTCGGGCCGGCGTGCGCGAACGGCCGGTACGGATGCCCCGTCCACGGAACGCCCATGTGCCCAGCGAACTCGAGCATGTTCAGCCGCACGCCGTGCACGAGCACGCCCATCGCGGCCAGCAGCACGTTCAGGGTGTGCCCGAAGAACAGGACCAGCGCGCTGAGCACCCCGCCGACCACGTTTCCGACCGGACCGCTCAGACCGATGTCGCCCGCCAGGTCGTTGAACGCCGCGGCGACGGCGAACGTCGCCGCCCCCACCGCGAACAGCCGGACGTACGAGACGACGTCGACGAAGTTGTTCACCAGCGTGAGCGGCAACAGCGCGTGCTGGAACCAGTCACGCCGCAGCAACCGCCACGGCGTCGAGAACATCACGACCAGCGTCAGCCCCACGGCGAACGCGATCCAGCCGGCCTGCGGGAACGGATCGCCCAGCACCAGCTGCCTTGCCAGGAAGTACATCGTCCAGGTCGTCGCCACCCAGCCGACCTCCGCCAGCGCGCGCACGCTGTTCAGGTACCGCAGCGCGTTCCAGACGTGCGCCACGGTGAGGTGCACCGCCCCGATCGCGAAGCTCAGCCCGATCACGTTCCGCTCGGAGGCCAGCCAGTCCAGGCGGCCCCACGCCAGCAGGGAGGGCAGCGCCGCCATGCCGAACAGGTTGCCGCTCAGAAGCCCCCACACGATCGTGCCGACCGACAGCAGACGCAACAGCGCGATCAGGCGGGGCGGCGTCCGCTTCCCGCGGCGCGCGAACGTCTCGGTGAGCGCCAGGAACACCAGGCCGTAGCCGGCGTCGCCCACGATCATGGCGAAGAACAGGCTGAAGAACACCAGGAACGGCACGCTCACGTCGACGTTCCCGTACGCCGGAACCACGCCCAGGAACGAGAACAGCGGCTCGATCGGACGAACCCAGCGTGGATTTCGGATCAGCGTGGGCGCCTCGTCGGGATCGCGCACGTCGGACGCCCATACGCCCCAGCCGTGTCGCGCCGCGAGGTCGCGGACCCGCTGGACCTCGTCCTCGGGCACGAATCCGCGCAGCACCGCGACCGCGCCGACCGTCGCCATGCTGGCGCGCACCTGCTCGGTGCGCAGCGCCTCCTCGCTGCGGACCAGCCAGCGCTGGACCTCGCTCCGCTCCTCGGCCAGCGCGGAGAGCCGGGCCCGCGTCCGCTCGAGCGTCCCGGTCACCTCGCGGATCCGCTCTTCCAGGCGCTCCGGCGCCTCGCTGGGCAGCGGAACCTCGTCGGGCACCTCGGCGGCGTCGACCGCCTCCGACGGGCCGACGAGCGCCACGGCCCGACGGTGCCGATCGCGTCGCAGGGTGATCCAGCGTGCGCCCTGCACGTCGGCAAGCTCGCGCGCGACCGGAGGCCGCGCCAAGCGCACGCCGACACCCTGATCGCGAAGCCTCCGCACGGCGTCCGGATCGAACGCGCCGAACGGCGCCAGCCGCTCCAGATCGTGCGCGAGCTCGGTCCGGGTGGCGTGCAGGCCGTCGAGCTGTTCAGCCAGCCGCTCGACCTCGGCGACGACCTCGGCGACGGGAGGATGGCGGGACGGCGCCCCGGAGCCGGTCGCCGTTTCCGAGCCGGCTGCCGCGTCGTCGCGTGCGTGGTCCAGCACGCCCACGGCGTGCCGAGCGACGTCGATGCGGTGGCGCAGCTCGTTGGCCGGACCGTCCTCGGGCATCGTGGTCTCGGCGACGTGCACGACGCCGACGTCCAGCAGCCGCTGGAGCGTCGCGGTCTGGTCGCTGCGGGGCGCGACGATCGTGACCTCCTTCATGGGCACGATCACGTCGCCGCCTCCCGCTCGACGCTCTTCGCCTTGGCGATCTTGGCCCGCACCACGGCGGCCGTCTGCTGGTCGCCCAGGGCGATGCGGATGAAGCGGAGCGCCTCCTGGGCTTCCGGGATCTTGACCTTCTCGAACAGGTTGACGCGCTGCCGGGTGAAGCGCAGCTCGTCGGCCAGACGGCTGCGCTGCTCGGCCAGGACCGCCCGCCGCAGGCGAAGCTCGGCCAGGCGCTCGAACGTCGCCACGGCGTCGTCGACCCACGGCGGCGTGGCCGT
>CAZLQH010000187.1:0-2756 GCA_964561595.1 uncultured bacterium | reverse complement strand
CGGACGACATCGGCAAGGAGGACCTGATCGCCGAGGAGGCGATGGTCGTCACCCTCACGCGCGGCGGCTACATCAAGCGCACCGCGCTCTCCTCCTACCGCGCCCAGATGCGGGGCGGCCGCGGCGTCAGCAGCCAGCGCGCCAAGGAGGACGACGTCAACAGCCTGCTGTTGGTGGGCTCGACGCACGACTACCTGCTGTTCTTCACCGATCGCGGCCGGGTGCATCGCGAGAAGATCTACGACCTTCCCGAGGCCGAGCGCGCCGCGCGAGGCAGTCACGTCCGCAACCTGCTGCCGCTCGACGACGACGAGACCGTGCAGACGGTGCTGTCGATCAAGGACTTCGGCGCGCAGGGCTACTTCGTGTTCGCCACCCGTCAGGGCCTCGTCAAGCGCACCGCGCTGCGCGAGTACGCGAACATCAACGCCGCCGGGCTGATCGCCATCAACCTCGTCGACGGCGATCACCTCGTCGCCGTGCGCGTCACGGAGGGCGAGCACGACGTCGTCCTCGCCACGCGGGACGGCCAGGCGATCCGCTTCGAGGAGTCCGCCGTCCGCGACACCGGCCGCGCGACGCAAGGCGTGATCGGGATCCGCCTACGCGAGGGGGACGTCGTCGTCAGCCTGGCGACGATCGGACCCGACGAGCGCGACGTCGCCGAGCTGCTGGCCGTGTCCGAGCGTGGCTACGGCAAGCGTACGAGGCTCTCCGAGTACCCGTTGCGCGGGCGTGGAGGCATGGGCGTCCTGACGCTGCGCGTGACGCCGAAGACCGGCTCGCTGGTCACGCTGGCGCCGGTTCTGGGCGACGAGGAGCTGTTCGTCCTCTCCGAGGGCGGCATCCTGATCCGCACCAAGGTCGCGCAGGTCAGCTCGTACGGCCGCGCCTCGCAGGGCGTGACGATCATGCGGCTTGGCGAGGAGGACCGCGTGGTCTCCGCGCTGGTCATGCTGGCCGAGGAGCAGCTCGACGAGGTCGGCGACGAGGTCGAGGCGGCGCAGATCGAAGCCGCAGGACGCCAGATCGACGACCCGGCCCTGCCGTTCGCCACGCCGTCCGGCGAGGGCGCCGACGACGACGGCGCCGAGGGCTCCGCGGACGACGAGGACGAGGCGTGAGCGCCCGTCCCCGCGTCCTGATCGACTGCGATCCGGGCCACGACGACGCGTTCGCGCTGCTGTTCGCCGCGCGGACGTGCGACGTGGTCGCGATCACGACCGTCTCCGGAAACGTCGGCATCGGGTCGACGACCCGAAACGCGCTGATCGTGCGCGACCTCGCCGGGCTCGACGTGCCGGTGCACCGCGGGGCGGCCGGGCCGCTGGTCGGCGAGCCGCTGCACGCCCCCGACATCCACGGCGACAGCGGCCTGGACGGGCCGGTCCTGCCGTCCCCGCGCGGCGACGTCGAGAAGGCGCCGGCCGCGGTCGCGATCGTCGAGGCGGCCCGGGCGCATCCCGACCTCTGGCTGGTGCCCACGGGACCGCTCACGAACGTGGCGCTGGCGATGCACCTCGATCCTGAGCTGCCGCGGCGGGTCGCGGGAATCAGCCTGATGGGCGGGTCCCGCACGCACGGCAACACCACCGCGGCGGCCGAGTTCAACATCCTGGCCGACCCCGAGGCGGCCGACGTCGTGTTCCGCAGCGGCGCGAGGATCGTCATGTCGGGACTCGACCTGACCCACCAGTTCCGACTCGGGCGCGACGAGGTCGCGGCGCTGCACGCCCTGGGAAGCGAGGTGGGCGTGTTCGCGTCGGAGCTGCTCGGCTACTTCCTCGATTCGTACGAGCGCCGCTCCGGACGCCCGTCGGCTCCCATGCACGATCCTTGCGCCGTGATGGCGCTCACCGATCCGGAGCTGTTCGACCGCGAGCCGCTGCACGTCGCCGTCGAGCTTCGGGGCGAGCACACCCGCGGCATGACGCTCTGCGACCAGCGCGACCTGGAGCGGCGCCGCGAGCCCAACACCGAGGTGCTCGTCCGGATCGACGCGGCCTCCGCCCGGGCCAGGCTGCGCCAGGCGTTGGCCGAGTACGCCCGCAGCCGGTAGCATACGGCCGTGATCCGTTTCGAGCACGTCACGAAGACGTACCCCCGGACGCACACGCATGCGCTGCGGGACGTCGACTTCCGCATCCGGAAGGGCGAGTTCGTGTACATCACGGGGCACTCGGGCGCGGGGAAGTCGACGCTGCTGTCGCTGATGCTGCGGCGGATCGTGCCCAGCGAGGGCCGGGTGACGGTCAGCAGCCAGGACCTCGCCCGCCTGCCGGAACGGAAGCTGCCGCTGCTGCGTCGCGCGATCGGCATGGTGTTCCAGGACCACGCGCTGCTCCCCGGCTTCTCGGCGCTCGAGAACCTCACCTTCGCGCTGCGCGCCTCGGGCACGCGCGGCAACCTCGACCAGCGCGCGTTGCAGGTGTTGCGCCAGGTGGGTCTGGCGCACAAGCGCAAGGCGTTCCCGATCGAGCTGTCGATGGGCGAGCAGCAACGCGTCGCGATCGCCCGGGCGATGGTGACGAACCCCCCGCTGCTGCTCTGCGACGAGCCGACCGGCAACCTCGATCCGGACACGAGCTGGGAGATCCTGGAGCTGCTCAGCGACCTGAACATCCGAGGCACGACGATCGTGATCGCCACCCACTCGCGCGACCTGGTCGACCGGCTCAGGCGCCGCACCCTGGTCCTGCGGGGCGGCGAGCTGGTGCGCGACGCGGACGAGGGCGGCTACGCGCTCTGAGCGGCGC
>CAZLQH010000186.1:0-2771 GCA_964561595.1 uncultured bacterium | reverse complement strand
GCCGGGAAGTTGAACAGGATGAAGGCGAACACCACGTTGATCAGGATCTGCTGCCGAAGGCTCTGCGGATTGCCGCGCGAGGAGAACCACGACATGCCGAACATCACGCCGATGTAGAGGATCGGCAGGATGTAGAACGGGTCCGCCTGTCCCAGGTCGGGCACCCACAGGAACCCCTCGGCGAACTCGAAGTTCACGAACACGCGCCAGAGGATGATGAACAGCGGCATCTGCAGCAGGATCGGCAGGCAGCCGCCGGCCGGATTCACGCCGGCCTCCTTGTACAGCTTCATCGTCTCCTGCGTCAGCGTCTCGCGGTCGTCCTTGTACTTCTTCTGCAGCGCCTGGATCTTGGGCTGGAGCGCCTGCATGCCGTACATCGACCTCGTCTGGGTGCTGATCAGCGGCCACACCAGCGCGCGGAACAGCAGCGTCAGCACGATGATCGAGAGGCCCCAGTTACCGACGTAGTCGTGGATCGTGCGCAGCACCCAGAGGATGCCCAGCGACAGGCGCCCGAGCAGGTTGGGCCGGAACAGCCCGGGCAGCTCGACGTACCCCTCCTGCTGGTAGCGCACCAGCTCGTTGGGCCCGAGGTAGGCGGTGAGGTCCAGTCGCGCGCTGGCGCCTTCCTCCGCGGGAAGCAGGGTCTGCAGCGACGCCCGGCGCGGTGGAAGCGAGAGCGCCTGCACGTCGTCCGCCTCGGACACCGGGCGAAGGATGATCGCGAAGCCGGTGTTGCGATCGTTGTTCTGCAGGCTGACGTAGCTGGGGTCCGGCACCGGCTGCGACAGCGGGTTCGTGGCGTGCGTGCCCGACTCGCCCAGACCCTGGCCGATCTTGATGACCGGATCCTCCACGCCTGCGACGCCGGGGAACGCCAGCTGTACGGGCGTCTCGTCCTCGCCGGCATCGACGCGGGTCGCGTCGACGCGGATCTCGACGGTGTGGCTGGTGTTCGCGACCCGCACGGTGCGCACGACCTCGAGCGGTCCCGAGCGGGCACGGAACGTGCCTTCGACGACCGTGTCGCTCAGGCGCTCCCAGCTGGCCTCGGCGTCCTCGGGCAGCAGGTACTCGCCGTCCAGCAGCAGCGCCGCTCCGGGAATCGTGGCGTCGTCGGGGATTAGGTTCTGGCGGTTGTCGAGGTTGTAGTTCTGAAGGTTCTGGCCCTTCTGGGGCTTGGCGTACGCGGCGACGATCTCGCCTGCGGACGTGAAGAACAGATCGACGCCCTTCGTGGGCACACGGGTCAGCTCGGCGTCCTGCATCGAACACCAGAACGAGGCTCCTCCGGCGTCGCAGCTCTCAGCGACGCTGTCCGCGTCGCGGAAGTCGGCGAACGCGAACGCGTGGGCGCCGAAGTCGACGGCGGCAAACGCGACGGTGCCGAGAAGCAGGGCGAGCGTCGCGATCAGGGACCTTGGAATCACGATTCCTCCGGGAGTTCGGAACGGACGGGGGCGGAGCGGGGGGCGCCGGCAGGCGGTACGGGATCGAGCCCGCCCGGGTGCCAGGGATGACATTTCGCCACGCGCCGGATCGCCAGCCAGCCGCCGCGCAGCACGCCGTGGCTCAGGATCGCATCGTGGGCGTAGGCGCTGCAGGTGGGGTGGAAGCGGCAGCTCGGGGCGGGCTTCAGGGGCGAGATCCAGCGGCGGTACGCCGCGATGGGAAGCACGACCAGGCGCCGCAGCGCGCCCGCGAGGCCGGAGCGACGCGGCGTGCTCCCGGGTCCGTGCGCACGTCCGTGCACGCGTCCGTTCGCGTGCGCGCTCACGGGAACGCGCTCCGATCCAGCGCGCGGTCCAGCGCGTCGCGGAGCTCCGCGTAGCCGGCCTTCGCGGCCTCGGGACGCGCGATGATCACGAGGTCCACGCCGCTGGGGCCGCCCGGTGCCAGGCCGCGCTCACGCACGCGGGCGCGCAGCGCCTCGCGCAGCCGGCGCCGCACGCGGTTGCGGACCACGGCGTTCCCGACCTTGCGACTCACCACGATCCCGACCCGAATCCCGTCCGGCCTGCGGGGCCGCCAGCGCACCGACAGAAGACGCGACCCTCCAGCGCGCCCCTTGCGGAGCCGCTGGAACGCCCGATCGCCCTTGAGCGAACTGACGGCGGGAGGCGCGTCACGCTGGCTCCCGCCGCTCAGCGGTCGGAAACGGTGAGTCGCGAGCGGCCCTTGCGACGACGGCGCTTGATGACGTTGCGTCCCGAGGGGGTGCTCATGCGGGCGCGGAAGCCGTGCGTCTTGGCACGCTTGCGTCGGTTCGGCTGGTAGGTGCGCTTCATGCGGGGACTCCTTCCTTGGGTCCTTCTGGCAGGTCCGCAGGCGGATCGCGGACCGTCGCGCATCGCTGGGCAGGAGCCCCGGAGGGCAGGAAGCTCTGCGCCCCGGGCCCGGCACGCCACGGCGACGGCGAGCGCCTAGCCGGAAGAGGATAGCACGAGACGCCGGCCCCTGCGCAAGCGACCGAACCGGCGCCGAGCCGTGCGTCCGTCCCCGGCCGCTCAGGCGCCACCCGGCATCGCGCCCGTGGGCGCGATTCGCGGCCCCTCTTCGCGTGCCAGCGCGCCCGCGACCCGCAACAGGCGCCCGTCGTGGAGGGGCGGGGCCAAGAGCTGCACGCCCAGCGGCAATCCGTCCGCGTCACGGCCGGCCGGCACGCTGATCCCGCCGATGCCGGCGAGGTTCGCGAGGCAGGTGTCGACGTCGCCCAGGTACATCGCGAGCGGATCGTCCAGCCGCTCGCCCAGGCGGAACGCGGCGGT
>CAZLQH010000185.1:0-2794 GCA_964561595.1 uncultured bacterium | reverse complement strand
CTGATGCAGGTGTTCCGCATCGCGTCGCTGGCCGCGCTGGTGTACGCCGTCGGCGGTCCGGAGCTGCGCGCGGACGGGCTGGCGCTGGCGCTGATCGGGACCGCGATCGCGTCGGTCTGGATCGCGCTCCGGTCGTCCGTTCCCGGCGTCCACGCCAGCGCCCAGAGCGTCTCGGTCGCCGTGACGGTGGTGGCGGTCTCGGGCGCTGCGAGCGTGGTGCGCCCGGAAGCGCTCGACGGCACCGTGCTGGCGGTGGTCGCCGTCTCGGGGGTCGTGACCGGCCTGGTGCTCGTCGTCCTGGGCCTCACCGGCGCGGCCCGCCTGGTTCGGTACCTGCCGCATCCCGTCGTCGGCGGCGTGCTGGCGGCCAGCGGCTGGGTCCTGGTCGACAGCGCGATCGCGATGATGTCGCGCGGCGTCGCCGGCGGCCCGTTCACGCCCGAGGCCGTGCTGCACTGGCTTCCCGGTATCGCGATCGGGGTGTGGTTGTTCGTGTTCGCCCAGGCCGTGCGCCATCCGCTGGTCGTACCCCTGACCCTGCTCGCGGCGATCGCGCTGTTCTTCGGCGTCGCGCGCCTGAACGGCTATTCGCTGACGCGACTGTTCGACGACGGCTGGCTGTTCGGGCCGCTTCCGGAAGGAGCGCTCTGGCGTCTTCCGCCCGTCGCGCGGTGGCTGGAGGCGGACCTGGGGGTGGTGATCGCGCAGGCGCCGGCGTACGCGACCGTGGCGCTGGTCACCGCCCTCACGGCGCTGCTGTTCACGAGCGGCCTGGAGCTCGACCGGGACGTCGACGCCGACGCCGGCCGGGAGCTGCGAGAGACGGGGATCGCGAACCTGCTGGGCGCGACCTTCGCGGGACTCACCGCCACGGTCTCGCCGACCGGCTCGCGGCTGGCGGCCGCGATGCGCACGCGCCGGAGGATCGACGCGGCGGTCACGCCGCTGCTCACCATCGCCGTGCTGGCGCTGGGCGCCCGCGTGATCGGGATCGTGCCTCTGCCGGTGCTGGGCGGCCTGCTGGTGTACCTGGGCGCCGCCTACCTGAGCGAGTGGCTGGTGACCGGCTGGCGACGGCTGTCGCTCCTCGACATGGTCGTCGTGATCGTCATCGTCGTGACCGTCGCCGTGTTCGGGCTGCTCGAAGGGGTCGCCGTGGGACTCGTCGTCACCGTGGCGATGTTCGTCGTCGCGGCGGCCCGCACGGACGTCGTCGCCGCGGCACGCTCCGGCCGGGATCTGCGCAGCCGGGTCACCCGCTCCGCGGCCGCGCGCGACCGGCTCTGGGACGAAGGCGAGCGGACCGCCGTGTTCCACCTGGGGGGAACGGTGTTCTTCGGCACGGCGGACCGGCTCGTGGCGCGCGCCAAGGAGCGGCTCGCGATCGAGCCGCTGCCGCGGTACGTGGTGCTGGACGTGCAGGACGCCGCGACGTTCGACGCGACCGGAGCGTTCGCGGTGATGCGGATCGCCCGCGCAGCCGGTCGCGTCGGCGCCGAGGTGGTCGTGGCCGGCGGCGGCCCCCGCCTCCAGCGCACGCTGCGCAAGGCGGGCGCGGACGCGACGTTCGCGCCCGATCTGGACCGGGCGCTGGAGCGCTGCGAGGACGGCTTGCTGACCGAGGCCGACCTGCTTTCGGACCGGCCGACCTTCGACGACGTCGTCGCAGGGATCCCAGGGGGAGCGCCGACCTGGCGATCGATGCGGCCGTGGTTCGACGAGGTGCGGCTGGACGCCGGCGAGGCGCTGGTGCGTCAGGGCGAGCCGGCGGACTGCTTCTGGATCCTGGCCGAGGGCCGTGTCAGCGCCGTTCTGGAGCGGAACGACGGCTCGCGCATACGCCTCGAGAGCCTCGTTCCGGGTCAGGTGCTGGGCGAGCTGGGCTTCGTCGATCCCGCGCCCCGCTCCGCCGATCTGCTGGCGGACGAGCCGTCGCGCCTGTACCGCATGGACCGGGCGTCGTGGCGCGCGTTGGCGGAGGAGCGTCCCGAGGCCGCGATCGCCCTCCGGGACCTGCTGCTGCGCCTCGCGGCCGGCCGCGTGCGGCACCTGTCTTCCGCGCTGGCCGCGGCTCGTCGCTGAGCAGGGAACGCGTTCGGCGACCCGCCGAGGCGGGCCGCCGCTCAGTCGCCGAAGCGGACCGCATCGAGCGTGCCGGTCCGATCGTGCCCGGCCACGCGGGCTCGGATCTCGTCGCCCACGCGGCGGTCCGCTACGGCCGCCGCCATCGGCGCCGTGAACGCCACCAGCCCCTCGAGCGGATCGGCCTCGTCCACGCCGACGATGCGGAAGGTGGACGTCTCGCCGTCGTCGAATCGGACCGTGACGGTGGCGCCGAGCGTCGCGACGTCCTGGCCCTTCTCGGCGGGCGCGACGACGCGTGCGCTGGCCAGGCGATCGTCGAGCTGCTCGAGGACCTCGCGCACGACCGTCAGGCGTCGCGTCCGGTCGCTCGCGTCCGCGTCGGCCGTCAGCGCCTCGCGCTCGCGCACGCGCTCGTCCCGCTCGCGCTGCAGCGCCCCGAGTCCGCTGGGCGTGACGAGGTTCGGAACGCCGGCCGGGAGCGGGGCCCGCTGCGGGACCAGCACGCGTTCCTGGTCGGCGTCGTCGCGGACGAAGGCTCGGCTCACGGTCGACTCCCTTCCGTGCAAGGACGGCTCGGCCTACGAGAACGGCGGACGCCAAGGAAACGGCTCGCGCCGTCTCCCCTCAGGGTACGGCGCGAGCCGGTCGGAACGTCGTCGTCAGTCGTTGTTCGTCGAGCGGTTCTGGCCGCTGCGCGGAGCGGAGCCGC
>CAZLQH010000184.1:0-2796 GCA_964561595.1 uncultured bacterium | reverse complement strand
GGCAGCAGATCCTGATCAACGTGGTGTTCGCCTTCATCCTGTTCAACTTCCCGGCAGGCGTGCTGCTCTACTTCGTGGTTTCGATGGGCATCCAGGTGTTCCAGTACTGGCTGATTCAACGCAGCCAGGCCAAGCCCGCTGCCGCCGGCGCCAAAGGATAGGAGACCGCTCGTGAGCGACGACAAGGGCAAGGATCTCGACCAGGCGCTTCAGGACCTCGGCATCGGGACCGACGACGACGCTCCGTCCGGTGCGCGACTGCCGACCGACCTCGACCTCGACGCCCCCCTTCCCGGCCCCGGCGTCGTCGTCGGCGAGGGCGACGCGCGCGAGCGGACCGAAGCGTTCCTCGTCGGGCTGTTGCTCAACATCGATCCCGCCTACGCGGTCGAGGTGACGCAGGTGGACGAGGACGAGGTCGCGGCCGAGATCCATGGCGGCGACGCGGGCAAGCTGATCGGCAAGAACGGGCGGACGCTGGCGGCGCTGGAGCAGATCTGCAACGCGGTGATCAACCGCCACGAGGCGTCGAACGTCCGCGTGAACGTCGACGTCGGGGGATACAAGCGCCGTCGCGACGAGCGGCTGCGGACGCAGGCGCGCAGCGCGGCGGACCAGGTGCGCAAGCAGGTCGAGCCGGTCGAGCTCGAGCCGATGAGCGCCGCGGAGCGTCGCGTGATCCACATGGCCGTCGCGGACGACCCCGACGTGGTGAGCGAGTCGGTCGGCGAAGGACGAGAGCGGCGCGTGGTGCTGGGGCCGGCCCGCTCCTGAGCCAGGACCGGCCGCGAACGTCCCTCGTCGCCGACGTCCGCGCCAGGTTGGCGGCCGCCGGCGTGGAGCGTCCAGGCGCGGAGGCGTGGGCGATGCTGGAGCACGTCGCCGGCACCGACCGCCTGTCGTGGCTGACCGAAGCCCCTACGCTCACCGACGCCCAGCACGCCCGGCTGGACGCCTGGATCGCCGGCCGAGCCGACGGCCGGCCGCTTCAGCACCTGCTGGGCGTCGCGCCGTTCTGGGGCCTGGAGCTCGAGGCCGGACCGGACGCCCTGGTTCCGCGGCCCGAGACCGAGCGGCTGGTGGAGCTGGCGCTGGCCTCGATCGCCGGCATCGCGGCCCCCCGGGTGCTGGACCTCGGCACGGGCAGCGGGGCGATCGCGATCGCGATCGCGCGCGAGGTGCCGGACGCGCGCGTGTGGGCCGCCGACGTCGACGCGGCGGCGCTGGCCGTCGCGGAGCGCAACGTCCGCACGCACGCGCCCCAGGTGCGGCTGCTCCTATCGGACCTGCTGGAGGCGCCCGAGGTGCGGTCGCTGCTGCCGCGCCTGGACCTGCTCGTCGCGAACCTGCCCTACCTTCCGAGCGCCGACGCGGACACGCTCCCGCGCGAAGTGCGGCGCGAGCCGCCCCGGGCGCTGTTCGGGGGTGCTGACGGCCTGGATCCGTTCCGGCGCGCCTGGCGCGGGTCGCGGGAGGAGCTACCGGTCACGGCGGAGGCGTGGTTCGAGCTGGACCCGCGCAACGTCGCCGTGGCCGCCGCCGAGGTCCGCGCGGATCCGGCGGCGGACGGGCGCCCGGTCGAGGTCGAGGCCGACCTGACGGGCAGGGCGCGATTCCTCCGCATCGGACGGGGGACACGGTGACGTCGGGCGGCACCGTGACGCGTGCCGGCCACCGGAGCGTGCGCACGCGCTAGCGTCGACGCCACGACCGGTTCCACGGCGGTAGGCGGACCGCCTACCGCGCGGCGCGGAGGCGGGTGCCGCGCCGAGCATCGAGGTAGACCATGCGCCCGTTCGCGAACCTGTACGTCTCGCTCTCCGTGCTCGTGGCCGTGTCGACCGCCCTGCTGACCGCCGGCCCCGCGCGGGCCCAGACGCTGGTGGTGGCGCATAGCGCCCTTCCGACGAGCCTGGACTCCGCCGACGCGCAGGACGTGTTCTCTCAGAACGTCGCGATCAACGTCACCGAGCCGCTGATCGGCTACGGAGGCGACGGCACGGAGCTGGTGCCGCTGCTGGCGACGTCCTGGCGAGCGAACGCCGACGCCACCGTCTGGACGCTGACGCTCCGGGAGGGCGTCCGGTTCCACGACGGCACGCCGTTCGACGCGGAGGCGGTGACGTTCAACCTGGAGCGCTGGAACGAGCCGGACCACCCGCACGCGCACCGCGACCAGGGCAAGACGTACCTGCCGTGGAGGTGGGTGTTCGGGGGCGTCCGGGGCGAGGGCAGCCTGCTCGCGGAGGTGCGCGCCGTGGACGCGTCCACCGTGCGCCTGGTCCTGCGCGAGCCGGTGGCGTTCCTGCCCGCGCTGCTGGCCGCGCCGTTCTTCCAGATCGACAGTCCCGCCGCGGTGCGGGCCGCCGGCGCCGCGTACGGCACGCCCGCGTTCGGCAGCGTCGGCACCGGGCCGTTCCGATTCGCCGAGTGGCGGGAGGGCGAGCGCGTGGTGCTGGATCGTCACGACGACTACTGGGGCGAGCCCGCCCGGGTCGGGCGCATCGTGTCGCGCGGCCTGCCCGACGCGACCGCGCGCCTGGCCGAGCTGCTGGCCGGCACGGTCGACATCGCGCTGAACCTGGATGCGGACGCGGTCCCGGTGGTGCGTGAGCGGTCCGAGCTGCGCCTGGTCGCGCCCGACGCGGAGCTGAACGTAGGGTTCGTGGCGATGAACCAGGACGTCGCGCCGTTCGACGACGTGCGGGTCCGGCGCGCCGTGGCGTACGCCGTCGACCGCCAGGCGATCGTCGACGCGTTCTACGGGCCGTTCGCGACGCTCGCGGTCGACTTCCT
>CAZLQH010000183.1:1291-2801 GCA_964561595.1 uncultured bacterium | reverse complement strand
GCCGGCGCTGCGCGGCCAGGGTGGCGGGGATCGTGCCCCACGACTGGCCGGCGATATAGATGCGGTCGTGCCCGAAGCGATCGATCAGGTACTCCGTCACCTCGATCGTGTCCGCGACCACCCGGTCCAACGTCAGGGTCTCGTGGGGACCAAAGGCGGGATACGACTTTCCGGTTCCACGCTGGTCCCAGGTCGCCACCACGAAGTGCTGCTCCAAGCCGGTGTCGAGCCGCATCGCACCGATGTCCGTGCCGCCCGGTCCGCCCGCGAGGTGCAGCAGCACCGGCAGCGATGCGTCGCGCCCGCGGATCATGAGCGCCTGCTCGTGCCCACCGATGCGTACCTTCGTGAGCTCGGCGACGCTCCCCGGGACGACGTCGCCGCCTGGGCCCACGATGGGCGCCGTCGTCGCGGGCCGCGCGACCGTCACGCCGGTGGCCGCGACGGCGACGGCGAGGGCGGACGTGGCGATCCAGCCGGCGGTCCTGAGCGGCCGCGAGACCGTGACGCCGACACGCGGAGCCACCGCAAGACCGATGAACCCGCCGAGAACCATCGGCACCACGGCCAGGAGGCCGTGAAGGACGCGGCCCAGGCCGAACGCCAGGAGGTGGATCAGCCCGAACGAAGCCGGAGCGTCGACGGTCGGGCCCCACGCGCCCATGCGGCCCAGCTCGAAGACGGCGACGAAGGCCACGGGCGCCAGGGCGATCGCCCACCGCCGACCGGTGGACGCCGTCACGACGACGCCTACCGCGAGAGCGACGATCATCGTCACGAGCGCCTGCGAGGTGGTGACGGGTCCACGCGGCGTGAGGTACGCGCTTCCGAGCGCGAACGCGAGCACGCTCGCGATGGCCAGCATCGTCGCCGGAATCCCACGGTTCCTGGTCGCCATTCCATTACCTCCCACGACGGGCGCGGAGCCCATCGAGCGACGCCCGTCAACCGTTCAGGCTATTCGCCGCGTGCCGCGGGGGACAGTGCCGGATGTCCTGGAGTCGGGGGTGCGGCCCGAGTGTCGCGAGCCGGTCGTGCGGGGCTCGACGCCACCTTGCGCCGCTCCTTCGGCGAGCCGTAGGCCATCGGGCCGCGCGACCGCGCGCTCCGGGGGATGCAGGACACGGGGATGGTCGACGTGGCGCACGAGCGGGCACGCCGACGGACGCCAGCGCCTACGGCAACGGCGTGGGTTCGCGAAACACCTTCGGATGCGTGACGATCCGCACGAAGCCCGAAAGGCTCGGGTTGGGAATGCCCAACGGTACGTCGACGCGTCACGCGGAGTCCAGCCGAGCCAGGCATCGGTCGTGACCCGGCGCCTCGGGACGAGGCGCATCGAGCGGCGCGTCCGCGATCACCTCGCCGACCGTCCGTCCCTCCAGCGCTGCTTGCGCTTGGACTTCACGACACAGGTCGTCGTCCAGCCGAATCGTCGTCCTCGTCGAGGCAGTCGTGCATCTCGCGTCGTCATCATGATGTCGGCCCCGGTGTGGTCCGCACGTCGGCC
>CAZLQH010000183.1:0-1191 GCA_964561595.1 uncultured bacterium | reverse complement strand
GTCGGCCCGCGAGGTCGTGGACATGCCCGACCGCCGCCTGTCGCTGTTCGTCCGCCTCGTGCTCCAGGACCGCGGACGCCTGTCGGAACGCAAGCGCCCGCAGTTCGAGGAGCTCTCGGACGAAGAAATCGAGTCCATGGAAGCCGCCGTGAGCTCCGCTCGCGACAGCGTGCCAGTGACGAGGGAGCCCGAAGCTCGACCTCGAAACCCGTCGACACGGCCCGTCACCGCATCGGCGAGAGGCGAGCCGACGGTACGGCCGAGACGCCACCGTAATCGTTTCTCGAGCTCCGGGTCCTGATCTAATCGTTCCTCGAGGCTCGTAACCGTTCTCGCGTCGACGACGACGCGACTACGTCCCCGTCGCCTCCACGAACGCCGCCTTCGCCCGCGCCAACAGGTCCGCGTCGAGGAACGTCTCCGCGGCGCGACCCCCGCCCGCCGGCCCTCGTTCGCGTCCGACCAAGGCGGCCCGAGCGGAAGCCGTCGCCTGGCCGGCGTCAGGCCTCGGCCAGCGAAGACCGGATCGTGTCGGCCCACCGCGCCACGCGTTCGTCGCTCAGGTCCGCATCGTTTTCCTCGTCGATGACGAGACCCACGAACCGGCCGTCCACGACCGCGCTGGAGTCGTCGAAGTCGTACCCGTCGGTCGGCCAGGCCCCCACGACGGTCGCGCCCCGCTCGCGCACCTTGCGGTAGAGCGTGCCGAGCGCGTTGACGAACTCCCCGGAGAAACCGTAGGCGTCGCCCAGTCCGAACAGGGCCACGGTCTTTCCGCTGAGGTCCATCCCATCCAGCTCCGGGAAGAAGTCGTCCCAGTCCTCCTGCAACTGACCGTCCTCCCAGGTCGAGACGCCGAGGATCAGCGCCTCGGCCGACGCCAGGTCGTCGGGACTGGCCTTCGCGATGTCCGTCACCGATTCGATCAGATCGCCGAGCTCCTCCGCGATCTGCTCCGCGATCCGCTGCGTGTTCCCCGTCGAGCTGCCGTAGAAGATGCGAGCCTTCGCCATCCGTCGTCCTCCCAAGATGCGTCGGGCGTCGCGGCCTGAGTCGATGACAGGCCGCGGCCCTTCGCGCTCGATTCCGACGCGCCGCGCCAGCCCGACCGGCTTCGGACGCCACGATCGGGCGCTAACCGGCGAGGGCGACGGGGCGCGTGCCCATGCGTGCGATCACCGCGCGCGACGG
>CAZLQH010000182.1:0-2809 GCA_964561595.1 uncultured bacterium | reverse complement strand
CCGGTGCGTGTCGCCTGCCTGGTGCCTCGGGCCCTGGGCGCGCGGCGGGCGGACCCGATCGGCACGGGTCGTGGATCGCCCAGCCGCGCGATCGTCTCGTCGGTCTTGACGGTTCCCAGGCGCTCGTAGGTGCGCAACAGCAGCACCAGCGCGAACACGATCAGGCCGAAGCCGATCACGATCGCGGTGAGGATCAGCGCTTGGGGCAGCGCGTTGGCCGCGCCGTCCGGCGGGACGGTCGAGCCCTCGCGGATCAGTGGCGAGACGCCGCGCGTCAACCGTCCCGCCACGAACAGCGACACGTTCACGGCGCCGGACAGCAGGATCAGGCCGAACACGAAGCGAAGCAGGTTCCGCTGCATCACCAGGTACAGTCCCGAGCCGAAGACGACGCCCACCGTGATGGCGACCGGGACCTCCATCAGTGCTCCTCCAAGGCGAACAGCATCGTGAGGACCACGCCGATCACGACCAGGTAGACGCCGATGTCGAACATCAACGGCGTGCTGAGCTTCAGCTCGAACCGGCCCAGGTCGCGGATCCACCAGAGACCGGTCAACACCTCGCGACCGACCAGCGCGCCGGCCAGGCCCGCGGTCAGCGACATGGCCAGTCCGAGGCCCATCACGAGCTGCGGCGGGACGCGCAGCAGCTTGGCGGCCGCCTCGTAGCCGTACGCGATGGCGTAGAGGGCCAGGGCGGAGGCGGCCACCAGCCCGCCGATGAAGCCGCCGCCGGGGAGGTCGTGGCCGCGCAGCAGCAGGAACACGGAGAGCAGCAGCAGCACGGCGATCAGAAGCCGCGTCGCGGTACGAAGGATCAGGCTGTTCATCGCGACGTCCCCTCGGGGGCGCCCGGCTCCGGCTCGCCGCTGGGCGAGTCGCTTCCGCGCGGCGCGCCGAACTCGTCCTCGGGCTCTCGGCGGCCACCGGTGCGGCGCAGGAGCGCGAACGCGCCGGTCGCGGCGACCGCGAGGACCGTCAGCTCTCCGAGCGTGTCCAACGCGCGGAAGTCGACCAGGATCACGTTCACGATGTTCCGGCCGTTGGCGTCGGGGTACGAAGCGCGCTCGTAGTACTCGGTGATGGAGCGGTCCAGCGGCACGCTCGTGACCGCCAGCATCAGCACCGTCAGCATGGCGCCGCCGGCGATCGCGATCGGTCCTGCGGTGAAGCGGAGGCTGGGCCTGGACTCCTCCCGCAACAGCGAGGCGGGCAGCCGCATCAGCACCAGCGCCACCAGGATGACCGTCAGGGTCTCGACCAGGAACTGCGTGATCGCCAGGTCGGGCGCGGCGAACAGCGTGAACACCATCGCGATGCCGAACCCGACCACCCCCAGCGCGGTGATCGCGAGGAGCCGCGAGTGCGCACGGACGGTGGCCAGCGCGGCCGCGACGACGAGGCCCAGGAGCAGGAACTCGTACGCCGTGCCGCTCACCGGCGGCGGCGCGATGCGCAGGTCGCCACGCGCCAGCGTCGTCACCGCGGGCAGGGCGACGGCGAACGCGATGATCGTGGTGAGGTGATGACGCAGGTCGCCGGACTGCAGGCGCCGCGTCTGCCAAGCCGCCAGGCGGACCAGGCCGGACAGCGCGGCCTCGTACGCGCCGGCCGGGCCGAAGCGCATGCCGCCGTAGCGCGCCCGCAGCCGGTCGTGCAGCGGCCGCCAGGCGACCGTCGTGACGACGCCCAGCGCGATCGTGACGACCGACAGGATCAGCGCGGCGTTCACGCCGTGCCAGAGCGCGAGGTAGAACGACACCGGCTCGCCGATCACGGCCGACGCGGCGGGAACCATCAGCGCCTGCCCGACGGTGTCGGGTGCCAGGCCGAACGTCAGCCCCAGCGCAGCCAGGATGGCGGGCCCGATCCACATCGACAGGGGCGCCTCGACGGGCGACTTCGGCGCCTGGGTGTCGCGGCCGGCGAACGGCTTCCACGCCACCAGCCACACGATCGTCACCATCACGGCGCTCGCGGCGACCAGCGCGGCCAGCGCCCAGGGATGCCCCAGCAGCGTCTCGTAGGCGAGCTCCTTGCCGACGAAGCCGAACATCGGCGGCAGCCCCGCCGCGCTGACGCCGGCGGCCAGCGCGATCGCCCAGCTGACCGGCATGACGCGCCCCAGTCCGGAGAGCTCCGTCACGTCCCGGCTGCCCGCCTGGTGATCGATGTTGCCCGCCACCATGAACAGGGGCGCCTTGTACAGCGCGTGCGCGATCATGAACACCAGCATCGCCTCGGCGCCCAGCTTCCCGCCCACGCCGAGCAGGACGACCAGCGCGCCCAGCGCGATCAGGGTCGAGTAGGCCAGGAGCCGTTTGGCGTCGCGCTGGACCAGCGCCAGCGAGCCGGCCGCCAGCACCGTCGCCGTGCCGACCAGGGTCAACAGCCAGAACCAGGCGGGCGTGCCCCCCATGCCGGGCGCCAGACGCGCCAGCAGATAGACGCCGGCCTTGACCATCGTGGCGCTGTGCAGGTAGGCCGAGACGGGCGTGGGCGCGGCCATCGCGTTGGGCAGCCAGACGTGGAAGGGGAACTGTGCGGACTTCGTGAACGCGCCCAGCGCGATGAGGAGCAGCGCCGGAAGGTAGACGGCGGACGCCTGCAGCGCGGCGGGATCGGCCATCATCTCCGAGATCCGGAACGTTCCGACGTCGACGCCCAGGATCAGGAACCCCGCCAGCATCGCCAGGCCGCCCGACCCGGTGATCAGCAGCCCTTGCAGCGCGCCGTCCCGGCTGGTTCGGTACTCGTGCTTGTAGCCGATCAGGAAGTACGAGGTGAGGCTGGTCAGCTCCCAGAAC
>CAZLQH010000181.1:0-2863 GCA_964561595.1 uncultured bacterium | reverse complement strand
GTGGCCGGCCGTTCAAGCCCGGCCAGGAGGAGGCGTTCCACTTCATCGGGATTCTGGCGGTCTTGACCCTCATCGTTCTGATCACGCTGCAGGAGCTCCAGGGCGTGGTCGCGGCGGGCTGACCGACGAGGTGACCGAGAAGGCCAGCGCCGATTCGAGCGGCACGGTCCCCGCGGGGGCGAGCCGCGTCGCGGGCGACGAGGCCGCCACCCGCGTCTCGAGCGCCGTGCTCATCCCCGCGCTCGACGAGGCGGCCCGCATCGGGAGCGTCGTCCGGTCGGCGCTGGCGGCGAAGCGTGGGCCGGTCCTCGTCGTGGACGACGGATCGCGCGACGGGACCGCCGAGGTCGCCGCGGCGGCCGGCGCGACGGTGTTGCGGCTGCCTGCGAACGTCGGCAAGGGCGGCGCGCTCGCGGCAGGCGCCGGTCGCACGGCGGCCGAGGTGCTGATCCTGCTCGACGCGGACCTGACGGGCCTCCGACCCGAGCACGTCCGCGCGCTGGCCGATCCGGTCCTGGACGGCCGGGTGGACATGACGCGCGGCGTGTTCGTCGGCGTTCGCTCGGCGACCACGACCGCGCAGCGTCTGGCTCCCGCGCTGGCCGGACAACGCGCGATACGCCGCGAGATGCTGCTGGGCGTCGCGGGTCTGGCCGAGAGCCGCTTCGGCGTCGAGATTCTGCTCACCAGGTCCGCCGCACGAGACGGCTGGCGTTGCCGGGACGTCCCGCTGGACGGCGTGGCTCAGGTGATGAAGGAAGAGAAGCGCGGCGTGCTGCGCGGCGTGGGGGCGCGCGCCGCGATGTACCGCGACGTGGTTCGCGCTTGGTGGCGGCGCCGCTGATCGGAGCGCGCCGGACGAGCCAGGCCAGCGAGACCCAAGGCCGGCCGATGCACGACGGGGCCGCACCACGCCGCCGCCCTCAGCGAACCCAGCCCATCCGGTACGACGCCATGGCGGTCAGCTCGCGCACGACGTAGGCGGCGCGGCCGCTTCCAGCGGGCACGCCGACCCCGGACGCGTCCAGCCCGAAGCGACGGGCCAGCCAGACCGAGCGCCACAGGTGCAGGTCGTCCGTCACGATCACGACGGGAGCGTCGCCCAGCAGCGACGCCGACAGCCAGACGTTCTCCGCGCTGGTCGTGGCCACGGTCTCGGCCAGGAGCCGACCGTCGGGGACCCCGCGGTCGGCCAGCCAACGCACGCCCGCCTCCCCTTCCGTCGTCCGGTCCCCCGCCTGTCCGCCGCCGGTCACGACGATCGATTCGACGCAGCCCCGCTCGTACAGCTCCAGGGCGCCGCGCAGCCGCCGCTCGAACGCGGGCGACGGACGTCCGTCGTACTGCGCGGCGCCCATGACCAGCGCCGCGCCCGCCGCGCAGTCGGGCTGCGCGCGCGGGCCGGTCACGATTCCCGCCACGTCGGCCAGAAGGAGCGCCACCAGCAGGATCGGGGCCAAGGCCAGGAGCCGGACGACCCCGGCGCTGCCCGCGACCCCGCCCCGCTGGGCGGTCGGCCGGCGCGCACCCGCAGGGGCGGGGCCACGATCCGGCGCTCCTCTCACCGGCTCAGTCGCGTGGCTTCAGGCGCGAAAGGACGGCGCGGGCATGCGCCTCGAGCCCCTCGGAGCGGGCCATCGTGACGGCCGCAGGACCGATCTCCTGAACGACGCCCGGCGAGAGCGACAGCACCGGGATGACCTTCTGGAAGTCGCGCACGTTCACGAAGCTCGCGAAGCGGGCGGTCGCGGAGGTGGGCATCACGTGGCTCGGACCGGCGACGTAGTCGCCGAGCGCCTCCATGCTGTGGGCGCCCAGGAACACCCCACCGGCGTTCCGGACGCCGGGCAGGAGCCGCCACGGGTCGTCCACGAGCAGGCACAGGTGCTCGGGCGCGTAGGCGTTCGCCACCCGCATCGCCTCCGTCTCGTCGGCCACCTGCAGGACCATGCCCCGCTCCTCGATCGACTCGCGTGCCGCCTCCGCGGTGGGGAGCGTCCGGAGCGCGGCCTCGACCGCGTCGAGCGTCCGGCGGACGACCTCGTCGGACCAGGCGACCAGGACCGGCTGAGCGCCGAGGTGCTCGGCCTGGGCCAGCAGGTCGGCGGCCACGTGCTCCGGGTCGGCCCGCTCGTCGGCGACCACCAGCGTCTCGGTCGGGCCGGGAAGCGACTCGATGCCGACGGTGCCGAACACGAGCCGCTTCGCGGCCACGACGTAGCGGTTGCCGGGACCGACGATCTTGTCCACCCTCGGAACGCTTTCGGTCCCGTACGCCAGCGCCGCGACGGCCTGCGCGCCGCCGACACGAACGACGTGTTCGGCGCCGACCTGCGCGGCGGCGTAGAGGATCTCGACCGGGACGCTGCCGTCCTTGCGAGGCGGCGTCACGACCACGATGCGCTCGACGCCGGCGACCCGCGCCGGAACGGCGCTCATCAGCAGGCTGCTGAACAGCGGCGCGGTCCCGCCCGGAACGTACACGCCGACGCGCTCGATGGGACGCACGAGCTGTCCGAGCACGGCGCCCTCGTCGGTATCCAGGAAGCCGCCGGCGGGCTGCCGCCGGTAGTACCGCTCGATCCGTTCGATCGCGAGGTCGATCGCGCCGCGGAGCTCCGGCTCGATGGCGTCGGAGGCGGCCTCGATCTCGTCGCGGGGCACGCGCAACGCATCGAGGCGAACCCCGTCGAGACGCTCCGTCGCGACCCTGAGCGCGTCGTCACCGCCGCGCCGGACGGCGTCGACGATCTCGCGCACCGATCGTTCCGTGGGTTCGTCCAGCAGGTCCTGCGCTCGGTGCCGGACGGCGTCTAGGGCGGCTTCGAGACCGCGCACGATTCGCATGAGCGCCATTCTATCC
>CAZLQH010000180.1:0-2874 GCA_964561595.1 uncultured bacterium | reverse complement strand
ACCCTCGTCGCCAACCACGACACGCAGCCGCTGCAGGCGCTCGAGTCGGTGGTCGAGCCGTGGTTCACGCCGCTGGCGTACGCGCTGATCCTGCTCCGGAGGGGCGGCTACCCGTGCGTCTTCGCGGCGGACTACTTCGGCGCCTCCTACCGCGACGTCGGCAGCGACGGCCGGGAGCACGACGTCCACATCCCCAGCCACCGCTGGATGATCGACCGTTTCCTGGAGGTCCGGCGCCGCAACGCCTACGGCGCGCAGTACGACTACTTCGACGATCCGAACCTGGTCGGCTGGACCCGCCTCGGAGACGAGGCCCATCCCGGCGGCCTGGCCGCGGTGCTGAGCAACGGCGCGGGCGGAAGCAAGTGGATGGAGACGGGCGCGCCGAACACCACCTACCACGACCACACCGACCACGTGCGGACGCCCGTCGTCACCGACGAGCACGGCTGGGGCGCGTTCCGTTGCGGACCGGGCTCGGTCTCGCTATGGGCGCCCGAGGGCGGCGACCGGGGCGGGGGCTAGCGGCCGTCGTTCGAGACGCCGGCGGACCGCGTGCGCACGGACCACGCGACCATGACCTCGGTCATGGCGGACGGTCGCGCGAACCGCCATGCTCCTCCTCATGACGATCGCTGCGCAGCGCTCCGACCCACGCGTCGTCGTCGCCTACGGGAGCACCTTCGGCGCGACCGAGGAGATCGCCCGGCAGGTGGCCGGCGCCCTCGCCGCACGAACCGGACGGCGGCCGCTGCTGGCCGACGTCGCGTGGACCGACATGACGCGGATCGTCCGGTACGACGTCCTGATCCTGGGCTCCTCGACCTGGAACGAGGGTGAGCTGCAGCCCGCCTGGGACGGAGCGATCGACGCCCTGGCCCGGAGCGACCTGCGCGGCCGCCGCGTCGCGGTGTTCGGCTGCGGCGACCGCTTCGGCTACCCGGACACGTTCGGCGACGCGCTCGGCATCCTTCGCAGGCACGCGCGAGCGGCGGGCGCCGAGACGATCGGCGCGTTACCGATGGATCGCCTCGGGTACGACCCGGACGCCTTCGAAGCGGGCGAGGTCCGTGACGGCGACGATCTGGTCGGCCTGATCGTGGACGACGAGATCGACGACGACGCCCGTGCCGCGCACGTCGCGTGGTGGTGCGAGCTGCTCACGCGCGAATGGGACGAAGCGCCGCGTCGCGAGCGGATCGGGTCGGACGAGACGGTCGGCGCCTAGGCAGACCCTCCGCGCGCCCGGTACCACGCCACGGTCCGCTCCAGCCCCTCCTGCAGCGGCGTGGGGCTCAGATCCAGCTCGCGCTCGATGCGGCTCGAGTCGACCTCGAACGGCGCCGTGAACTGGTACATCATCTCGACCGAGGCCCGTGCTTCGGGGATGAACAGGCCTCCGATCCGCATCATCAGCTTGCCCATGCCCTTCGCCTTCGGCTCGACCCCGGCTGCCTCGGCCGCCATCGCGACCATCTCTTGCGCGGTTCGGGCCGGTGCGTGCGGCGCGATCCAGATCCGGCCCAGCGCCTCGTCGCGGATGGCGAGCTCCGCTGCCGCCCGGCCGACGTCCTCGATGTACGCGACCGAGTGGGGAGCGTCCAGCACGCCGGTCACTTGAGCGGGCTTGCCCGCCAGGAGCGGCTCGAACAGGCGCGAGCCCCACGCCGAGTCGGTCACGCCGGGTCCGTAGTAGTCGCTGGAGCGCAGCGATGTCGCCTGCACCGCCCCCCGCTCGTGCGCGGCCACGACCTCCTCGGCCATCCGTTGCCGCAGCGCGCCTTTGCGCGACACCGGAGCGACGCGAGCGTCTTCGTGGATCGGCGCCGAGGCGTCGTACATGTACAGGTTCTCGATCGAGACGAAGCGCGCCCCGGCCGCCTGGGCCGCCGCCAATGTGCCCGCCTGCAGCGCCGGGAACAGCTCAGGCCAGCGGTGGTACGGAGGGTTCAGCGCCTGGACCACCACGGCTGCGCCCGCTGCGGCCTCGGTCGCCTCGGCGACGTTCGCCGCGTCGGCGGCGACGACGTCGACCTCGGACGGCATGAGGTCGGGCCGGCGACCGCTGCGGTTCACCGCGCGCACCGCGCGTCCCCGGTCGATCAGCGCACGCGCCGTCCAGCAGCCCACCGGACCGGTTCCGAAGATCACGTGCACGGGTTCGCTCATGGGGAGCCTCCGTGGCCAGTAGAGACCGCTCGACGCTCACGGTCAAGGGTCGGGAGGCTCCCAGCGAGCGACCGCGGTCGCGGCGCCTGCCGTACGCTGGTCGACGATGCACCTTCTGACCGACGCCCCCGACGACGTTCAGGCGCTTGCTCCGGACGGGGTGGCCCTGGAGCGCACGCGCCTTCGCGACCTGCCCCCGTCGGAGCGACGGTCGTGGTCCGCGCTCGCCCCGGAGTCCGAGCCGTGGCTCGGCGAGCTGCCCACGCGCCGCTTCGGCCTCTCCGGGCCGCTCGTCGTGGTGCGCCACGCGACGCGCTCGCAGCTCGACGTGCTCGACGAGCTCTCGGCCGCGGACGCGGGCGTGACGGGCGGGACGACGTGCGTCGCGCTGGCGGGGTCGCGGTTCCGCGGGCAGCGCGGCCGCACCTGGTCGACGTCGCGAGGGAACCTGCACGCCAGCGTGCACCTCGCGTTCGATGTCGATGCCGCAGAGAACCAGGCCGCGCTGGCCGTGCTGCCCGCGGTCGCCGCCGCCGAAGCCGTCGAGGAGGTCAGCGAGGGTCGGGTTCGCCCGGGCCTGAAGTGGGTGAACGACCTTCTCCTGGACGAGCGCAAGGTCGGTGGCGTGCTGACCAGCACCCAGGTGCAGTCCGGCCGCATCCGCGACGCGCGCGTCGGGATCGGCGTGAACCTGACCTACGCGCC
>CAZLQH010000179.1:0-2901 GCA_964561595.1 uncultured bacterium | reverse complement strand
CTGCCGTACAGTGACCCCATGCGAACCCGATCGATCGGCTCCCTCACCGTCTCCGTCGTCGGCCTGGGCTGCAACAACTTCGGCCGTCGGCTGGACCTGGACGAGACCAAGTCCGTCGTCGACGCCGCCTTGAGCGCGGGCGTGACGTTCCTGGACACCGCCGACGTGTACGGCGGCACCGACAGCGAGGCGTTCCTGGGCCGGGTGCTGGCGGGGCGGCGTGACGAGGTGGTGCTGGCCACGAAGTTCGGCGCGCCCAGCGCGGACAACGAGCTGTCGGGCGCGCGGCCCGAGACGGTGCGGGCGGCGCTCGAGGCCAGCCTGCGGCGGCTGAGGGTCGATCACGTGGATCTCTATCAGCTTCACTTCCCGGATCCCGACGTGCCGATCGCCGACACGCTGGGCGCGCTGGGCGAGGCGGTGGACGCCGGGCTGGTGAAGGAGATCGGCTGCTCCAACATGTCCGCCGCGCAGCTCGACGAGGCCGAGGCCGCTGCGGAGGAGCACGGCACGCCGCGCTTCGTGAGCGTCCAGAACGAGTACAGCCTGTTGCGGCGCGAGGCGGAGGCCGAGGTGCTGCCGGCGTGCGAGCGGCTGGACATCGCGTTCCTGCCGTACTTCCCGTTGCTGAGCGGGATCCTGACGGGCAAGTATCGGAAGGGCCGTCCGCTTCCGGAGGGCACGCGGATCCGTGGCAACGAGCGCTGGGAGTCGCTGCTCACGGACGAGCTGCTGGACGTCGTCGAGCGCCTCGCCGAGGTGGCGGAGTCGCACGGTCGAGAGCTGATCGACCTGGCGTTCGCGTACCTGCTGGCGCAGCCGCAGGTGGCCAGCGTGATCGCGGGCGCGACGAAGCCGGAGCAGGTACGCAGGAACGTGCAGGCGGGCGCGTGGGAGCTCGATGCCGACCAGCTGGCCGAGGTGCGATCGATCCTGGACGACGCGGGCGAGGTGGCCCAGCGGAGCTGAAGGCGCGTCGATCCGCGCGTCGATTCGCGCGTCGGTCCGCGCGACGCCCGCTCAGCGCATGCCGGGCAACGTGACGGACCCCAGCTGCAGCATGGGACGAAGCTCACCGGAGGGCAGCGGCCGGCTGAACAGGTAGCCCTGTCCCTCCGCGCAGCCCAGCTGGCGCAGCAGGGCCAGCTGCGACTCGCGCTCGATCCCTTCGGCCACGACGGACATGCCCAACGCTTGGCCCAGTCTCAGGATCGCGCCCAGAATCGCGGCGTCGTCCGCGCCGGACGACGGCTCCGCGCCGTCGACCCCCAGCCGCGCGACGAAGGTCCGGTCCAGCTTCAGCACGTTCACCGGCAGGTTCTGCAGCCACCCCAGGCTCGAGTGGCCCGTGCCGAAGTCGTCCAGCGAGATGTGGACGCCCAGCTCGCGCAGGCGTCCCAGCGTCCTGGCGGTCTCCGAGACGTCGCTCATCGCGCTGCTCTCGAGCACCTCGAGCTCCAGCCGGTCCGGAGCGAGCCGGCTGGAGGCCAGCACGCGCGCCACCTCGTCGACGATGTCGGAGCGCTGCAGCTGGTGGCGACTGACGTTGACCGAGACGCGGGGCGGCGGATCGCCGTCGACAGCGGGCCAGCCGGCCGCCTCGGCGCACGCCATCTCGAGCACGCGGCGGCCCAGGGGATGGATCAGGTTCGTGGCCTCGGCCAGCGACACGAACCGGCCGGGCGGGATCAGGCCCCACTTCGGGTGGTTCCATCGGACCAGCGCCTCGGCCGCCACGATCCGGCCCGTTCGCAGCGCGATCCGCGGCTGGTAGTGCACCTCGAACTCGTCGTTGAGAAGCGCCTCGCGTAGCGCGCCTTCGAGCATCACGCGCTGACGCGCGCCCGATTCCATCTCGTCGGCGAAGAAGCGGTACGCGCCCTTGCCGGCCTCCTTCGCGTGGTACATCGCGATGTCGGCGTGCCGGAGCAGGTCGGCGATGCTCTTGCCGTCCTGGGGGCAGATGCTGATGCCGATGCTGGCGCCCACCCGGACGTCGTACGCCTCGACGGGGATCGGGTCCTGGAGCGCGGTGATGATCCGCTTCGCGGTGGCGGTCGCGTCGTCTCCGATCCGGGGGCCCGAGAGCAGCACGGTGAACTCGTCGCCGCCCAGCCGCGCCACGAAGCCGGACTCGTCCTTCACGCTGCGCTGGATGCGGCGGGCGACCTCGCGCAGCACCTCGTCTCCGGCGAGGTGCCCGAGCGAGTCGTTGATCGGCTTCAGGTTGTCGAGGTCGACGAACAGCACGGCGTGCCCCGCGTACGTCCGGCCCGCGTCCAGCCGCTGCTGGAGCCGCTCCTTGAACGCGGTGCGGTTCGGAAGGCCCGTCAGCGCGTCCTCGTACGCCTGGCGATAGAGCGACTGCTCGAGGTCGAACCGGCGCATCAGCGAGGCGACCTGACTGGCGAAGATGCGCGCCATCTCGATGGCGTCGTCGCCGAACGCGTCGGGATCGTCGTAGTTGTCCAGCGTCAGGTACGCCGTCATCTCGCCGCCCACCACGATCGGCACGCTGAGCACGGCACGCAGCTCGGCGATGCGACCGTCGATTCTCAGCGCGTCGGCGTCGGGCGGATCGAGCGCGTCGTGCAGCTGGGGGTCTCGCACGACCAGAGGCCGGCCGCCTTCGGCCGCATGGCCGAACGCCACCGCCTCGGCGGGAACGCGGACGGTGCGCAGGCGCTCCAGGTCGAACCCGACGACGGCGGCGAAGCGGTAGGCGCCGTCGCGGGCACGCTTGAGGATCGAGCCGGTGGCGGCACCGGGAATCACGCGGACCGCCTCTTCGAGCAGCCGCTGATCGAAGGTGCCGACGCTGCCTTCGTCCAGGCCCAGCTCCATCAGGCTCATGACGCTGCGGCGGAACTCCGACATCATCCGCGAGTGGCGCTCGCTCTC
>CAZLQH010000178.1:0-2923 GCA_964561595.1 uncultured bacterium | reverse complement strand
GACCACGTCGACGCCCCATCGCTGTTCGTGCTTCTGGCGCGTGACGCGGTCGCCTGGACCGGCCGGCCGGAGCTCCTCGACGACGACGTGGCCGGCGCGACGATCCTCGACCGCATCGGCTGGATCGCCGACGGCATCGTTCGCGGCTCGGACGCTCGCGGCCTGCCCGTCAAGCCGCGCCACGATCGCGACTGGGCGGACAACGTCTTCCGGTCCGGAGCCGTGACGTACGACGTGGGGCTGGCGTACGGCGCGCTGAGGGCCGCGGCCGAAGCGTGGACCGGCGTACGACCCGAACGCGCCCAGGGGTGGCGCGAAGCGTCCGAGCGCATGCGGGAGGCGGCGACGAGCGTCCTGTGGGACGACGCGCGCGGCCACTACCGGGAGTTCGTCGAGCCGGGAGGACGCGAGCCGGGCACGCTGGCCATCGACACGCTGACGGCGCTCCGGTTCGGCTTGGCGGACGAGGGGCAGGCCCGCGACACGCTGGCAGCGATCCGAGCACGGCTCGAGACGCGTCACGACGCCAGCCAGCCTTTCGGCGACTGGGGCGTGTCGTGCCTGCGGCCGGGCTACCCGAGCTGGGTCCGTCGTCGCGGCAAGGCGCGCTTCCCCTACCGCTACCACGACGGTGGCGACTGGCCGTACTGGGACGGCGTCTACGCCGAGCAGCGGCTTCTGCGTGGCATGGAGGGCTGGCGCTACCCGCTGACCCGTTGGTGGGAGGTGGGCCTGGCGCACGGCCGGACCACGCCGACGGAGCATCAGTCGCCGCCGTGGCCGGCCGGCTCGCCCGCGACCGGATGGAGCTCCATGCCGGCCGCGGCCGTGCTGTCGGGAGGCTACGGCCTTCGGCCGAACCGGCGTCCCATCCGTCCGCCGTGGGGGGACAGCGTGCTGCGGAACGTGCTCGTGGACGGCCGGCGGACGACGTTGGTCACGCGCGGACACGCGCTGGAGGTGCACCGGCATGACGAGCCCTGAGCCCTCGGCTCCGGACGGACCACCAAGACACGGCGTTCACGGCGCGGCGCTGCCGACGGCGTCCATGCGCGTGGACCGGATCGAGCGCTGCCGCCTCACGCTGCGCTGCGCGCGCGGCGGGCCGGCCCGCGCCGTCGTCACCGTCGCCGACCACGACCTGGTCCGCCTCGAGGTGCAGCCCACCGGCGGACCGGCTC
This sequence comes from uncultured bacterium, assembly GCA_964561595.1. Classification (GTDB taxonomy): domain Bacteria; phylum Deinococcota; class Deinococci; order Deinococcales; family Trueperaceae; genus SLSQ01. The sequence goes on along the minus strand of CAZLQH010000178.1, from coordinate 1,742 downwards.
AGCTTCGCACCTGGGCGATCGTCGGCGAGGACGGCGACGTGCCCCGCGAGGGCCGCGACCGGGACGATCTCGGTCGCTTTCCGCGCCCCGCGTTCGAGCTCGACCAGGACGAGACCACCGTCACGATCCGCACCGAGGCCCTGCAGCTCCGGATCGCCCTCGCGCCCCTCGGGTTCGAGGTGTCCCGGCCAGACGGCACGGTGCTGTGGCGCGACCTGCCCACCGGCGCGCACGGACACCTGCCGGGACGAGGCGTGACGTGGCACTGGACCCGGGACGACGAAGAGGTGCTCTACGGCCTGGGAGAGGCGTCGGGCGCGCTGGACCGCTCGCGGCGGCGCTTCCGCCTCCGTCCGCTGGACGCGCTGGCGTACGACGCCCGGAGCGGCGATCCGCTCTACAAGCACCTCCCGCTGCTGACGACGCTGACGCCCGACGGACGCGCGAGCGCCCTGCTGCTCGACACCGGCGCCGAGACGGTGTTCGACCTGGGCGCCGAGGTGGACAACTACCACGGTCCGTACCGCCATCTGCGCGTCCACGAGGAGGCGCTGGACGCCTGGTTCCTGGCCGGTCCCGACCTGCCGACGCTGGCCCGGCGGATCCACGACCTGACCGGTCGCCCCCCGGTGCCGCCCCGCTGGACGCTGGGCTACCTGGCGTCGACGATGCACTACACCGACGCGGACGATCCGGCCCAGGCGTTCCGCGGGTTCGTGCGCCAGCTGGATCGCCACGACGTCCCGTGCACGGCGCTGCACCTCTCCAGCGGCTACTCGCTGGGCGACGACGGGCTCCGCTACGTGTTCGAGTGGAACCGGCGCCGCGTCCCCGATCCGCGCGACGCCGTCGGGGTGCTGAGCGAGGCCGGCCTCCGCACGATCGCGAACCTGAAGCCGGCGCTTCTCACGACGCACCCGGCGTTCGACGAGCTGGCGGAGCGTGGCCTGCTGGTGCGCGAGGCCCAGAGCGACGCGCCCTACCTGTCGCGGTTCTGGGGCGGCGAGGGCGGCTACCTGGATTTCAGCCATCCAGCGGCGTACGCGTGGTGGCAGGAACGGGTCCGCGAGCGGATCCTCGAGATGGGGATCGACATCGCCTGGAACGACAACGACGAGTTCCAGATCTGGGACGAGGAGGCCCGCACGCACGCCGGACCGGCGCGCGGGCTGCGCCCCGTCCTGACGCAGCTCATGAACCGCGCGAGCCGCGACGCGCAACGCGCGCACCGACCCGAGGCCCGCGACTGGACGCTGACCCGCTCCGGCATGCTGGGAACGTGGCGCTACGCCCAGACCTGGACGGGCGACAACCACACCGACTGGACGACGCTGCGCTTCAACGTGCCGATGGGCTTGAACCTCTCGCTGAGCGGCTGGAGCTCGTTCGGCCACGACGTGGGCGGCTTCGCGGGCCCGATGCCGGACGCCGAGCTGCTGGTCCGCTGGATCGAGCACGGCGTCGCCATGCCGCGCTTCGTGATCCACTCGTGGAACGACGACGGCACCGTGACCGAGCCGTGGAGCCACCCTGAGGCGCTGCCCCGGATCCGGGCGCTGCTGCAGCTCCGGGAGCGCCTCGTTCCGTACCTCTACACGTTGGCTTGGCGCGCGGCGACGGCGTCGGAGCCGATCGTGCGGCCGCTGGCGTACGACTTCCCGCACTGGCGACCCGGCCACCGCGAGGACCTGGTCCACATGCTGGGGCCGGCCCTGCTGGTCGCGCCGGTCGTCGAGCCGGGC
>CAZLQH010000177.1:0-2954 GCA_964561595.1 uncultured bacterium | reverse complement strand
GTGCCCGTCTTCAGGATGGCGATGAGGATGAGCAGGAGCTTGCGCATGCAGGCCGGATTGAGCCTGCGCACGAGAGCCCTGGGGGTCTGGATTGGGCGGCCACAGTGCAGGAGTGACTGTTCGGGCGCCTGCGAGAAGCCCTGACGACGTTGCGACATTCCGTGGCACGGTCCGAGGTCCATGCCGAAGCCGCCCGACCATCGATCCTCATTCGAGCTTTCGCTCGCCACGCCAGGCCGTTGTGCTATGCTTCTGCGCGGCGCCGAGCGGGAGTAGCTCAGTTGGTAGAGCGTCAGCCTTCCAAGCTGAATGTCGCGAGTTCGAATCTCGTCTCCCGCTCCACTCTTCTCTTCGCGCGCCAGCGGTCTTCACGCACCAGTAGCTCAGGGGATAGAGCAGCCGCCTTCTAAGCGGTAGGTCGAGGGTTCGAATCCTTCCTGGTGCACCACGCGCCGGGCGGGCCTCGTCCGCCGGGTCGCTTCGTCGTGCCCCCGCGACGCAGCCGCGTGCCGCGTACCGCGCCACGGCCCCGGGCCCCACGTTCCGCTTGGTAGCATCGCGCGGTGGACGCCCTCGAGCTGGTCCGACTGAACCTCCTCTCGCCGATGATCCTGGCGTTCGCGCTGGGCATCGTCGCGACGCTGGTCCGCAGCGACCTGCGGCTTCCCGACGCGCTCTATTCCGCCCTTTCGATCTACCTGCTCCTCGCGATCGGCCTGAAGGGCGGCGTGGCGCTCCGCGCGACGCCGCTCTCGGAGATCGCCGGACCGGCGCTGGTGACGCTGCTCGCCGGAGCCCTGATTCCGCTGTGGACCTACCCGATCGCCCGTCGGCTGGGGGGCTGGGGCGTTGCGGATTCGGCAGCTCTCGCCGCGCACTACGGCTCCGTCTCCGTCGTCACGTTCGTCGCCGCGCAGGCGTTCCTGGACCGCGCGGGCGTGCCGTACGAAGGCTTCCTCGCGACGCTCCTGGCGCTGCTGGAGGTGCCGGCCATCCTGGTGGCGCTGCTGATCGCCCGGCGGGCCGACGCGGCACGCGACACGACGCGCTCGGCGGGGACGCCCTGGACGGAGACGCTGCGCGAGGTGCTGACCGGCAAGAGCATCGTGTTGATCGTCGGTGGGCTGGCGATGGGGGCGGCCGCCGGCGCGGCAGGGATGGAGCGGGTCGCGCCGTTCTTCGTCGACCCGTTCGAAGGCGCGCTGACGCTGTTCCTGCTCGAGATGGGCCTGGTGACGGCGCGCCGCTTCGGCGAGGTGCGGTCCGCCGGGGTGTTCCTGCTGGCCTACGGTACGATCGCGCCCCTGGCGCACGGCACGATCGGGGTCGCGGCGGGACTCGCCTCGGGCCTGTCGCCGGGCGGCGCGGCGCTCTTCGCCACGCTGCTCGCGAGCGCGTCGTACATCGCGGCGACGGCCGCGGTCCGCCTCGCCCTTCCCGAAGCCAGTCCGGGGCGCTACCTGACGGCCTCGCTGGCCATCACGTTCCCGTTCAACCTGGTGATCGGCATTCCGACGTACGCTCGCCTGGCCCAGGCGTGGGGAGGAGGCGGAGGATGAACGACGAAGACGACGGACGCCCGCGTGGCGACGACGCGATCCCCGCTCCAGGCGGGAACCGCTCGAGGACCGGCTGGACCGAGCGCCGCGTGGTCACCGTGATCGCGGAAGCGGTCCTGCACGAGCGACTGCTGCACGACCTGCGCGGCTGGGGGGTCGAGGGCCTCACCGTCGTCCGCGCCGAGGGCGATCCGTTCGGGTCGCGCGTCGGCGACGTCGAGGGAGGCTTCCTGAGGATCGAGTGCGTCGTCGGCGCGCACGTGGCCGATCGCGTGCTGGAGGGCCTGAGCGAGCGCTACCTCGGACGCTTCAAGGTCGTCGCGTACGACCATGCCGTTCGCGTCGTGCGCGGCGCCAAGTACCCGTGAAGCAAACTCTCGTGAGGGCGGGCGCTGCGGCGTCGCCCACGCCTGGACCGCGAGGGAGAACGCCGTGCGTCACCGTCCGTTCGAGCCGTCGAGTCGACGCCTGATCCCCGTCGCTTGGCGTCCCCCTCGCTCGGCCGGGTGGACGGGCGTCGGGGTGGCGCTGCTCATGCTGGCCCTCACGGCGGCGCATGCGCAGGTGGGCGCAGGCGACCGCCTGGTGGATCAGGGCCGGTTCGAGGAGGCCGTCGAGCTCGCACCGGACGATCCCGGCACGCACTTCGAGGTCGCCCGGGCGCTGGGCCGTGCGGCGCAGTACCGCGGCGTGCTGGCGTCGCTGAACCTTGCCGCCCGCGTGGCGGACGCGCTGGACCTGGTGCTCGAGATGGATCCGGACCACGCGGCCGCCTGGCATGCCCACGCGCTGTACCGCCACGAGGTTCCCTGGATCGCCGGGGGTCGCGCCGGCCGGGTCGTCCCGTCGTTCGAGCGCGCGATCGAGCTCGAGCCCGACGAGATCTCGCACCGTGTCGGGCTCGCGGGCGTGCTGATCGACCGTGAGGCGTACGACGAGGCGGCTCGGCAGCTCGACGTTGCGCTGTCGCTGACGCCACGCACGTACCTGGACGAACGCGACCTCGCGGAGGCTCGCGCGCTCGTCGATCGGCTGCCGTGAGCGGCCGCGATCTTGGTGTCGGCGTCGCGCAGGACCGCTTGCACACCGGCGCCGGTCTGGTACACTTGGCCGCGCGTGCGCGGTGGATGTAGCTCAGGGGTTAGAGCACCGGATTGTGGTTCCGGGGGCCGTGGGTTCAAATCCCATCATCCACCCCACCTATTCTCTTCCCGGACGGGCCTCGGGGACGACGCGACGGGATGTTGCGCGCACGCCCCGCTCGCCAGCCTCCTGCGGGCCGTTCGGCCGCGCGTCAGCGTGGGCCGCGTGCGAGGATGGCGGAATTGGTAGACGCGCCAGATTTAGGATCTGGTGGCTTAGTCCGTGCGGGTTCGAGCCCCGCTCCTCGCACCA
>CAZLQH010000176.1:0-2968 GCA_964561595.1 uncultured bacterium | reverse complement strand
ACGAACCGCTCCAGGAACGGCTCGACCACGTCGCGGTGGACGTAGATCCGCTCGATCCCGCAGCACGACTGGCCGCTGTTGAAGTACGCGCCGTCCACCAGGTTCGCCGCCGCGTGCTCCAGATCGGCGTCCGGACGGACGTAGCCGGGGTCCTTGCCGCCGAGCTCCAGACCGACCTCGATGAAGCGGCCGGCAGCGGCCCGCTTGACGGCGTGACCCCCCTCGACCGAGCCGGTGAAGTGCACGTAGCCCACGCGCTCGTCCTCGATGACGTCCGCGACCGCGTCGTGATCCAAGTGCAACGCCTGCAGCACCCCGGAGGGAAGGCCCGCCTCGGTGAAGGCGCGCTCCATCCGCTCGGCGACCAGCGGCGTCTGCGCGGCGTGCTTCAGCAGCACCGCGTTGCCGGCCAGCAGCGCCGGAACGACCGCGTTCACCGCCGTCAGGAACGGGAAGTTCCACGGTGCCAGGACCAGCACCACGCCCACCGGCACGGAGCGCAGCCGCCGGTGCGGCTGGTCGGAGCTCGAGCCGGGCGTCGCGCCGGACGGTAGGCCGGGCTCGCTCGGCGGCACGGGCACGTGGACCGGCGTGCCGTCCTGCCAGCGCACCACCTGATCGGCCAGCGCCTGCGGCGCCAGCTTGGCCATGCCCAGCGCCCGCTCGGCGTAGCCGCCACGGATCTCCTTCGGTCCGAACGCGACCGGTCTGCCCATCTGCCAGGCGAGCTCCAGCGCGATCTCTTCCGCGTCGGCGCCGAGGATCTCGACCATGCGGCGCACGATCCGGATCCGATCGTCCAGTGGCGTATCGCGCCAGCCCGGCTGCGCGGCGGTCGCCGCGGTCAGGGCGCGCTCGATCGCGGCCCCGTCCGCCAGGTCGCGCTCCACGTAGGTCGAGCCGTCGATCGGGCTGATCGTCCTCAAGCGTCTCGTCATTCCGACCTCTTCATTCCGACCTCGTCATTCGGGCGTCACGTACGCCGCGGTGAGCCCGCCGTCCACCGTCAGCTCGGTCCCCGTCACGTACGACGAGGCGGGGTCCGCCAGGTAGAGCGCGGCGTCGGCCATCTCGCGCGCCTCGCCGAAGCGGCCCATCGGGACGTGCACCAGGCGCCGCTGCTTCTTCTCGTCGGTGTCCAGGAACTTCATCAGCAGCTCCGTCCTGAGCGGTCCCGGGCAGAGCGCGTTGACGCGGATGTTCTCCCGCGCGTGGACGACCGCCAGCTCCCGCGTGAGCGCCAGCACCGCGCCCTTGCTGGCCGTATAGGCGATCTGCGCGGTGGCGGCGCCGCGCAGCGCGACGAACGACGCGGTGTTGATGATCGATCCGCCGCCCGCCCGCCGCAGCGCCGGGACGCCGTACTTGCACCCCAGGAACACGCCTTTGGCGTTGATCGCCATCGTGCGCTCCCACACCTCCTCGTCCGTCGCCACCGCATCGTCGTCGCTGCCGTCCATGATGCCGGCGTTGTTGAACAGCACGTCCAGGCGGCCGTACCGCTCTTCGGCGTGCGCGATCATGCCCTCGCACTCGGCGGCCTTGGAGACGTCGGCGTGCACGAAGCTCGCCTGGCCCCCGGCCTCCTCGATGTCGCGCGCGACGGCCCTGCCGGCCTCGTCCTGCACGTCGGCCACGACGACCGTGGCGCCTTCGCTCGCGAAGCGGAGCGCCGTCTCGCGCCCGATGCCGGCGCCTCCGCCGGTGATCAGGGCGATCTTCCCGGCCAAGCGTCCCCTCGGCTCGTCGCTCATGGCGTCACGTCCATCTCGTCACGTCCGTCTCGTCGCTCATCCGCTCAGATCCTCTCGAAGTACCGTTGCCGCTCCCAGTCCGTCACGCTGGCGTCGAACGCCGCCTGCTCGGTCCGGAAGAAGTGCACGTAGTGGTCCACGACGTCGCCTCCGAACGCGGCGCGCGCGAAGTCGCTGGCCGCGAACGCATCCGTCGCCTCCCGCAGATCGTGCGGCAACAGCGGCAGCTCGTCGGCCTCGTACACGTCGCCGTCGTGCGCGGCGGGCGGCTCCAGCCGCCGCTCGATCCCGTCCAGCCCCGACGCGACGGCGGCGGCGAACGCCAGGTGCGGGTTCACGTCCGCGCCGGGGATGCGGCACTCGATCCGAAGGCTCTGGCCGGCGCCCACCACGCGGAAGCCGGCGGTGCGGTTGTCGAAGCTCCACGCGGCCCGCGTCGGCGCCCACGAGGCGCCCTCGAACCGCTTGTACGCGTTCACCGTCGGCGCGTAGAACACCATCGTCTCGTGCACGTGCGCCATCCAGCCGGCCAGGAAGTGCCGGAACAGGTCCGAGCCGTGGTCGCGACCGTCGGGCCCCGGCGCGTCGCCCGCGAACACGTTGCGGCCGTCCCTCCACAGGCTCAGGTGCAGGTGGCACGACGAGCCGGCCTGACCGGTGTACGGCTTGGCCATGAAGGTGACGCTGACGCCGACGTGCTCCGCGACCTCCTTGAGGCACTGCTTGAACAGGCCGTGCCGGTCCGCCATCGTCGTCACGTCGGCGTGACGCACGTTCACCTCGTGCTGTCCAAGGCCCCACTCGCCCTTCGAGCTCTCGACCGGAATGCCCGAGGCGCGCAGGTGCCGCCGGGCCTCGGCCGTGAACCTCTCCTCGCGCATGCCTTGCAGCAGGTGGTAGTCCTCGAGGTACCAGCCCATCGGCGCGAGGTCGCGGTAGCCCTTCTCGAACGCGTCGCGGTAGGCGTCCTCGTACACGTAGTACTCGAGCTCCGACGCGGCTTCCGCCACGAATCCCAGCTCCGTCGCGCGGGCCGCCTGCCGCGCCAGCACCGACCTGGGGGCGACCGGCGTGAGCTCGCCGCTGCGTGCGTCCAGCACGTCGCACACCACGATCGCGCTGGCGTCCAGCCAGCTGGCGCGCCGCAGCGTCGACAGGTCCGGTCGCAGCTTCACGTCGCCGTACCCCTTCTGCCAGTTCGCGAACGCGTAGCC
>CAZLQH010000175.1:0-3026 GCA_964561595.1 uncultured bacterium | reverse complement strand
GCGATCTTGAACGCCACCTCCAGCGACGGCGAGTAGCGGCCCTGCTCGATCGCGATGATCGTCTGGCGCGTCAGCCCGACGCGGTCGGCCAGCTCGGCCTGCGTCATCTCCCCCGCCGAGAAGCGCAGCGCTCGGATCTCGTTCGTGACGCGTGTCGGCTTGGCCACCGCTAAAACCCCCGGCGGTAGGCGACGAGCTTCACGCTGGAGCTGACCAAGCTGCCCACCACGAATGCCGCGAACACGCCGTTGGCGATCCAGAAGTAGGGCTGCTCGAGCATCGCGAGCGCAAGGACGCCGACCATGAACGCCGAGGAGACGTAGAAGGCGACGCGGTCGCCGCGCGCCTCGATGTCGGCGTCCCGCTCGTCCTTGCGGTCGAGGTCGTCGGCCGAGCCGTCGCCCGAGATCTCGCCCCTGATGGCGGTGGCGATCGACATCGCGATCGTGCCGACGATGGTCAGGACGATCATCGCGCCGATGGCGAACAGCAGCGGTCGCTGGTACGCGATCGCCTCGACCGGAAGCTCGCCCAGCCGTCCTCCCACGATCCATGCGTAGCGGCCTGCTACGATCAGCGTGACCACGGCGCTCACCCATGTGACCTTCTCCTCGTACGTCATCGTCGCCTCCTAGGCGTAAAACACTCTTTACATCCGGAGTGTAAACGCGAGGCGACATTCTGTCAAGTATTTTCGACAGCCGTCGGCGGCGGCCCATTCGGCCGCGGTCGGCGATCGCCATTCGGCCCGACCCTACGGCTCCGCGAATGGCGCGGCCCGCTTGAAGTAGTGGTACGTGTTCATCCAGCTGCCGCAGTAGGTCCAGCCCTCCCGCTCCAGCTGGTCGCGCTTGCGCGGCGTTCCGACTTCCGTCACCCGTTCGTACGCCCACGCCCGCCGCATCGCGGGGTCCTCCGGCCGTCGGAAGTGGAGCACCAGCGGTCCGAAGCCGGTCATCTCCCAACCCTCCCGGCCCATCTCGTCGAGCACGCCGACCTCGTCGAAGGCGGTCGCCATCCGGTCCTGGTACTGCCACGTCGCGTTCAGGAACGCCATCTTCTCCTCCACGTCCGCGGCGAAGATCTCCTCCACCGGAAGCTCGAACAGCCACGCGAGCCGGAACGCCGTGGACAGGCTCGGTTCGCTCTTGCCGGTCTCGATCGCGGTGACCGCCTGCCGAGACATGCCGAGCCGGTGGGCCAGGGCCTGCTGCGACCAACCTCGCTCGGTGCGAAGCTCCCGGATCCGCTGGCGCACGGACCACCTCCTGCGCCGAGCGTAGGTCGCCTTGGCGCGGCTTGTCAAGTGTGCTTTGCATGTCATGTTTCCTTGTCTCGCGGGGGCGTACGGATGGCGGCCTCCACGCTGCCCGACGCTCGCAGAGCCACCCTCGGGACGGGGCGTTGGCCCCTCTTCTCGGAACCCCGCCCAGCGCTACCGTGCTCCCATGCGTACCTTCGCGATCGCCCTGTCGCTCCTCGTCCTCGCCGCCTGCGTACCCGTCGTCGACGGCGTCGGACCCGAGCCGGTGATTCCCGGCGCCCGCGTGGCGTCCGCCCCGTTCGGGGAGCTCGTCACCGGCTACGAGGTCCTGGGCAGCGGCCCGCCCGTCGTGATGGTGCACGGCATCGGCGGCGGCTCCAGCGTGTTCCAGTACCGCCGTAACGCCCCCGTGGTGGCGGACGCCGGGTACAGGGTGTACGCCCTCGACCTGCTGGGCTTCGGCCGCTCGTCGAAACCGGAGCGTCGCACCACCCAGGACGACCTCGTGGCGCAGGTGACGTCGTTCCTCGAAGGCGTCGTGGGCCAGCCGGCGGTGCTGGTCGCGAACGGCCTGTCGGCAGCGCACGCCATCCGCATCGCCGCCGAGCGCCCCGACCTGGTGACCGCCCTCGCGCTCATCGCGCCCACCGGCTACCGCAGCCTGAACCGGCCTCAGGACGACGCGCGCGAGCGCACCTTCGACCTGTTCGCCAACCCCGTGGTGAGCGAGCTCTTCACCGGCCTGCTGGTCGACGACGAGGTGCAGCGCTTCTTCCTTCTGGACGCCTACGCCGACGAAGGGAGTCTCACCGACGAGGTGCTGGCGTCGTACGACCGGAACCTGCGCACGGAAGACGCGCGTTGGATCGTCTTCTCGTTCGTCAGCGGCAGCCTGGACCAGGACGTGAGCGGGTTCTGGCCCGCCACCCGCCAGCCGGCGCTGCTGGTCTGGGGCACCGCACCGGGGTTCAGCTCGTACGCCGACGCCGAGGAGTTCGTCCTGGCCCGCCCAGGCGCGCAGCTGGTGCTGCTGCGCGACGCGGCGCTGCTGCCCAACGAGGAGCGCAGCGAGGCGTTCAACGAGGTGCTCCTCGGATTCTTGGACCGCACCGTGCGCTGATCCGAGAGCTCCCCGCCGCCGCCACGCACGGCGCCGCAGCCGGCCACGCTACCCGGAGGCGTACGTCCGAACCGCCCGCTCGACGGCGCCACGGCCGGCCGGCGTGACCACGCCCACCGACACGACCGATGCGGGCAGGCTCCAAGCGTGCGCGAGCTCGACCTGAGAATCCTTGACGTTGCCGGAAAACGAGAGCGCGGCGCGGGGCACCACGGGCGTCCACCACTTGGGGTTGGTCGCGTCGTTCAGCGGCGCGGCCAGGAGGTCGCCCGTGTCGGCCTCGCCGATCACGATCCACGGACGTCGGTCGCTCCCGGCGTAGACCGTCGAGACCTCCCTGGCGGCGCCTTCAGCCAGCAGGGCGCCGGGGCGCACGATCTCCCACAGGCGTGCGCCACGGAGGAAGCACGACGCACAGGCCGCGCGGGCGCCGGGGTCGGGCGGTGCGTCGAGGCTCACGAGCATCTCCTCGCCCAGCGCGCCCAGCCACGCCAGACCGTCCTCGCCCAGCTGCGCCACCTGGGTGTGGGCGCTCCACGTCGCGCGCAGCGCAGACGGGTGCACGACGACCACCAGGTCGCCGTCGGGCGGCAGGAAACGCAGCACCTCGGCGGCGTGCTCGGTGAGGTCGACGATGGTGCC
>CAZLQH010000174.1:0-3030 GCA_964561595.1 uncultured bacterium | reverse complement strand
ATCAGCCTGGTGATGTTCGGACCCGACGGTCCGTTCAACGCCTTCCTGGCGTTCTATCACCAGTGGCCGTTCCGGATCGGCTTGATCATGGTGATCGCCGGCGTCGTCTACCACGCGTTCAACGGGCTTCGGATCATCGTCATGGACTTCACGGGCTGGGGCGTGCGCTTCCAGCGTCAGCTCTGGTACGGCGTGATCGGCGCGACCGCCGTCGTCGGCGTGCCGGTGCTGATCAAGATCCTTCCCGAGATCTTCGGGGCGGCCTGAGATGGCCAGCGCGCCTCGTACCCTCAAGCAGGCCCGCGCCACCTACTCGACGAACACCGAGCTCGCCTGGTGGGTGTTCATGCGGATCTCCGGGCTGCTGCTGGTGTTCCTGGTGTTCGGGCACCTCTTCTTCAACAACATCCAGATCGACGCCGCGACGATCGACTTCGCGTACGTCGCCGATCGGCTCAGCCAGCCGGGCGTGAAGATCTACGACACCTTCCTGCTCGCGTTCGCCATGCTGCACGGCGTGAACGGGCTGCGCTACTCGGTCGAGGACTACGTCCGCAAGCCCGGGCGGCGGTTCTGGACCAAGACGATCCTGTTCGCCGTCGCCGGCATCGTCTTCGTGCTGGGCACGATGACGTTGTGGGCGTTCAGCTACGACGAGATGGGCGCCGCCGTGCGCGCGCTCCAGTAGGGAAGCGGAGGCACCCGAGGTGGCAAGAGCCCACAAATACGACGTGATCGTGGTCGGCGCCGGTGGCGCCGGGCTGATGGCGGCGCGCTACGCCGCGCAGAACCCCGGCGTCTCCGTCGCCGTGATCAGCAAGCTCTACCCGACGCGGTCGCATACCGGAGCGGCGCAGGGCGGCGTCGGGGCCGCCCTCGGCAACGTCAGCGAGGACCACCCCGAGTGGCACGCGTTCGACACCATCAAGGGCGGCGACTACCTGACCGACCAGGACGTCGCCGAGTCGTTCGCGACGGACGTGATCGACGCGGTGTACGAGCTGGAGCACATGGGTCTCCCGTTCAGCCGCACGCCCGAAGGCCGGATCGCGCAGCGCAAGTTCGGCGGCCACACCCGCGAGTTCGGCAAGAGCGCCGTCGAGCGCGCCTGCTACGCCGCCGACCGCACCGGCCACATGATCCTGCAGACGCTCTACCAGCAGTCGATCAAGGACGACGTCACCTTCTTCAACGAGTTCCACGTCCTGGACGTGATCATCGAGGACGGCAGCGCGCGCGGGGTGGTGGCGTACGAGCTCGCGACGGGCGAGCTGCACGTGTTCCACGCCAAGGCGACGATCATCGCGACCGGTGGGAACGGACGCATGTTCAAGGTCACGTCGAACGCGCACGCGCTGACCGGCGACCTGATGAGCATCCTGTACCGGCGTGGCATCCCGATGGAGGACCCGGAGTTCTACCAGTTCCACCCGACCGGGCTGTACAAGATCGGCGTGCTGTTGACCGAGGGCGCGCGCGGCGAAGGCGCCGTCCTTCGCAACGCCGACGGCGAGCGGTTCATGGAGCGCTACGCGCCCACCATCAAGGATCTCGCGCCGCGCGACATGATCAGCCGCGCGATGTACTTCGAGATCGGCGAGGGCCGTGGCCTGGGTCCCGACAAGGACTACCTCCACCTCGACCTCACCCACATCGACGCCGACATCATCGAGGAGCGCCTGCCGGACATCACCGAGTTCGCGCGCATCTACCTGGGCGTGGACCCGATCAAGGAGCCCGTTCCGGTCCAGCCGACCGCGCACTACGCGATGGGCGGCGTGCCGACCACGAACGAGACCGAAGTGATCATCGACGGCGACAACACGATCGTGCCGGGCCTGTACGCCGCGGGCGAGGTCGCCTGCGCCAGCCTGCACGGGGCGAACCGCCTGGGCACGAACAGCCTGGGCGACCTCATCGTGTTCGGCCGCCGCGCCGGCATCGAGGCCGCCAAGTTCGCCTCCGCGAGCGAGTACGCCCCGATGCCTGCCGGCGCCGACGAGCGCGCCCGCGAGGAGCTCGACCGCATCCGTGCGTCGTCGGGCAAGGAGCGCGCCTCGCACGTCCGCAAGGAGCTGCAGGAGACGATGATGGACAACGCCTCGGTGTTCCGTACCGAGGAGACGCTCGCGAAGCAGGTCGAGATCCTTGCCGAGCTCCAGCAGCGCTTCCGCGACGTCTCGGTCGAGGACACGGGCACGCAGTTCAACACCGAGCTGATGGAAGCGATCGAGCTGGGCTACCTTCTCGACAACGCCGAACAGCTCGTCCACGGAGCGCTCAACCGTACGGAATCCCGCGGCGCCCACTCGCGCGAGGACTACCGCGACCGCGACGACGAGCAGTGGCTCAAGCACACGCTCGTGTACAAGGAAGAGGACGGCGTCCGCATCGACTACAAGCCGGTCACGCTCGGCAAGTACGAGCCCAAGCCGCGCGTCTACTGAGGGCCGGGAGGCTTGGAAACCATGGACACCATGCGGATCAACGTCAAGATCAAGCGGTTCGACCCGGAGGCGGACAGGCGTCCGTACTGGGCCGAGTACCGGGTCGACGCGCGCCCCAGCGACCGCGTCCTGGACGTGCTGAACCACATCAAGTGGGAGGTCGACGGCACGCTCACGTTCCGGCGAAGCTGCGCGCACGGCATCTGCGGAAGCGACGCCATGCTGATCAACGGCGTGAACCGGCTGGCGTGCAAGCTGCTGGTGCGCGACGTGGGCGAGGTCGTCTCGATCGAGCCGATCCGGGGGCTCGAGGTGCTTCGCGATCTGATCGTGGACATGGAGCCGTTCTTCGACTCCTATAAGGCGGTCCTGCCGTTCTTCGTGAACGACGATCCCGATCCGCCCCGCGAGCGGCTGCAGAGCCCCGAGGATCGCGAGATCTTCGACGACACGACGAAGTGCATCCTGTGCGCCGCCTGCACGACCTCGTGCCCGGTGTTCTGGACGAACGACCGCTACCTGGGGCCCGCCGCGATCGTGAACGCGCACCGCTTCATCTTCGACTCGCGCGACCAGGGCACCG
>CAZLQH010000173.1:0-3039 GCA_964561595.1 uncultured bacterium | reverse complement strand
CGAACGAGCTTCATCGCGATCTCGATCGCCTCGGTGCCGCTGTTGGAGAAGAGGACGCGACTCGTCGCATGACTGGGCGCGACCGACGCCAGCAGCGCGACCAGGTTCGTCTCGAGCGCGGCCCGCCAGTCCGAGGCCGCCTGCTGCGCGAACGAGGGGCGATCGAGGAGCTCCAGGTAGCGCACGGCCGCCTGGACCAGCGCCGGAGGGCCCTCGCCGAACGGAAGCGCGGCGTAGCCGCCAGCGTGGATCAGGTGCCGGCCCTTCTCGTCCTCGAGCTCCCACGGACTCACGCGCCGGAACGGGCCGGCGACGCCCAGCGCTTCCAACACGCGGATCAGCTCGCCGTTTCCGTGCGTCCGCTCCAGCGAGCGGGTGCGCGCGGGCGGGAGTCCCTCGAACACCTCGGCGGTCGAGATCGGAAGCCGTCCGAGCGGCGACCTGCGTGCCGGCACGTCGGGCGGGCGGCGGTCCCCGCGCGGCGCGCCGTCGCTCACTCGAGGCTCCGCTCGGTGCGGTTGCCGGCGCTGTCCTCGACCACGACCGTGGCGCCCGGCGCCGCCGAGACGTCCAGCGAGAAGCGTTGCTCGCGGCTCGGCGCGAACTGCAGCGGGACCTCGTCGATCCGGATCGCGGTCACGGCCACGTCGTCGCGCGCGACCCCCTCGACGCGCAGGCGACCACTCGGAAGGGCGGTCACCGCGGTGAGCTCGAGGCTGGGCGGCGTCGTGTCGATGCGGAGCGTGTGCAGCAGGGTGGACTGCCGGCCGCGCACGTCGGTCGCGACGATGCGGGTCGTCGTCTCGCCGTCGCGAAGATCGGGAATCGTGAACGCGAACTCGACGAAGCGCTTGCCGCGCTCGCCTTCGTACACGTCGAAGCTCAGCAGGTCGGTGCCGTCCACGCGGATCTCGGCGACGCCCTCGTCGTCCATGGCGTAGCCGACGATGCGTAGGTCCTCGGTCGTGCGGGTGGTGCCGCTCTTCGGCTCGCGGATCGCGACCAGCGGCGCCAAGGCGTCGTCCCTGCCCATGCAGCCGGCCAGGGCGCCGACCAGCACGACCCAGGCTGCGAGCGAGAGACCCGTTCGGCGGGCGTGACGGCTCATGCGCGGATCGTACCCCGGAGGGCGGCTTCGTCCGGTCGGGATCGCGCGCCCCGCACGCCCTGCGGTGCTTCCGTTCAGGGAGTCAGGCGATCTCCACGCCGGCTTCCGGCGATCCGACCGAGTCGGCCGGACGGTACGTGCCGAGTTCGGCGCCCGGTCCGCCCGTTTCGGATACGCTAAGGGGCGAGTGTACGGTCGTGCGCTCGGGAGAACCCGCTCCCCGGCGGACGAGACGGCCTCTGCTACACTGCGCGCGTACCCGAGCGTCGGGGCGTCTCACGCCCCACCCGAAAGGAGGACCGCCGAGGACGAAGTCGACGCCGTCACCTGGACGTCCGACACGCGTCGGCGCTCCTGCGGGCGGCAGGGAACTCCCGTTCGAACGCGGTGCAACCGATGTGCCGCGCGCTCCCGTTCCACCCCTTTGGAGGACGATGAAGAAGATTCTTTCCCTACTCGCCGCGATGCTGCTGGTCGGCGTCTTCGCCACCGCGACCGCGCAGGACGATACGTACGTGTACATGACGTTCGGCGGCATCGACACGCTGGACCCAGAGGGCGCGTACGACACCGCGTCCGGCACCGCTCTCGAGAACGTGTACGAGACGCTCTACGGCTACGACGGCACGGCGGTGGACGCGTTCGTTCCGCGCCTGGCCACCAGCTACGAGATCTCCGAGGACAACCTCACCTACACGTACACCCTGCGTGAGGGCGTCGAGTTCCACAGCGGCAACATGATGACCTGCCGCGACGTCGAGTACTCGATCGAGCGCATCCTGGTCATGAACGACCCGTCCTCGGGCGTGTGGTTCCAGGCCGAGGCGCTCCTCGGCACCGCCTCGAACGCGAACGACGACGACTCGATCACCTACGCGATGATCGACGACGCGGTCGAGTGCGTGGACGACTACACCGTGCAGTTCAACCTGCCTTCCGTCGACCCGGCCTTCTTCGGCAAGCTGGTCTACACGAACGCCAGCGTCGTCGACAGCGCCTGGGCGATCGAGAACGGCGAGTGGAGCGGCACCGAGGCCGACTGGCGCGAATGGGTCGGCGTGGATCCGCGCGAAGGCTTCCTGCACGACAACGCCAGCGGCACCGGCGCCTACGCGCTGGTCGACTGGGACGGCACCGACAGCGTGTACGAGCGCTTCGACGGCTACTGGGGCGAAGCCCCCGACGTCGAGACGGTCCAGTACCGCATCGTCGACGAGCTCGCGACCCGCATCCTGGCGCTCCAGAACGGCGAGGCCGACCGCGTCGTGCTGGGCAGCGCGAACGACTGGGCCACGCTCGAGGCGCAGGTCCGCGGCCTGGACGGCGTGACGATCTGGGAAGACGACAGCTGGCTCTCCCTGGCCGTCGGCGCGATGCACATGAACCAGGCGATCGACACGACCGACAACACCGTGAACGTCGGCAGCGGTCAGCTGGACGGCTCCGGCATCCCCAGCGACTTCTTCTCCGACATCGACGTCCGCAAGGGCTTCGCGTACAGCTTCGATCAGCAGGTCATGATCGACGAGCTGTTCCTGGGCAAGGGCCAGAAGCTGACCATGGCGCTGCCCCCCAGCTTCCTGGGCTACGACCCGAACGTCCCGACCTACGGGTTCGACGCCGAGATGGCCGAGATGCACTTCCGTGAGGCGTGGGACGGCGCGGTGTGGGACACCGGCTTCGAGATGACCATCTCGTACAACACCGGCAACGCCACCCGCCAGATCATCGCCGAGATCCTCAAGGCCAACGTCGAGGACCTCAACAGCGACTTCCGCGTGAACGTCCGCGGCATCCAGTGGCCCGACTTCCTGCAGGATCGGAACAACAACAGGCTCCCGATCTCGCTGGTCGGATGGCTCCCGGACTACGCCGACCCGGACAACTACATGTGGACCTTCTATCACTCCGGCGGCTACTACGGCAGCCAG
>CAZLQH010000172.1:0-3050 GCA_964561595.1 uncultured bacterium | reverse complement strand
TCCTGCGCGACGGCTCGCTGGAGCAGTACGACACGCCCGACAACATCCTGGCCCATCCGAAGGACCGTTTCGTACGCGATTTCGTCGGCTCGGACCGGTCGCTCAAGCGGCTGGGCCTGATCCGCGTGCACGAGCTGATGGACCCCGACCTGCTGCCCACCGTGCGTCTTCGCGACAGCGTCGAGCATGCCAAGAAGGTCATCGCCGAGCACAAGGTGCGGAGCGCGTTCGTGGTGGACGAAGACGGCGTGCTGAAGGGCTGGATCGACATGGAGGGCATCCGCCAGAGCCCGAACAGCCTGGTCGATGCGATGATGGAGGCCGACTACAACGAGATCGGCGTCCGCAAGAACCAGACCGCGCGGGAGGCGCTGTCCGCCATGGTGGCCCGCAGCTTCCGGATCACGCCGGTCGTGGACCGTAAAGGCCAGCTGCTCGGGAGCATCACGCTCAAGTCGCTGCAGGAGCTCGCGGAGCAGGGCTGGGCCGAGGAGGAGGCGGGGACGTCGTGAACTGGAAGCGCGTACCGGGCGTCGCGTCGCTGACCTGGCTGGTGCTGGCGGCCGGACTGTTCGCGCTGCAGACGGTGCAGGTCGACATCACCGACCCCGAGCTGCTTCAGGCGGTCGGAGAGACCGCGCCGCTCATCCCGGACGTGTGGCTGCCGCTCTTCGGCCTGAGCGAGAGCACGGTCCTCGATATGCAGGCCACCAACGACATGCGTGTCCTCGGCTTCGGACTGTTCGACGTGGAGGCCGACGCCGAGGTGGCGCTGGGGGCGGCGACGGCGAGCGTCGCGCTCGGATGGTTCGCCCTGTTCATGGCGGTGGTCGAGGGGCTCCTGGCGTGGGTCTTCCGCAATCGCGAGGAGAAGCTGGTCCGGCCTCTGGTCCGGGCGGCCGGCATCTTCGTGATGATCTGGTCGTTCTACGGCCACGAGCCGATCTGGGACTGGATGCTCCGCGGCCTGTTCCCGACCAGTCCCGACCTGCTGTACAACTCGAACACGCTGATCAGCCTCGCGGCCCAGCACATGGAGCTCGTGATCATCTCGTCGATCATCACGATCACGATCGGCCTCACGCTGGGCATCGCGGTCACCCGCGCCGCCTTCCGCGAGTTCCTGCCGCTCGTGAGCGACGTCGTGAATTCCGGGCAGACGGTGCCGACGCTCGCGATCATCGCGATCATGGCGCCGATCATCGGCTTCGGCTTCTGGCCGGCGATCGTGGCGCTGATCCTCTACGGCCTGCTGCCCATCGTGCGGAACACGATCGTGGGCCTCGAGGGGATCGACCCGGCCATGATCGACGCCGCGAAGGGGATGGGCATGACGCCCGCGCAGGTGCTCTGGCAGATCGAGGTGCCCAACGCCTCGAGCATCATCCTGGCCGGCGTGCGGACCAGCGTGGTGATCAACGTGGGAACGGCCGCGCTCGGCGCCTACGTGGGCTCGGGCGGCCTGGGCAACCCGATCGCGTCGGGGCTGAACCAGTCGATCAGCCCGTGGGTGCTTCTCGGCGCGCTGGCCGCCGCGTTGCTCGCGATCCTGCTGGACTACATCCTGGGTCGCATCGAGTACGTGATGACGCCGAAGGGACTGCAGATCGAGCAGTAGGACCGGCCTGGCGGGACACGCTGCAAGCGTGTGCTAGGCTTCGTGAAACACCGGAACCGCGCGCGCTTGCTCCCGGCAGGGAGCAAGCCGCTTCCATGCGGCGCGTCCGGGCACCGAAGGGGGTCACGCCATGGCACGGGAAGTCCGCGTCACGAAGGAAGGCTACGAGCGTCTGCAGCAGCGCGTCGAGAACGAGCGGGAGCGCCTCGACGAGGCCACCCGCATCCTGCGTGAGCTCTCGGGCACCAGCGACGACTACGACGACACCGGCCTCGAGGAGGCCAAGCGGGAGAAGATCGCGATCGAGGACCGGCTCGACGACCTCGAGGATCAGCTCTCGCGCGCGGTGATCATCGAGGACCACGACATGGACTCCGTCGATCTCGGCGCGGTCGTCAGGCTCGAGGACGACGACGGCGAGTCGTTCGTCGTCCAGGTCGTCGCCCCGGTCGAGGCGGGCGTGCTCGACGGCGACGTGCCGCACATTTCGGACGAGTCGCCGATGGGGAAGGCCCTGCTGGGCAGAAAGCCGGGCGACGATGTCCAGGTCGTCACCGGCGAAGGAACCGCCCGCTACAAGATCGTCGCGATCGAGTGAGGGAAGCGCGGCTGCCGGACGCGGGCGGCGTCCCGCAGCCGCTATCCTAGTCCGCATGTCGCAGACCTCCTTAGGGGAACAACGCCAGCAACGGCTCCGCAACCTCGCGAGCCTGGTGGAGCGTGGGTTCGAGGCGTATCCGTACGCCTACCGCGCCACGCACACCGCCGCCGAGCTGCACGCCGCCCATCCCGACCCCGTGCCCGGCACGTCGTGGGACGAGGCGGTCGTGACCGTCGCGGGTCGCGCCATGACGGTCCGCGGGATGGGCAAGGTGACGTTCGTGACGCTGCAGGACGCCACCGGCCGCATCCAGGCGTACTTCCAGAAGGACGCGGTCGAGCGCTACGCGGCGCTGAAGAAGATCGACCTCGGCGACTGGCTCGAGGTGACCGGGTCGCTGTTCGTGACGAAGACCGGCGAGCTGACCGTGAGCGCCGTGTCGTTCCGTCCCCTCGCCAAGAGCCTGCGGCCCCTGCCCGACAAGTTCCACGGCCTGACGGACAAGGAGCAGCGCTACCGCCAGCGCTACCTCGACCTGATGACCGATCCGGGGGTGCAGAGGACGTTCGCGCTACGAAGCCGGATGGTGGCCCGGATCCGGCGCTACCTCGACGAGCTCGGCTTCCTCGAGGTCGAGACGCCGGTGCTCCAGTCCGTTCCCGGCGGCGCCGAGGCGCGCCCGTTCACGACGCACCACAACGCCCTGGACCACGAGTTCCACCTGCGCATCAGCCTGGAGCTGCACCTCAAGCGCCTGATCGTGGGCGGCTTCGACGCCGTGTTCGAGATCGGACGCAACTTCCGCAACGAGGGGATCAGCCACAAGCACAA
>CAZLQH010000171.1:0-3062 GCA_964561595.1 uncultured bacterium | reverse complement strand
GTCGAGCCGTAGCAGCCGCCGAACACGTTGGCGCTGATCACGTACCAGCGGTTCGTGTCGATAGGCTTGCCCGGTCCGATCAGGGGATCCCACCAGCCGGGCACCTCCTCCCTGGCGTGCACGCCGGCCGCGTGCGCGCTGCCGGTGAGGGCGTGACAGATCAGGATCGCGTTGTCGCCGTGGGCGTTCAGCTCGCCGTACGTCTCGTACGCCAGGGCGACCGGCTGGATCTCGCCGCCCCGCTCCAACGGCAGCGGGTCGTGGGGACCCGCGACGTCCATGACGTGCGTATCGACGCGCCCCACGCGGCCGCTGGGATCGGACCGCGTCCGGGCCAGCAGCGCCTCATGGTCGCCCCAGGTCTCGTGCACCAGGTGCAGCGGGCGCCCGGGCGGCGCCCCGTGGCGGCCGTCCTTGCCCGCGCCACGAGGCGTCTGGCGACCGTCGCGGCGGTCCTTCACCGGGCCTCCCCTCGCGCGCCGCGGATCGCGTGCGTCAGGTCGAGCATCAGGTCGGTGGGGTCCTCCAGCCCGACGGAGAGCCGCACCAGGTCGGGCGTGACGCCCGCCGCCCGCCGCGCCGGCTCCCGAAGGGACGCGTGGGTGGTGGTCCAGGGGTGGATCGCGACGGTCTTGGCGTCGCCGATGTTGGCCAGGTGGCTGATCAGGCGCAGCCGGTCCAGCGTGCCCCGGGCGGTCGACTCCGACTCGAACCGGAGCCCCAGCACGGAGCCGTAGCCGTGCCGCAGCACGCGCTGCGCGACCTCGTGAGACGGGTGCTCCGGCAGGCCGGGATAGACGACCGCGTCGACGCCGGGAAGCTCCTGCAGCCGTCGCGCCAGCTCCAGTGCCGAGTCGCACGCCCGTTGGACCCGCAGGTCCAGCGTCTCGAGGCCTTGCAGCATCAGGAACGCCGCGTGGGGACCCAGCGTCATGCCCATCGTCATGAGGCCCAGGTCGATCGCGCGGGCGGCCAGGGGCGCGTCCGGCGCCTCTTCGAGCACCGTGCGACCGCGCACGTTGCGGCGCGCGAAGCCGGGATAGCGCTCCGGGTCGCGTCCCCAGTCGAAGCTTCCCCCGTCCACGATCGCGCCGCCGATCGCGACGCCGTGTCCGCCGATCCACTTCGTGGCGGAGTGCATCACGACGTCCGCGCCCTGTTCCAGGGGCCTGCACAGATACCCTCCGCAGCCCCAGGTGTTGTCCACCACCAATGGGGCGCCTGCGTCGTGGGCGGCGGCGGCCAGGGCGGGCAGGTCGGGCACGTGTCCCGACGGGTTCGCGATCGTCTCGACCCAGACGCCGACGGTGTCGGGGCCCGCGGCGTCGCGGACGGCGTCCGCCTCGGGCGGGACGCTGCGGACGCGCACGCCGAACGGCTCCAGCACCTTCCCCGCGACCGAGCCGGTTCCGCCGAACAGCTGGTCGGTGACCAGCCACTCGCGTCCGGGCGAGGCCAGCGCCAGCATGATCGTGGTCGTCGCGGCCTGCCCGCTGGAGAGGGCCACGCCGGAACCGGCGGGGCGCCCCTCCAGGCTGGCGATGCGGTCGGCCAGAACCCGGGTCGTGGGGTTGTCGGCGCGGGCGTAGCGGTTGCCGTCCACGCTGCCGTCGAACACTCCCTGGGCGTGCGCGGACGAGGCGAACTGGTACGAGCTGGTGGCGTAGATCGGGACCGCCCTGGCGCCCGTGACCGGGTCGGGCCGCTGCCCCGCGTGGAGCTGCCGCGTCGCGAACGCCGAGCCGGGCAGCTCCAACGCGGACGCGTGCTCCGGCACGTCCGCCTCGGTGGGCCGTCCGTCGCGGTCGTGGCGGTCGTCGTCGCTCATGACGGGCAGGCTACCGCGCGGCGTCCAGCGCCTGCGCCAGGTCCTGCGTCAGGTCGTCGATGTGCTCCAGGCCGGTCGCGATGCGGATCAGGCCCGGGCCGACGCCGGCCGCGGCCAGCTCGTCCTCGGTCAGCTGGGAGTGCGTCGTGCTGGCGGGGTGCGTGACGCTGGTCTTCGCGTCGCCCAGGTTCACCAGGCGCGAACAGAGCTGCAGCGCGTTCAGGAAGCGCTTGCCGGCCTCGTGACCGCCGTCCAGCTCGAAGGTGAGCACGCCGCCCGCGCCGCGAGGGTAGTCGCGGCGCGCGCGCTCGTGATCGGGGTGGTCCGGCAGGTCGGGGTGCACGACGTCGTGCACGCCGGGCTGCTCCTGGAGCCACTTCGCGAGCGCGACCGTGTTCTGGATGCAGCGGTCCGCCCTGAGACTGAGCGTCTCGAGGCCTTGCAGGTGCAGCCAGGCGTTCTGGGGCGCCAGCGCCGCGCCGATGTCGCGCAGGCCCTCGACCCGGGCGCGGATCGCGAACGCGACGTTCCCGAACGGCCCGCCGGTCCCGAACACGTCCCAGAACTTCATGCCGTGGTAGCTGGGGCTGGGTTCGGTGAACAGCGGGTAGCGGCCGTTGCCCCAGTCCATCGTGCCGGCGTCGATGATCACGCCGCCGATGCTGGTGCCGTGCCCGTTGATCCACTTCGTGGCGCTGTGCAGCACCACGTCCGCGCCGTGGTCGATGGGGCGGTAGAGGTAGCCGCCCATGGCGCTGGTGTTGTCGACGAACACGGCGACGCCGTGCTGGTGCGCGACCTCGGCGATCGCGTCGATGTCGACCAGCTTCAGCGACGGGTTGGGGATCGACTCGAGGTAGACGGCGCGCGTATTGTCGTCGATCAGCTCCGCGAACTCCTCGGGCGTGGCGTCCGGCCCGGTGAACCGCACGTCGATCCCCAGCCTGGGGAGCGTGACGTTGAACATGTTGCGCGTCCCGCCGTACAGGTGGGGACTGGAGACGATGTTGTCGCCCGCCTGCGCGACGTTCGTGATGGCGATGAACTCCGCGGCGTGCCCACTGGCGACCGCGACCGCCATCGCGCCGCCCTCCAGCGCCGCGAGGCGCTTCTCGAGCACGTCGTTCGTGGGGTTCATGATGCGGCTGTAGATGTTCCCGAACTCCTGCAGCGCGAACAGCCGCGCGGCGTGGTCCGCATCGTCGAACGCGTACGCGGTCGTCTGGTAGATCGG
>CAZLQH010000170.1:0-3106 GCA_964561595.1 uncultured bacterium | reverse complement strand
TCGACGAACTGCTTCTTGGGCTGGGCGCCCAGCACGCGGTTCTCGTTGCGCTGGCCGATGACGGTGTCGGGCACGCTCGAGATGCGGAAGGTCTGGCTGAGGACGGGGAACTCGTTCGCCTCGACGCCCTCGGCGATCACCTTGTCGTTCGCGAGCGCCAGCTCGAACGCGGTCAGCACGGCGCGCGGGCAGTAGGGGCAGGTCGGGGTGACGAAGGTCTGGAGGAGCAGCGGCTCGGCCAGCTCGCCGACCTTGTCGTCGGGAACCTCGTCGTCCGCGACCATGCGCAGACCTTCGAGCAGCGTGGTGAACTCGTAGCCGCTGGGCAGCCCCAAGAAGCGCAGGTTGGTGCGGGTGTCGCCCTTGCGGCGGAACACGATGGTGGGTGCGCGGGTGATGCCGGCCGCTTCCGCCTCGGGATCGCCGGCGATCGGGGTCTCGGTCACGGTGACCTTGTCGCTGAGCTCGGCGAGCTCGCGCAACAGGCCGAGGGTCTCGTCCTGATGTCCGGTGGCGTCGCCGCCGGGAACGACCAGCTTGCTGCCGGTGAACACCTTGAGCTCCACCTCGTGGGCGAGCTCCTCGAGCATGGGCCGGACCTGGTCTTTGACGTCGTCGTTGAGCAGTGCCATGGAAAGCCTCCTTCGCTGAGACGAAGCGTAACACATACCCCACCCGGGTATGTTCGAACGCCGACACGACCCGATTCCGGCCGGCGCCCGCACGGTGGTACGCTGCCGGCCATGCGCGAAGGCCGCGACCCCGACCAGCTCAGGCCGATCCGCCTCACGACCGGCGTGAACCGCTGGGCCGAGGGGTCCGCGCTGGTCGTGTGGGGCGACACGCGCGTGCTGGCCACCGTCACGGTGGACGACCGGCTGCCGCCGCACCTGCGCGGAGGCGGGACACGCACCGGCTGGCTGACCGCCGAGTACGCGCTCCTCCCCCGCTCGACCGAGACGCGCCGCCCGCGCGAGCGGCTGTACGCCGGCGGTCGGACCCAGGAGATCCAACGCCTGATCGGACGCTCGCTGCGGGCGGCCGTCGACCTCGCCGCGTTCCCCAAGAAGACCCTGACCGTGGACGTCGACGTGCTGCAGGCCGACGGCGGCACCCGCTGCGCCGGCATCCTGGCCGGCTACGCCGCGCTGCACGACATGGCCGACCGCGCCGTCCGCGACGGAACGCTCTCGGAGTGGCCGCTGATCCACGAGGTGGCCGCCGTCAGCGTCGGCCTGGTGGACGGTCAGGCCCGCACCGATCTCGACTACCGGGAGGACGACGCCGCCAGCCTGGACCTGAACGTCGTCGCGACCGTGGACGGGCGCCTCGTCGAGGTGCAGGGCGGCGCGGAGGCCGGACCGGTCGACGCCGAGACGTACGTGGCCCTGGTCGGTCGCGGGGTGGCCGCCGCCGCCGAGGTGCTGGCCCTCGTCAAGGGAGACCTGGCATGAACGACGCGCCCCCCGTACGAATCGTCCTGGCCACCGCCAACCCCGGCAAGGTGCTCGAGCTGCGCGAGGCGCTCGCGGACCGCGAGGTCGAGCTCCTCTCCGCCACGGAGGCGGGCGTCCACCGCTTTCCTCCCGAGGAGGGCGACAGCTACGAGGCGAACGCGCTGGTCAAGGCCGGCCACGTCGCGACGGAAACGGGGCTGCCGGCGCTGGCCGACGACTCGGGGCTCGAGGTGGACGCCCTGGACGGGGCGCCGGGCCTCTACTCGGCCCGCTTCGGCGGCGACGAGCTGGGCGACGGCGAGCGGATCGCGTACCTGCTGGCCCGGATGCGAGCGGTTCCGGACGACGAGCGCACGGCACGCTTCGTGAGCGTGCTGGTCCTGGCCACCCCCGCCGGCGAGGTCCGCACCTTCGAAGGTCGCTGCGAAGGCACGATCCTGCACGGCCCCCGCGGAAGCGGAGGGTTCGGCTACGACCCGGTGTTCTGGTCCGCCGAGCTCGGCAAGGGGTTCGGCCAGACCAGCCAGACGGAGAAGCGAACCGTGAGCCACCGGGGCCGCGCGCTGGAGCGGTTCGTCGCCTGGCTGGACCGGCCCGAGGCCGACACCGTGCTGCGGGCGCGGGACCCGTTCCGCGACGACGACGACTGACCGACGGCACCGACCCAAGAACACGTTCGCATTCCGTGACGGGCCCTAGCATGGACCTGTCCGGCCGTCGGACGCGGCGACCGCCGCCAAGCGTGCCGCGACGCTGGACGAAGGAGGACCGATGAGACCGATCCCCGCACGTAGACACGGCGCCTGGCGCGCCCTCCTGGTCGCGTTGGCCCTGGCGGCCTCCACGCTCCTCTCGTCCGCCCTGGCCCAGGAGCTTCCCGACGCCGCCGAGGACGCCCTCTTCGCCGCGCGCGACGCGATGCAGCGGGCCATCGAGCAGGACGTGCCGCCGTACCCCGACCAGCCGCTCTGGGCCGAGGCCGCCCGGCACGCCCGCCAGGCGGTCGAGCTGGCCCCGAGCCACCCGCGTACGCTGGGCACCCTTGCCGAGGTGTACTCGCGCAGCAACTTCTACGGCCGGGCCTGGACCGCGTGGCAGGAGTACCTGGACGCGGGGCACGGGCTGGACGCCACGCAGACGCCGCTGTTCCTGAAGGTCGGCGAGGAGCTGGCCTGGTCCGCGTACCAGCGGGGCGACCGCGAGCGCGCCGCGGAGATCCACCTGGACGTCCTCGACGCCGTTCCGTTCAGCAAGGAGTCGCGCGTCTGGATGGGACGGATCCGGCTGGAGCAGGACCGGCCGACCGACGCCGTCCCGTACTGGGAGGCCGTCGTCGAACAGGACCCCGAGGACGACCGCGCGCGCTACTTCCTGGAGCTGGCCAGCGACCAGGCCCGCTGGGGCGTGGACGCCGTCGAGGCGTTCCGGCAGGGCGTGTCGCACTACGAGGCGAACGACCTCGACGCGGCACGGCGCGCGTTCGAGCGCGCCACCGACGCGAATCCGGAGTACCCCGAAGCGTGGTCGTGGCGCGGAAGGATCGCGTTCGAGCGCGGCTCCTGGGTGGTGGCCCGAAACCACTACGGCAGCGCCCTGGAGCTGGACCCGGACAACGACACCTACCGCTACTTCCGGAACGAGGCGCAGCG
>CAZLQH010000169.1:0-3184 GCA_964561595.1 uncultured bacterium | reverse complement strand
GCGACGACGTGCCCCGCGATGCGCTCGAGCCGCGTGTAGACCTTACGCATTCGCCCGGACCTCCTCCGGCGGCACGTCCACGGCCCGCACCTCGTGGAGCAGCGCGCGCAGCCTGTCGCGGGCGACGTCGAACTCGGGGGTGGCCCAGGCGCAGCGGTTCCAGTCCTTCGTCGCCTGGCCCAGCTGCTGGAACACGCGGCGGGCGGCGTCCTTGCCGGACAGCCGGAGCGGGGTGCGGAGCAGCGTCACGAGCTCGCCGAACACCACCGCCTGGCGCTCGGCGCCGCTGGCGGCATCGACCGGATCGAACGCGTCCTGCTGGAGGTAGGCGGCGTCGAGGTACTCGGCCTGGAGGTAACGGACGAAGTCGTCCAGCGTCGTGCCCTCCTCGCCGACGACCTTCATCATCTGCGCCACGTCGGCCCCCTCGTGCAGCAGCGCACGGGCGAACAGCACGTCGGCCTCGTCCACCACGCCGGGGTAGTGGCTCCAGCTCTCGAGCGGATCGATGGCGGGGTAACGGCGGGCGTCGGAGCGCTCGCGCGACAGGCCGTGGAACGCGCCGGCGACCTTGAGCGTCGCTTGCGTGACCGGCTCCTCGAGGTTCCCGCCGGCGGGACTGACGGTGCCGCCGATCGTGACCGACCCCGCCGAGCCGTCGCTAAGGCGCACCAGGCCGGCCCGCTCGTAGAACGCGGCGACGACCGACTCGAGGTAGGCGGGGAACGCCTCCTCGCCCGGAATCTCCTCCAGGCGCCCCGACACCTCGCGCAGCGCCTGCGCCCAGCGGCTGGTCGAGTCGGCCAGCAGCAGCACGTCGAGCCCCATCTGCCGGTAGTACTCGGCGACCGTCACGGCGGTGTAGACGCTGGCCTCGCGCGCGGCGACCGGCATGGAGCTGGTGTTGCACACGATCACCGTGCGCTCCATCAGGCTGCGTCCGGTGCGGGGATCGATCAGCTCCGGGAACTCGCGCAGCGTCTCGACCACCTCGCCGGCGCGCTCGCCGCAGGCGGCGACGACCACCACGTCCACCTCGGCGTGGCGGCTCATCAGCTGCTGCAGCACCGTCTTGCCGGCGCCGAACGGTCCCGGGACGCAGAACGTCCCGCCGCGCGCGACGGGAAAGAGCGTGTCCACGATCCGGATCTTGGTGACCAGCGGCTCGGCGGGTCGCAGCCGCTGGTCGTAGGCGCGGATGGGCACCTTGACCGGCCAGCGCTGCACCATCGTCACCGTCCGCGCGTGGCCGCGGTCGTCCTCGAGCGTGGCGACCGGATCGTCCAGGCGCGCCTCGCCCGCCTCGGCGACCTCGCGGACGGTCCAGCGTCCGCGCCAGCCGAACGGCACCATCACGCGGTGCGCGATCTGGCCTTCGGGCACGGTGCCCAGGGTGTCGCCGGCGCGCACCTCGTCGCCGACGCGCGCGTGGGGCGTGAACGGCCAGCGGCGCTCCCGGTCCAGCGGGGCGAGGTAGCTGCCGCGCGGCAGGAAGTAGCCGCTGGCTTCCGCAAGGTCGAACAGCGGGTTCTGGAGGCCGTCGACGACCTGACCCAGCAGGCCGGGACCCAGCTCGGCGGCGAGCATCTCGCCGGTGAACGCCACCTGACCCCCCACGAACAGGCCGGTCGTGTCCTCGAACACTTGCAGATCGGCGTAGTCGCCGCGGACCCGGATCAGCTCGGCCTTGAGCCGCAGATCGTCGATCAGGGCGTAGCCCACCTCGTTCTGCACCACCGGACGATCGAACACGGCCGTGATCAGCGGTCCGCTCACGGCGACGATGCGACCGACGTTAACCATCGCGCGCGCTCCCCCCTCCCGCGCCGGGCGCAGCATCGCCGGAGACGCCCTCGGCAGCCCCTGAGGCCTCGTCCTCGATCCGTCGCAGCTGCGCCTCGAGCACGCGCCAGCCGGCCTCGGCGTCCCAGGCATCGCGTCGCCACGCCAGCCGCAGCTGCACGGCGCGCGCGTAGAGCGCCTCGAACCCGGCGGGCGAGGTGGCGGCCAGCTCGTCGGCCAGCCGCCAACGCAGGTCGTCCAGGCGGCGTTCGCGCACGCCCGGGTGGGGCGCCTCGAACGCGTGGGCGACGGCCTGGGCGACGTCGACCCGGAAGCCGGCGGGGTGCTGGAGGTACGGCGCCGCGTCGCGATGGTCGCGCGCGCAGCGGAGGCGGACGACCGCGTCGTCGACCTGCGCGGCGAGGTCGGCCCAGGCCCGCGCTACCGCCCCGGGACGAGCCTCGGCGCGGACGCCTGGGCGTTCGTCGGGCTCGTCGGGCTCGTCGTCCGCGCCCAGCGCATCGGCCAGCTCGCGTGCTCGCGGCTCGCTCAGGAAGCGCCGGCAGGTCGCCGCGACCTCGTCGACGCCGACCTCGGGTCGCTGTCCGCGCCGGGGCGCGGGAACGCTGGCCAGCAGGTAGGGAAGCATCAGCGAGCCTCGCCGCTCTTCAGGGCGATCGCGGCCCTGGGAAGCATCTCCGCCAGGCGAGGACGCAGGTAGCGGCTCAGCTCCTCGGCGATCGCGTCGATCGTGAAGTCGTGCGTGACGTTCTCGTCGACGATCTGGACGCGGTAGCCCCGGCGGACGCTGTCGTCCAGCCGCAGCTCCACGCCCTGCGCCATGCGCTCGCGATAGCGCTGCACGTACAGGTTCGCCAGCGCGTCGAGGTCGTCCTCGTTCAGCAGCACCGCCATGCGGCGCTCGCGTCCGCCGTGCGCGGTGTACGCGTCCGCCATCTTGACCAGCATCTCGGCCAGGAGTCCGGGCCGCAGCTCCTCGTCCAGGGACGTGTGGATCAGGCCGGACAGCAGCTCGTCGATCGCCTGACGGACGGTGATCAGGAGGTCTCGTCCTGCCTGTTCCAGGGCGACCGTGGCGCGCTCGGTGAACACCTCGGCGTCGCGCTCGGCGTCGCGCACCAGCCGCGCGGCCTCGGCCTCCGCGGCACGCAGCTTGGCGTCGGCCTCCGCTTGCGCCTCGGCGACGATGGCGTTCGCGCGGCGGCGCCCTTCCTCGACGGCGTCCCGCTGGAGGTGATCGATGAGGGCCTGAAGGTCTTCGGGCATGGAGCCCCTTCCCGCCGGGCGAGAGGTGCCGCCACGGCAGACGACCCATCGCACCAAGGAACGCGGGATCTGGCTAGGAACGAATGTCCGGACCGTGCTGGATGCGGGAGGCGCG
>CAZLQH010000168.1:0-3215 GCA_964561595.1 uncultured bacterium | reverse complement strand
TCCCTCTCCCCCTGCCCGCCCCCTCGCGACGTCGAGGCGTGGTTCGACGACCTGCTCGGCCTGATCTTCCCCGAGCTCGGACGCCGGGACGTGGGGGGCGAGGGCGCCTTCCGCGCGTACGCCGACGCGCTGCGAGACCGTTGCGCGCAGCTGGTGGACCGCTGTCCCCACGGCGGGCCGGAGCGCAGCCGGAAGGTCGCGAACGCCCTGTACGAGCGGCTACCCGACCTGCACGCCGCGCTCGAGGAGGACGTCCAGGCGATCCTGGCGGGCGACCCGGCCGCCCGGAACCGCGACGAGGTGGTGCGGACCTATCCCGGCCTGCGCGCGGTCGCGGCCTACCGGGTGGCGCACGCGCTCCACCGTCTCCACGTGCCGCTGTTCGCGCGGATGATCTCCGAGTACGCGCACCGCATCACGGGGATCGACATCCACCCCGCGGCGCGCATCGGCCGGCGCTTCTGCATCGACCACGGCACGGGCGTCGTGATCGGCGCGACCACGATCGTCGGCGACGACGTGAAGGTGTACCAGGGCGTCACGCTGGGCGGCGCCAGCGTCCGCAAGGAGGACGCCGACGTCAAGCGGCACCCGACGGTCGAGGACCGCGTCGTTCTGTATGCGGGCGCGACGGTGCTGGGCGGTGGCACGGTGGTGGGGCACGACAGCGTCATCGGCGGCAACGTCTGGCTCACGCGCTCCGTCCCGCCGTTCTCGAAGGTGACGTACCGCGCCAGCCTGGACACGGGAGACGTGCGCGAGGTGCGTAGGGACGCGCGGTCCGACGCCGCATCGACCGGCGACCCCCGGAACGCATGACGCTCCTCGACCTGATCGGCGAGACGCCGCTGGTCGAGCTGCGCACGCTGGCGCCGCACCACGGCGTCCGCATCTACGCCAAGCTGGAGGGCCAGAACCCGGGCGGCAGCGTGAAGGACCGCGCGGCGCTGGGCATGATCCAGGGCGCCCTGGAGCGGGGCGTCGTCGCGCCGGGCGACCGCCTGGTCGAGGCGACGAGCGGCAATACCGGGATCGCCCTGGCGATGATCGCGCCCCAGGTCGGGTTGCACCTGACGCTGGTCATGCCGGACGACGCCACGCCGGAGCGGGTCCGCACGATGCGTGCGTACGGCGCCGAGGTGATCCTCACGCCCGCCACGGACACGATCGAAGGATCGCGCGAGGTCGCGGACGGCCTGGTCCGAAGCCACGGCTACGCGATGCTGGATCAGTTCTCGAACGACGACAACTGGCGCGCGCACGAGCGGGGCACCGGCCCCGAGATCTGGCGCGACACGGACGGGCGGATCACGCACTTCGTCTCGGCGATGGGCACGACCGGAACGATCATGGGCGTGTCGCGCGCCCTGAAGGCACGCGACCCGTCGGTCCAGATCGTCGGGACGCGACCGACGGAAGGCTCGTCCATCCCCGGCATCCGTCGCTGGTCGCCGGCGTTCCTGCCGTCCATCTTCGAGCCGGAG
This sequence comes from uncultured bacterium, assembly GCA_964561595.1. Classification (GTDB taxonomy): domain Bacteria; phylum Deinococcota; class Deinococci; order Deinococcales; family Trueperaceae; genus SLSQ01. The sequence goes on along the minus strand of CAZLQH010000168.1, from coordinate 1,731 downwards.
CGCGTGGACCGCACGATGGACGTCTCGCGCGACGAGGCGATCGCCGCGACGCGGCGCTTGGCCAGCGATGAGAGCATCCTGGCGGGCATGAGCGCGGGCGGGGCGCTGGCCGCCACGTTGCGCGTGGCGGCCGAGCTGGACGAGGGCGTGCTCGTCTTCATCGCGTGCGACCGGGGCGACCGCTACCTGAGCAGCGACCTGTTCGCCTGAGGGGCGCTCACGCCCTGGCGCGTGCGTTCCAGGCCGCGTCCAGGTCGGCGTCGGCGTAGGGCACGACCGCGCCGTCGCGCAGGCTCACGAGGCGGGCGACGGGGGCGACGCCCATCACCCGACGCACCGTCTCGCGGTATACGGCGAGCTGGAACGCGTACCGTTCCGGGCGCAGCGTCCGGTCGGTCTTGTAGTCGTCGAGGTACCAGACGCCGTCCACCAGGTACAGCCGGTCGATGACGCCCTGCCAGGTCTGGCGGCCGTCGGGCAGCAGCACCGGCCATTCGCGCAGGTCGCGCTCGCGCAGGCCCAGCGGCGCCAGGTCGCGGCCCAGCAGTTCGTGGTACACGCCCAGCATCGCTCGGACCTCGTCCAAGATGCGGTCCTGCTCGCCCGCGTCGTAGGGGAACATGAGCTCCTGGGCGCGCAGCAGCTCCATCTCGTCATGATCGCTGGGATGGGCGTCCCTACGGATCGCGTCGTGGAGCAGGGTGCCGACCGTGATCGCCTGTCCGGGCAGGCGTCCTTGGTCCACCGCGTCAAAGGACGTCCCGACCTCGATCTCGTCGTGCGTGGCGCCCGGCCGCAGCGGCTCTTCGTCGTGCGCGATCCGCGCGTGGCGCTCGTGGCCCGCCGCGGGCGTGTGGTCGTCGCCGTTTCCGCGGACTCGCGACGGGCTCTCAACCGGCGGCAGGGCGCCGGGCTCGAACCGCCTGCGCGTCCACGGCGCCTCCGGCGCGCCGTGCGCCGCGGGCTCGGGGTCCGTCTCATTGGCCGCCTCGGAGATGGGTCGAGGCGGGTGCACCTTCAGCACGAACGCGTCGCCCTCCCGCTCGCGCGCGCCCGGCGCCATGCCCATCACGTCCAGCACGCGCGCCCAGCCTTCCGGTCCACGCTCCGTGACGCTGCCGGTCAGGATCAGCTCGTCGCGTGCACGGCTGGCCGCGACGTACAGCAGCCGAAAGCTCTCCTGACGCTCGCGCTCGGCGTTCGCCGCGGCGGCCCCCGCGAACCCCGCCCCACCCGGCAGGTGCAGGTGGCCATCCTCCAGCTGCGACGCCCGTGGCCGCGGCCTGTCCGAGGCGCCCAGGTCGTGAATCGCCACCAGCGGCCACTCGAGCCCCTTGCTCCCGTGCACCGTCACCAGCGCGATCCCCTCGCCAGCCACCGGCACGTCGCCCGCCTCCTTCGCCTGGCGCGAGAGCAGGTCGAGACGCTCGAGCAGGACCTCCAGCTCGCCCGGCGGCCGCTCGGCCACCTCGAACAGCAGGGCGTCGACGTTCTCGCGCTGCCGCCCCGACAACAGCTCCACGAAGCGCCGCCCGTCGATCATCGGCGCGCGCACCAGCGTCCGAAGCGCATCCAACGGCGTGCCGCCGACGGCGGCGCGGGTACGCTCCAGCCGCTCGGCCACCTCCGGATGCTCCGCCTTCACCGCGTCGACAGGCGCCTCGGAGCGCAAGATCCGGTCGATCGCGCCGGGCGGAAGCCCGCCGAACGGCCCCCGCAGCCACGTCGCCA
>CAZLQH010000167.1:1958-3293 GCA_964561595.1 uncultured bacterium | reverse complement strand
GGCGTAGGTGGTGGCGAAGGTCGTCAGGGCGCTGGTCGCCGTCTTGCCCAGCTTGCCGGCGGTCTTGCCGGCCAGCTTGCGGACGGCGCCGCCGAAGAGCTTGCGGGCGTAGCCCTCGAGCACCTGCGACGTGAGGCCCACGCCGGCGATCGCCAGCAGCTCGCGGACGCTTCCCTGGTCCAGCGCGTAGCCGTGCCCGCGGCCGATCTCGTGCACCAGCTTCATCTGGACCGGCACGATCGCCATGGTGGCCAGCGACTGCGGCAGCAGCTCGAGCCCGCCCGCCAGGATGGCGCGGTTCAGGATGGTGCGGTCCAGGTCGGGTGCGCCCGGGGGAACGGCCGCCCCGGCGTTCGGCGCGGCGTCGCTGGCGTCGGGGCGTGCGGTGGCGCCGACCGAGGCCAGCGGGCCGTAGCCGGCGTACGGAGCGTCGGCGAGCGCCTCGGCCTCTTCGCGCACCGCATCGACTTCCGCCTTCGCGAGGCCCAGCTCGCCTCCGAGGCGGTCGAGAAACGCCCGCTCCGCGGCGGTGGTGTGGCCGTCGGCGTCGCACACGCCCACCGCCATCTCGTACGCGTAGCTGCGCAGGCCGGGCGTCGTGAGCGTGCGCGCCGCCTCGCCGAGCTCGACGCGACCGAGCAGGACGTCCTGGTAGAGGCGCGCGGTGTCGACCCCGCCCAGCGCCTCGAACAGCTCGCCCAGTCGCGTGCGCTCCTCGTCGCGAAGGCCGTCCGTCTGCGCGGCCATGAGGCTGATCGCGGCGACGGCGCGCCGCTCCTGGTCGGAGAAAGGGGAGTCGGTCGTGTCCATGCTTCAGCGTCGCCGGTCCAGGTGAGAAAACGAGGAGTCGGGCGCAACGCCCAGCGCCAAGCGCTACCCGCCGAGCTCGCCGCCGTCCGTCACGAACCGCGCGATCTCGTCGAGCGGCTTCTTGTCGATCCGCGGGGCGGTCGCGTCGTCCGCCGGCACGCCGGTCACGACCAGCAGGAACGCCTGCTCGTTCGCGGGACGCTCCAGGATGTCCCGCAGGAAGCCCATCGGGCTAGGCGTGTGCGTGAGCGTCGCCAGCCCGGCGTGGTGCAGCGCCGCGAGGAGGAAGCCGCAAGCGATGCCCACGGATTCCTTGACGTAGTAGTGCTTCTCGGTCGAGCCGTCGTCCCGCACGCCGTGCGACTGCGCGAACACGGCGATCAGCCACGGCGCGGTCTCCAGGAACGGCTTGTTCGCGTCGGTGCCGAACGGCTGCAACGCCTCGAGCCACTCGCTCGGGGCCCGTCCTCCGTAGAAGGACCGCTCCTCGGCCTCGGCCGCCTCGCGGATCCGGCGCTTGACGTC
>CAZLQH010000167.1:0-1858 GCA_964561595.1 uncultured bacterium | reverse complement strand
GACGGAGATCAGGACCGACAGCGGCGCCCAGAACAGCGCGAAGCTGTACGCGACCTCGTCCAGCGTGCCCGTCCCGCCGCGGCGACTCCCCAGCCAGTGCACGATGTACGTGAAGATCAGGAAGCCGAGGATCGTGAAGACGATGTTGCCGATGAAGCCGCCGATGCCTTCGCTCAGGCCGAACAGGCCGGTGATGGCGCCGGCCAGCGCGACGTAGGCGACCGCGTCGCGCAGCGTTCCCGATTTCTCGTGCCGCTCGAACGCTGCGACGCTGCGGCTGGCGAGGATGTCGCGGCTCTGCGCGATCATGTCGGTGATCGAGATGCCTGCTGCCATGGTGACCCCCTAAGGTGGCGTTCGCGTCAGCGTAGCGCGCGGACGGTCCCGTCGGGGGCGGTCAGGTCGCTCCGGACGCTGGCTCCGCCGCATCGGCCAGGCGCCGTAGCCCCGCGTCGACCGCGTCGAGCAGTCGTTCGAACGACGCCTCGCGGTCGATCGGCATCGCGAAGCCGCCCTCCTGCTCCAGCGCGACGAAGCCGTGCAGCACGCTCCGCAGGTAGCGCGTGGCGTGGAGGGCGGGCTCGCCGTCCAGGCCGTAGCCGCGCAGCACGGCCAGGACGGGCTCGATCACGCGGCCGGCCGCCGCTCGCACGTCGTCGTCTTCGTGCCGGCCGGCCAGCGTGAGGGCGTACAGGCCGGGTCGTTCATGGCCGAAGGCTCGATACGCGTGAGCGACCGCCGTGAGGGCGTCGCGTCCCGCGCGGCCGCCGGCGGCCCGTTGCAGGACGTCGCCCAGGCGCTCCACGCCGCGGAGGCGGACCTCTCGGCGCAGCCCGTCCAGGCCGTCGACGTGGTGGTAGAGCGACGGCGTGCGCACGCCCAGCTCGCGCGCGATGGCCGCGAGGCTCAGCGCGTGCGGCCCCTGACGGTCCAGCAGCGCGACGGCGGCGTCGACCACCCGCGCTTTCGTCACGCGATCGCGGAGCCCGCCCGCGGCTTTCGTGGGCCCCTCAGCGCGCGGCATGGGTCTGGATCCCGTGAACGTCCGCGACGAAGCGAGCGATGCGCGGCGCGGTGACCGCCGGCATCTCGACGTGCGGGTAGTGCCCTGCTCCGTCGATCATCGCGACGTCGCCCGAGACGGCGTCGGCGACGACGCGCGCCTCTTCGGCAGGATCGGGAAAGTCGGGGTCGGCGCTGCCCATCACGACGAGCGTCGGGGCGTGCACCTGGCCCAGTCGCGCCTCGATCGCGGCGTCGCTGCGGAACATCATGGCGCGCAGGGCGTCGAACCGGCCGGGCTCCGCGAGGTTCGCGAGCAGCGCGCGGCGGTGCGTCGCGTGGTCCGCCGGCTTCGCGGTCGGATACAGGCTGTCGTAGAACCAGCCCCAGGCCCGAACCTTCCACGGACCGACGCTCATCATCCGTAGCGCGGCGCGCATGACCGGCGACAGCTCGTGATCGCGGACGAACGGCCCGATCAGGACCAGCCCCGCGACGAGATCGGGCCGCTCGGCGGCGGCCCACACCGCGGGCGCGGCGCCGAACGAGTTGCCGATCACCACGGCAGGGCCGGCCTCCAGCGTCTCGAGCAGCGCCACGAGGTCGGCGCCGGCCGCTTCGGAGCCGTAGTCGGCCCAGCCGGTGCTGGACTCGCCGTGGCCGCGCAGGTCGGCGGTGACGGTTCGGAACCCCGCTCCTGCCAGCTCCGGCGCGAGGAAGCGGTACTGCTGGCGCAGATCGCCCAGGCCGGGAAGCATTACGACGAGGGGCCCGTCGCCGGCGTCGTCGTAGGCGAGCCGTCCTCCGGCCCGCTCCAGGTAGCGCGTCGAGGCGGTCGCTCCGGCGTCCGAGGGGG
>CAZLQH010000166.1:0-3310 GCA_964561595.1 uncultured bacterium | reverse complement strand
CGCCGTCGTCCTTCCGTCCGCGAGCGCGCCGCTTGCGACCCCCGAACACGTCCTTGAGCCGGTCCAGCAGCGTCTGCTTCTCGTGGATCTCCTCGCCCACCTCGTCGGCGTAGGAGGCCAGCAGGTCGCGCGCGGTCCTGCTGAGCTTGCGCGGGATCACGACGCGCACCGTCACGATCTGATCGCCGTTCCCGGCGCGGCGCAGCCGGGGCATGCCCCTGCCGTGCAGGCGGACCTCCGCGCCCGGCTGCGTGCCCGGGCTCAGCTCGATCACCTCGGGCCCGTCCATCGTGGGCACCTCGAAGCTGGAGCCCAGCGCGGCCTGCGCCGGGCCGACCTCCAGCACGTAGCGGAGGTGGTCGCCGTCCCGGACGAAGTGCTCGTGCGGCGCGAGCTCGAGGTACACGTACAGGTCGCCGTCCGGCCCGCCGTCCACGCCGGCGTTGCCCTGACCGGGCACGCGCAGCCGGTAGCCGCCGTCGATCCCCTTGGGCAGACCGACCTCGACGGTGTCCGTCTGCAGCGTCCGACCGCGGCCCGAGCAGGCGGTGCACGGCGTCGTGACGACCTGGCCGGCACCCTGGCAGCGGGGGCAGACGCGCGTGGTCATGACGGTGCCGAACAGCGACTGCGCCTGGGCGCGGACCTGGCCGACGCCGTTGCAGGTGGGGCAGGTCGTCTTGCCGTCGCTTCCCGGCTCGGCGCGGTCGCCCTCGCAATGCTCGCAGCGAGCCATGCGCTCGAGCTGGATCGGGATCTGCGCGCCCTCGCGCGCCTGCTCGAGGGTGATCTCGACCCGCGCCTCGAGATCCTCGCCAGGCTGGCCTTGGGCGCGCGCGCGTCCAGCCTGCGCGAACCCGCCGCCGAACACCGAGCTGAAGATGTCGAAGATGTCGCCGCCGAACTGGACGCCCTCGTCCTCGCTCCCGAAGCGGTCGTAGCGTCTTCGCTTCTCGCCGTCGGAGAGCACGGCGTACGCCTCGTTGACCTGCTTGAACCTCTCCTCCGCCTCGTGATCGTTCGGATTTCGGTCCGGGTGGTACTTCAGGGCCAGCTTTCGGTAGGCGGCCTTGATCGTCGCCCCGTCCGCGTCGCGCGATACGCCCAGAAGCTCGTAGTAGTCGGTCGGCATCAGTCGGGCAGTATAGCGGACCGTGCACCGACGCCGCGTCGGCCGGGCGCACGCGCCCCGCGCACACCCCGCGAGCGCCGCCCCGTCCGGCATACTGGGCGCATGGACGATTCCGACCCTCCGGGGCCTCCTAGGCCGGTGGCGCCCCGCGGCGCCGCCTCGACCGCCTCCGCCGGCCCGACCCCGCCCCGACGATGATCTACACGGTCGTGATCATCGGCCTCCTGATCGTCGGCAACGGTCTGCTCGCCATGAGCGAGATGGCGTTGGCCTCGTCCAGGCGTTCGCGCCTTCAGGAGCGGGCCGACTCGGGAGACGACGGTGCCCGTCGGGCGCTTCACCTGTACGACGATCCCAACCGGTTCCTCTCCGCCGTCCAGATCGGCATCAGCCTGGTCGGCGTCCTGTCGGGCGCGTTCGGCGGACGCGCGCTGGCCGGTCCGCTGTCGCTGCGACTCGAGGCGTGGGGCGTCGCAGGCGCGGTGGCCGAGCCGCTCGCGTTCGGTCTCGTGGTCGTGGCGATCACCTACCTGTTCCTCGTCGTGGGCGAGCTGGTGCCGAAGCGCCTGGCCCTGGCCTCGCCGGAGAAGGTCGCCGGTCTGGTGTCGGGCCCGATGGGGACGATCTCGCGCCTCACGTCGCCGCTCGTCACGCTCCTATCGGTGTCCACCGAGGCGATCCTGCGCCCGTTCGGGATCCAGGGCCGCCGCGGCGGCGAGCCGTCGCCGGAGGAGATCAGCGGGATGCTGGAGCAGAGCCGCCGCGTCGGGCACATCGGCCACGCGGAGGTCGAGATGATCGAGAACGTGTTCGATCTCGAGGACCGCCGCGTCCGCTCGATGCTGACGCCGCGCCGCGAGGTCAGCTGGCTGGACGCGGACGCGTCGTGGGAGGAGGTGCGGACCGACCTGATCGAGGCGAGCCACTCCAGGCTGCCCGTCGCCAGGGGCGAGCTGGACCGCTTGGTCGGGGTCATCCACGTGCACGAGCTGTTGGACCGCTGCCTGCTGGGCGAGCCGATCGACGTCGGGACGATGGCCGCGCCGGCGCTGGAGGTGCCGGAGAGCCTCAGCGCGCTGGCGTTGCTGGACCGCTTCCGAGAGTCGGGCACGCGCTTCGCGGTGGTGCTGGACGAGTACGGCGGCGTCGAGGGCATCGTCACGGCGGGCGACGTGCTCACGGCGCTCCTAGGCGAGCTGGCCGACGGCGTGGACGACGAAGACCGGACGGTGGAGCGGCTGGGCGACGACGCGTTCGACCTGGACGGCAAGCTCTATGTCGAGGAGCTCAAGGACCTGCTCGGCGTGGTCTCGCTACCGCGCGAGGAGGAGCGCGACTACCGGACGCTGGGCGGCCTGGTGACCACCTTGGCCGGCCGGATTCCGCACGTGGGCGACGTCGTGGTGGCGTCGGGCTGGCGCTTCGAGGTGACGGCGGTCGACGGTCCGCGGGTGGACCGCGTCCATGTGCGCCGCGTCGGGAGCGAGGAGCCGACCCTCCCTCCCGACGCGTTCCACGTGGGATCGCCGCGAGAGGACGAGCAGGGCGACGCGCCGGGTGGAGAGACGCCGGAAGGAGACCGCTAGCGCGCCGGACGCTCGCCGCGAGGCGGCGTTCAGCCGCGGCTCAGCGCCTGCAGGCGCGCGGTGGCCTCCTCGGCGTCGATTTCGCCGGCCTCCAGGCGCGACAGCACCTCGTCGGCCGCGGCGCGGTCCGGGCCGGCGTCCGGCTTCGGCTCCGGAACGTCGTAGCCGAGGGCCTCGAGCATCCGCTCGAACCGTGCGCGCACCGTCGGGTACGACACGCCCAGGATCCGCTCGGCTTCCTTCAGGTTGCCGCGCACGCGGACGAAGATGCGGAGGAACTCGAGCGGCTCGGGGGGCAGCAGCGCGAACTCGTTGGCCTGGAAGCGGCCCTCGATCACCACGCCGCTGGTCGGGCTGGCGAGGCGCGTGACCTCGAGCGGCTCTCCGCTCACGGGGCAGTGGGTGGGCATGGGGTAGCGGGGGGTGCGGTTCATCGGTCCTCCGTTCGAAGGCGGCGTCACGGTCGGATCTCCGCCACGACGATCCGCGTGTCGGCGGCTCGGACGTCGACGAGCGGAACGCCTTCGGGCAGCGCCAGCAGGTCGCGGTCGGCCTCGGAGAAGAACGCGTCCGCCGCCCGCCACCAGCGGGC
>CAZLQH010000165.1:1914-3325 GCA_964561595.1 uncultured bacterium | reverse complement strand
GAGAAGGGCCGCGTGATGGGCTTCGGGCACAGGGTCTACAAGGTGATGGACCCCCGCGCGATCATCCTGAAGGACGTCAGCGAGAAGCTGGCCGAGGAGTCCGGCGAGTCGAAGTGGTTCGAGATGAGCCTCGAGATGGAGCGCGTGATGAAGCGCGAGATGGACGCGCGCGACAAGCAGGTGGCGCCGAACGTCGACTTCTTCAGCGCCTCCGTGTACCGGATGCTGGGCTTCGAGAAGGAGACGTACACGCCGATCTTCGCCGTGTCCCGCATCGCCGGCTGGATGGCGCACCTGATCGAGCAGTACGCCGACAACCGGCTGATGCGTCCCCGCCTCGTGTACGAAGGCGAGCGCGGCAAGACGTTCGTGCCGATCGATCAGCGCGGCTGAGCGCGGCACGCCGGACGGCGCGCGCCCCGGCCATTTCGGCCGGGGCGCGCTACGGTCCAGACGCCCCGACGAGCGGCGCGAGGAACGATTCGACCTCGGCCTCGTACCGGCCGGGGCCGGCGTTCCAGCCTTCGACGTGCTCCACGCCGTCCAGCCGGAGGTAGCCGGGCGGGCGGGGCAACGCCGAGGCGAACGCGTCGACCAGCTCGATCGGCACGGTGCCGTCTTCGACCCCCGCGACGAGCAGGACGGGCAGGTCCAGCGCAGGCGCACGCAGGCGCAGATCCAGCGCCGCGAAGTCGACGCCCGAGCGCCAGCCCGCGATCCGTGTCGCCCACGCGGCCAGCACGCCGGGGGCCGGCAGCCCCATGTCGCGAGCGCCGACGGTGAACACGCTCTGCGGATCGATCAGCGGGCTGTCCAGCACCAGCCCGATCGGCTGCGGAGCCTCGTCCGGCCAGCGCTCCAGCGCGCCGACCGCGACGCTGGCGCCCATCGAGAAGCCGACCAGGACCACGCGCTGCGCCCCGCGGTCCGCCAGCCAGCGGAGCGCGGCGACGGCGTCGTCCGCCTCGCTGGCGCCGTAGTGGTAGAAGCCGTCGGGGCTCGGCGGCGAGGCGTCGTGGTTCCGGTAGCTCGCGACGAGCACCGACGCGCCGGTCGCCGTCAAGGTCGGCAGGATCCGCAGCGCCTCGGTCCGGTCCGCGCGGCGGCGGCCGTGCAGCACCAGGATCGCGTCGTGCGGCCTGCCGGGCAGCCACCAGCCGGGCAGCTCGCCCACCGGACCGGGAACGCCGACCTCGTCGAACGCCAGGCCCCGGTCCGCGGGATCGGCGAACAACGTCACGTCGACCCGCGCCGGATCGCCGACGCGCGGCGGGCGGCCACGCGTCGGAACGACCGTCCGCACGACCGCCTCGGCGTCCCTCTCCACGACCGGACCCAGCGTGCCGGCGCCGCCCTGCCAGAGCAGCCCGAAGCGGCCGGGCACGTCGCTGCGCGCCATCTGCGCCGGCGC
>CAZLQH010000165.1:0-1814 GCA_964561595.1 uncultured bacterium | reverse complement strand
TCAGAGCCAGGCGACCTCGCCGTAGGTGTCCACCCGGTCCGGACTGGTCGAGAACATCGCGACCGGCACGCCGACGTACGCCTCGATCCGTGCCAGGTAGTCGGTCACCTCGCGCGGCAGCGCGTCGCGGCGACCCAGGCCACGCAGGTCGCCCCAGCCGGGAAGCTCCTCGTAGATCGGCGCGCCCTCCTCGTCGTAGCCGACGCCGACCCGGAGCGTCTCCATGCCGGAGAGGACGTCGAGCTTCGTCACCACCAGCGAGTCGAAGCCGTTGATCTCGCAAGCGTAGCGGAGCTGTGCCAGGTCCAGCCAGCCGACCCGGCGCGGGCGGCCGGTGGTCGTGCCGTACTCGTCCCACTGGTTGGCGCCCGTGCCGCGCAGCCGCAGGCCGGTCTCCTCGTCCACGATCTCGGTCGCGAACGGTCCGTGACCGACCCGGGTGGTGAACGCCTTGACGACCCCCACCACGGTTCCGAGCGCCTTGTGCGACACGCCGGCGCCCACCAGGATGCCGCCGACCGTCGGGTGGCTGCTGGTGACGTACGGGTAGGTGCCGTACCCCAGGTCCAGCATGGTGCCCTGCCCGCCTTCGAACATGACCCGCTCGCCCCGCGCCAGCGCCGCGCGCACCAGCGCGCCGGTGTCGGCGACGAAGGGCGCCAGCCGCTGGCGCGCGTCCGCAAGCGCGTCCATCGCTGCACCTACCGAGGTCCAGCCGACACGGGCCGTGGAGTTGGGCTTGCCCAGCAACAGCCGCTCGAGCCGCTCGCGCAGGAGGTCGTCGTCCAGCAGATCGCCGGCGCGCACGCCCAGCCGCCGCGCCTTGTCGCTGTACGCCGGTCCGATGCCCCGTCCGGTCGTTCCGACGAACCCGCCGCCCTCGTCGTTCTTGCGGTGGTGGGGGAGCACAAGGTGCGCCTCCTGGGCGATCCGGATCGTCCCCGGGTCGCGCCGCGCGGCGAGGCCGTCCAGCTCCTCCAGGAACGTCCACGGATCGATCACCATGCCCGCCCCCAGCACGGAGACCGGCCGGTCGTGCAGCACGCCGCACGGCAGGTGATGCAGCTTGAACGTCTCGCCGCCCGCCACGACCGTGTGTCCCGCGTTGGCGCCGCCCGAGAAGCGGACCACCACGTCCGCGTCGTGCGCGAGGGCGTCGACGACCTTCCCTTTGCCCTCGTCCCCCCACTGGGCTCCGATCACGGCGATTCCCGGCATGCCTTCACGACCTTTCGAGCGGGCTCGCGGAGCCGGTCGCTCCGGCCCACGGCGGGGGGCAGTATGACACGGGTCGCCGGGCCGCGCCGCAGCCGTTCCGGTCGGGGCTAGACTGACCGGCATGAGACTTTCGGCCACCGACGTCTACGCGCTCCAGGCGCTCGGATTCCTGGGCGTCCGGCACGGCCGCGGCTGGGTCGGAAGCGACACCATCGCAGGGGCCACCGGCATCGCGCGGCCGTACCTGGCGCGCGTGATGGCCGCCCTGGTGGCCAGCGGCATCGTGGAGTCGAAGAAGGGCGCGGGGGGCGGCTACGCCTTGCAGCGCGAGCCGGCCTCGATCGATCTGCGCGAGGTGATGCGTGCCATCGACGGCCCGGTCGCGCCGCTGAGCTGCGTCAGCCGGAACTGGCACGAGGCGTGCGCCGTCGAGGACCGCTGCCACGCCCGCGGCGCCGTCTGGCAACGGGTTCGAGACGCCGTCCTGGACGTCCTGGCCGACGTGAGCGTCGCCGACCTGGCGCGCGACTTCGAGCAGGGGATCGACTACCGGCCGTGCCTGGACCACCTGTTGAGGCCGGGCGCGTGACGGCCCG
>CAZLQH010000164.1:0-3339 GCA_964561595.1 uncultured bacterium | reverse complement strand
TTCGTCATCATCGCGCCCAGCGTGCCGGCGGCGATGACCCACCAGCCGTAGTAGATCGGCGAGCGGGCGACGAGTCGACTGGGGCGTCGGGGCGCGCCTGCGGGTGCGTCGTCGCTCACGAGGAGCGACGCCCGTCGACACGGATTCGGGATGGAACGGCCGGGGCGTCCCGGCGGCGGGGATTCACCGCGACAGGCTACACCCGGGGCTCGCTAGGAGCGGCGCTGGGCAGGTCGACGCGCGGGCGTGGGCGGCCGGTGCTGGCGTGCTGACGGCGACGATCGGAGATGCGAGCACGAAGCGCATCGACTGGGCCACGATCCCTCCTGTGCCGCGTAGGAGACGTGTAGACGTCGACGCCCTTCAGGAGTGCCTGACCTTCCACCGACGGGAGTACGGTGGGAACCACGAACGATGGAGGAGGACCGACGTGAAGAAGATCCTGAACCGCCCCGAGGATTTCGTCGAGGAGACCCTCGAGGGCCTCTACGCCGCCCACCCGGGCGCCCTGCGACCGGCCGGCGACGACCCCCGCGTGCTGATCCGCGCCGACGCGCCGGTCCAGGGGAAAGTCGGCCTCGCGACCGGTGGTGGCTCGGGCCACCTGCCCGTGTTCCTGGGCTACGTCGGCTCCGGAATGCTGGACGGGTGCGCCGTGGGGGACGTGTTCGCCTCGCCGTCGTCCGACCGGATGCTGGAGGTCGCCAAGCGCATCGACGGCGGCAAGGGCGTCGTGCAGATCTTCGGAAACTACAGCGGCGACGTCATGAACTTCGAGATGGCTGCCGAGCTCGCCGGCCTCGACGGCATCGAGGTGCGGAGCGTCGTCGTCAAGGACGACGTCGCGTCGGCGCCGGCCGCCGAGGCGGACCGTCGCCGCGGGGTGGCGGGCATGGTGTTCGCCTTCAAGATCGCCGGCGCCGCCGCCGATCGCGGAGACGACATCGACGCCGTCGTCGCCGTGACGGAACGCGCGCTCGCTGGCGTGCGCTCGATGGGCGTGGCGCTCTCGCCGTGCATCGTTCCCCGGACCGGCGAGCCCAGCTTCCAGCTTGGCGACGACGAGATGGAGATCGGCATGGGGATTCACGGCGAACCGGGCGTGAAACGCGACCGCCTCGCGGACGCCGATGCGATCGTCGATCGTCTCGCGAGCGAGGTGCTGGACGACCTGAACGTCGTCTCGGGCCAGCGCTTGGCGGTGATGGTGAACGGACTGGGCGCCACGCCCCGCGAAGAGCTCTACATCATGTACCGACGGCTGCACCGGATCCTGGACGAGCGCGGCGTGACCGTGCACCGGGCGTACGTCGGGGAGTACGCGACCTCCATGGAGATGGCCGGCGCGTCCATCACCGTGTTCCGGCTGGACGACGAGCTGCAGGAGCTGCTGGACGCCCCGGCCGACACGCCGTTCTTCACCCAGGCCGGCAGGTGAGCGCGATCGGCCCGGACGCCGTCCGACAGGCGCTACGCCGTGCGGCCGACGCCTTGGACCGGGAGGCCGGCACCCTGGCGGAGCTCGACCGGGCCATCGGTGATGGCGACCTGGGCATCACGGCCGAGAAGATGGCCGTCGCCCTCCGGCGCCACGCCGACACGGAGGTCGGGGACGACCTGGGCAGGTACCTCGTCGCCGGTGGGATGGCCGTCAACCGGGAGGCGCCGTCCACCTTCGGCACGCTGGCGGCCACGGCGATGATGCGCGCCGGCAAGGTGGCGTCGGGTCGGGATCGGCTGGAGCCCGCGACCCTCGCCCAGATGCTCGAGGCGGCACAGACCGGTATCGAGGAGCGCGGCAAGGCCCAGCTCGGGGACAAGACGGTGCTGGACGCGCTGCACCCGGCGGCCCAGGCCTTCGGCCGCGAGATCGAAGCCGGCCGCGACCTGCCCGCCGCGTCACGCGCCATGCTCGACGCCGCCCGGCAGGGGATGAACGACGTCACGAACGCTCGCAGTCGCAGGGGCCGCGCCGGTTGGATCGGCGAGCGGACCGAAGGCGAGGTCGATCCGGGCTGCCACCTGTTGGTGGCGGTGTTCGACGCGTGGGTCTCGACGCCTCGAGATTGAGACGACTCGCCGTGGCCGAGTCCGGCGACGGCCGTCGCATCCTCCTCGCTGCTCTGGTCCGTCGGGGCCGTCGGTCCAGGCGGCGCCGACCGCGCACCGTTCGTCCCGTCGCGCACCGTTCGGCCCGCCGCGCATCGTGCCTCCCACGACGAGCGGCGCGGCGATGATCGCGCGCTTGTTGATGGTGGACGGCTTCTCCATCGTCCGGGCGTACCGAATGCCTCCTGGTTGGAACGTGATGTCCATCGCGACCTCCCACCAGCCGATCGCGGCCGGGCGTCGCGGTTCGGCCTGGCGAAGGCGTCAGCCGCTCCCCAGCCTCCCGACCAGCACGTGCCAATCCTCGCTCCCCCGCTCGTCCACTCCCAAGTGATAGCCGACCAGTGCCGTGCCGGCCTCCTCGAGTTCGCGCTGCAGCTCGCCGATGGCGGTGTGCACCACGCCGCCCGCGCGCACGGGGCGGCCGATCAGGACCAGGTGCGCGCCCTCCCGTAGCAGCGGCACGGCGTTCACGACCATCTCGCCGATCAGCTCCGCGTAGCCTTCGCGCCCCTCGACGCTGGCCTTGGGCCGGTCGCGGAGCCAAGCGAAGTACGTCGGCGGGTGGAGGAAGACCAGGTCGGCGCAGCCGGGCGTCAGGCCGTCCGTCATCCGCACGTCGGTCGCGTCCATGCGGTGGACGAAGGGGAGCCGGGGCGCGATGTCGCCCGACCAGCTGGCGCAGCCGCGCTCGCGCGCGGCCAGGGCGACCGTGCCGGAGCCGGCGGTGAGGTCGACGACCGCGTCGCCGGGTCGGGCGTAGCGGGCCACGATCGCGCGGGCCAGGTCGGGGTGCAGCTCCTCGGCCTCGCGGCCTGCCGGGCCGAGGGTCGGGAAGCGCCACACGTCGCCGGTCGGTCCTGGGCTGGCATCGGGGGTGGGGGAGGGCGCCAGCCAGCCGCCGTCCGAGCGAACCTCCTGCGCGGAAGCCTCGCGCCGTACCCGGTCGGTCGCCCTTCCGACGCCCTGTCCCCACGTCCCGTGCCTGTCTTGGCCGGCCAGGGCGAGGACCTGACGGCGCTCGCCCTCGTGCAGCGCGGCCAGCGTGCGCGCGACCTTCAGCGGCAGGCCCTGTTGGACGCAGGCGACGACGTCGTCCGGCCAGCCGCCCAGCGACAGCAGGTGGTTGCGCGCGTAGCCGGCGCCGATGCCCAGGCGGTCCAGGACCGCCTGCAGTGCCGGAGTGGCGGCCAGCCGGTCCGGCTTGAGCATCGTGTACAGCCGCGACCG
>CAZLQH010000163.1:0-3341 GCA_964561595.1 uncultured bacterium | reverse complement strand
CGCGGCAGCACCGCCTGGGCGTAGCGGGCCGGCGTCACGAGCGACGACTCGAGGTGCATGTGGCCGTCGATCAGGCCGGGCGACAGCAGGCCGCCGTCCAGCGTCACGTCCGCCAGCGGCGGAGGCCGCTGCACGTCTCCGGGCGCGACGTCCTCGGGCGCGACGTCTCCGCGCGGCACCACGGCGGCGATCCAGCGGTCGCAGATCAGCACGTCCGCCTGGCGGACGGCACCGGTGAACGGGTCGAGCACCGCGGCGCCGCGCAGCCGGACGTCGGCGGGCGCGCGACCGGCCGCCACGGCGACCAGCCTTCGGCGCTGCTCGAGGCTGGGGAGGGCGCGATCCGTCCGAATCGGACGCTGCTCGGGGGGCTCCATGCCCCAGCGTAGCGTGGCGCGTGTGACGTTCGCCCCTTCCCCGCCGCGGCGTCGCGTCGCACCCTGTCGGTTGGGGGAGCACGGCCCACGCAGGGCGCGGCCGGGCGGAGAGGTGATCATGAGGAACGAGCCGGACGACGTCGTCGTCCACCAGATCGGACCGCGTACCGTCGCCAGCCTGCACCGGACCGGACCGTTCGGTCAGATCCCGGCCGCCATCGAGACGCTGTTCGACTGGCTGAGCGAGCGGGGGATCGAGACGTCCGGACCGCCCGGAACGCGCTACTTCGCAGGCCCCCGGACCACGTCGGAGGACGCGTACGCGTGGGAGGCGTTCGTCGAGCTGCGGCAGCCGCAGGGCGCGGACGACGTCGTGCCGTCGGCCGACGACGAGGTCGAGATCCGCGCGCTTCCGGCGACCGAGGTCGCGAGCACGGTGCATCGCGGCCCGTACGAGTCGGTGTCCGAGAGCTACGACCGGATCCAGATCTGGGCCGAGGCCCGGGGCTGGGAGCCGTCGGGTCCCGCCGAGGAGCTCTACCTCAGCGAGCCGGACGCGTCGCCGGACGAGCAGCTGACCGAGGTCCGCATGCCGGTCACGCGCCGCGGCTGAGCGCGAAGCCGATCGACGATCACGAAGCGTCCCGGCGAGGCATCGCCGGGACGCGTTCTCGAAGCCGTCGGACGTCCGCCTAGAGGCCGGCCGAGGTCACTCGGGCTCGTTGTCCCACGGTCCGACGACCCCCGGAACGGCGAACTCCAGGCCGACGAGATCGTCGATGGTGGGCAGGTAGCCCTCGGCGTAGACCTCGTTGCCGTTGCGGTCCACCAGCGGACCGGCGAACGGGTCGAACACCTCGCGCCCCTCGGTCATCTGCGCGTTCCGGCGCAGGACGAGGTCGTACACGTCGATCTCGCCGAACTCGGGGTGGTCCAGCACCACCGCTTCGAGGTCGTCTATGAACGCCGGGGCGACGGGGACGCCCGGCTCGGCCCCGAGCTCGACCGCGCCGTGCTCCAGCAGCCAGAAGTAGTCGACGTCCTCCAGGTTCGTGCTGGTATAGGTGCCGTCCAGGACCTTCTCGACGATGTCGATATAGATCGTGTCCCAGTGGACCAGCTGGCCGGAGACGACCGTCTCGGGGCTGAACTCGACCATCGAGGCGTAGTGCGAGAAGCTCGGGTGGCCCCGCTCGGCGGCCGTCTGGATCACCGTGGGGGTGTCCTCGGTGAACGCCAGCACGTCCGCGCCGGCGGCCATCAGCGCCTCGGTCGCCTCCTTGGCGCCGGCCGGGTCGAACCAGCTGTACAGCCAGCGCACCTGGACCTCGGCGTTGGGGTTCACCTCGCGGGCGCCCAGCGCGAAGCCGTCGATGTGGCGCTTGACCTCGGGGATCGGGAAGGCCGCGACGTAGCCCAGCGTGTCGCTGGTGGACAGCGCGCCGGCGATCAGCCCGTTCAGGTAGTACACCTGGTAGAAGTCCGCCATGTAGGTCAGCACGTTGGGGGCGCGGGCGATGCCGGTGCCCCAGCCGAAGATCACGTCGGGGTAGCGCTGCGCGGCGGCGAGGATGCCGTCGCCGAAGCCGAAGCTGGTGCCGAAGATCACGTCGGCGCCGTCTGCGACGAGCTGGTCGATGAACGGCTCGACTTCGGGCTCGGGCACGGACTCGACGTAGACCGTCTCGATCTGGTCGCCGAAGTGCTCCTGGAGCGCCTGGCGGCCGAGGTCGTGCGCGTAGCTGAAGCCGTAGTCGCCGACGGGACCGACGTAGATGAACGCCACCTTCAGCGGGTCGTCCTGGGCCGTTGCGGACGAGGCCACGAGGAGCGAGAGGAGCGCGAGCAGGATCGTGCGCATGGACGTACCTCCGGAGTGCGGGCGGGAAACGGGGGTGGGACGGGCGTGGGTGCCGAGGTCGCGCCAGGCGCGACGGAGGGCCGAGGGGAGGGTCATCGCTCGCCGCGAGCGTACGGCTCGCCCAGCGCTTCGGGCGCGCCGAACGAGCGGTCGCCCTTGCGGAGCGAGGTGAGCGTCAGCGCGAGGATCGTGAACAGGTACGGCATCATCGTCAGCAGCTGCGGTGGGAACCGGTCCTGCAGGCTGAAGCTGAGCGTGAAGAACGCGCCGAACAGCAGCGCGGCGAAGATCGCACGGAGCGGGTCCCAGAGCGCGAAGATCGCCATCGCCAGCGCGATCCAGCCCAGGCCGTTCGTCATGCCCTGGCCCCACGAGGGGCGGTAGGCGAGCGACAGGAACCCGCCGGCGATCCCGGCCATCACGCCGCCGAACACCACCGCCGCGATCCGCACGCGCAGCACCGGCACGCCGGCCGCGTCCGCGGCGGCCGGGTTCTCGCCCACCGTCCGCACGATCAGGCCGATCCGCGTGTGCTGCAGCACGAACCAGAGCGCCACGGCCACGATCAGGCCCCACCAGGTCAGGGCGTACTGATGATCGAACAGGACGGGACCGACGACGGGGATGTCGACCAGGAACGGCAGCGAGACGTACTCCATCGCGTTGCGCAGCGGCCGCCCGACCCAGCCGCGACCGATCAGCCCGGAGAGGCCCAGACCGAAGATCGTCAGCGCCAGGCCCGAGACGTACTGGTTCGCGCGCAGGATCACCGCGAAGAAGGCGTGCAGCAGCGCCGCGGCGGCGCCTGTCGCGGCGGCCGCCACGAGGCCCAGCCACGGGTCGCCGCTGCTCTGCGCGACGATGAAGCCCGTCAACGCGCCGAGGATCATCATCCCCTCGACCCCGAGGTTCACGACGCCGGACCGCTCGGCGACGATCTCGCCCAGGGCGGCCCACAGCAGCGGCGTGCTGAACGCCAGGGCGCGCGCGATCGTGCTCAGCACCAGCGCGGTCTCCATCAGGCGGTCTCCATCAGGACGTCTCCCCGCCGCGCGCGGCCTCGCCGCCCGGCGCCAGGCCGGTGGGGCCAGCCGCTGCGGGCA
>CAZLQH010000162.1:0-3363 GCA_964561595.1 uncultured bacterium | reverse complement strand
GTTCGACTGCACCCGCGACGACGTCATGACGGTGGCCGAGGTGCTCCGCGACCTGACCTGACCCGCGGCCGACCTCGGAGACCTGTCGGTGACGCACCCTGCGAGGATCGGAGACGTCATGACATCGTGAAGAGACTCGATTGGACACGTACGGTGCGGATTCTTCGAATCGTCATGCCGATCGTGGCGATCGTCAGCATCGCGGTGTTCCCACCGTGGGACGCCATACGGGCCTGGCTAGCGCCGTCGCCTGACACGGTGCAGGAGCAGGTGGACGATGCGATCGATCGTGGGCTGGACGGCATCATCGTCTACGTGGATCGAGCCGGTCAGCCACCAGCCCTCTACGCTGCCGGCTGGAAGGATCGCGCCACGCAGCTGCCAGCCGATCCTCGAGCCTTGTTCAAGATCGCGAGCATCAGCAAGATGTACATCGCCACGGCCACCGCCAAGCTGGCCGTGAGCGGGAGCTTGTCTTTGGATGACACCCTGGCCGATCACATGCCTGAACTCGTAGGCAGCATCCTCGATCAGGTCTTGGGTCGCCGCCACCACCAGACCATCGCGAAGCAGATCCTGAGCCCGCTAGAACTGGACGACACGTACAGCCTGCTGAGTCAGGTCGGGTCGGTAGACCGCGTGAGCGGCGGCTACCACCACGAGGTGGAACCCGATCTGAGGCAGCTCGATCATCTCGCACCCGGTGGGTCCATGATCGCCACGGCCCAAGACGTCGGCGTCTTCCCGAGAGCCCTCGACGATGGCTCGCTGCTCACTGACGACGAGCAAGCCGTCGATTCACCGATCTATGAGTACGGACACACGGGCTGGTTCCCGGGGTACCAGAGCATCGCGCGGCATCACGACGACCTCGATGCGGTCGTCGTTCAGCTCGTGAATACGACCGGTAGAGAGAGCGAAGCCGTATCGCACGTCGTCTAGGGTCGAATCATCCGGATTCTCCGTAGGTCGTCGACGTGGAGGTAGGTCGGTGTGCGAGCACGCCATGCGCGCTACGCACGCTGTGCGACCCGGTCCGCCCGAGGAGCCTTTGGCCGCTCTCGGTACGTACGACCGTCGCCGGAACCGGCGAGGTTCTGCGACGACGAGACGACGCCTCCTGGGTGTGCCGGGCACGGCCGCCTGGCAGCCGTCCATGGCGAGTCCGGATGCCTCGAGGTCGTCGCCGCGCTGCTCGAGACCGTTGCCCCGTGCCGCCCCCTCCGTCATCCGAGGGCGAGCGACGCCATGCCGCGTGCACTCTTACGCGAAGCGAACTCCGCCTCGCTCACGTCTTCCTTCTGCTCACGTAGGCCTGGGATTCCTCGGCCAGTGCGATCCACAGCGATTGCTTGTCGTACGGGACGACGACGCGGTCGCTCATGGGGCCGGTACCGGGATCGTAGGGACGTCCGTCGCCGTGATCGACGAGTTCGGTGACCCTTGCCACCGGCAGCCTGAGCAACAGGTCCCCCTTGAAGAACATGGCGAACATCACCGAATCCGCCTTGATGCCTTGTGCTCCTCGTCCCTCGCGAACGGTCACGCCGTCGGCGTCCCGGAAGTGGTTCTTGATGTCTGCATATCGATCTTGCATGGGCGCACTCCAGATCGTCACGGTCGAAACGCATCCTCGTCAACTCTCGTGCCGCCCGGCTCGGCGTAGGGGAGCGCCTGGCCCCCGAGGGGCGACAAGTCCTAGCGCGACCCGTCGTCGCCTTGGGTTCGCACCAGGCACGCCCGCTCCAGGGCGTCCAGGTAGCGCCCGATCACGAAACGGGTTCCCGCCATCACGAGGGGCCCGACGCCGCGCTTGGGCGTCAGCTCCACGCGCCAGCGCACCTCGGTGCCGCCGTCGTCGAGCCTAGCGAACACGACCACCCCCAGGTGATGATCGACGGGAAAGGTGGTCCAGGACGGATTCACGACGCGGTACTCGAGCCGCTCCGGCCACTCGGTGGTGGTGATCCGCTCACGCACGCCTCGTGAGCCGACGCCGATGCGCCGGGTGCAGCCGAGGCCGTCGGCGCCGCCACGCTCCTCGATGACGGGACGCGGTCCGAAGCCCGCACCGCCGACCCAGAGCACCGTTCGGAAGCACGTCCAGGTCGTCTCCGGCGACGTCGGGACGCGGCGAGACCAGGTCAGGGTGCGAATCCTGCCTTCCTCGACGGTACTTCCGTCCGATCGCGCCGTCCGCTCGAGCTGCTGGGGCACACCGCCATCGTAAGCGAGCGACGCTCGGTCGGAGGTCGTGGCAGGGGTCCGGATCGCTGGTGATCACGGGGCGGATCGTCTGGCAACCGCTGCGGGTTCGACTTCTCGCGCCACGGCAGGGCCGCACGGCGAAGCTCTGGCGGAGCCAGAGGCGCGCCGCCTACAGCGATGCGCGTGCACGGTAGCCTGGCGACACCCCACGTGGGCGTAGACCGGCGCCGTTCGCGTCGCGCCCGTGGAAGAGGAGGCCACCATGAAGTACCGACGCTTGGGCTCGACCGAGATGCCCGTCTCCGTCGTCGGAATCGGCACCTGGCAGTTCGGCGGCGAGTGGGGCCGCGACTACGACGTGCCCGAGGTTCGCGACATCCTGGACCGCGCCCACGAGCTGGGCATCAACCTCCTCGACACCGCCGAGTGCTACGGCGACCACCTCTCCGAACGACTGATCGGAAAAGCGATCGAGGGCCGCCGCGACGAGTGGTTCGTCGCCACCAAGTTCGGACACCGCTACCTGGGCGACTTCCAGCGCGACCAGCTGTGGACGGCGGACGAGGTCCTCGAGCAGCTCGACGCCTCGCTGGAGGCGCTCCGCACCGACCACGTGGACCTCTACCAGTTCCACTCCGGCAGCCGCGAAGCGTTCGACGACCCGGACCTGTGGCAGGCATTGGCCGAGCAGGTGGAGGCGGGCCGCATCCGCCACCTCGGCATCTCGATCGGCAAGAACGACGACGTCTACCAGACGAGCCGCGCGCGCGACGTCGGAGCCGAAGCGATCCAGGTGGTCTACAACCGGCTGGACCGCACACCCGAGCAGGACGTCTTCCCTGCCTGCCAGACCCACGACCTGGGCGTGCTGGCCCGCGTGCCGCTCGCCAGCGGCTACCTGAGCGGCAAGTACCGCCCCGACGCCACCTTCGAAGACGCCAACGACGTGCGCTCACGGCACGATCGGAAAGGGGTCCAGCGCAAGCTCGAGGAAGCCCAGCGGATCCGCCACGCAGAGGTACCCGACGGCGTCGACATGGCGACCTGGGCGCTGGCCTGGTGCCTGCAGCACCCGGCCGTCAGCTGCGTCATCCCCGGCTGCAAGAACGTCGAACAGGTCGAAGCCAACGCGAAGGCGGCCGAGCTCGACCTGGT
>CAZLQH010000161.1:0-3500 GCA_964561595.1 uncultured bacterium | reverse complement strand
GGCTTCGCGCGGCTCAACTTCGCGACGTCGCGCGCGATCGTCGACGAGGCGCTCGCGCGGATCGCCCGGGCGCTCGCGGACGCGTGAGCTCGTGGTCGGCGCAGGAGCGCCTACCACCGGCGCTGGAAGGATGCCGGGCGTGCCCGCGCCTGGTCGAGCATCGCGAGACCGTCGCCGCCCGCAAGCGGGCCGCCTACCGCGACGAGCCGTACTGGGGACGCCCCGTGCCCGGTTTCGGCGACCCGGAGGCCAGGCTGGTGCTGCTCGGCCTGGCGCCCGGCGCGCACGGCTCGAACCGCACCGGTCGCCAGTTCACCGGCGACGCCTCCGGCTCGGTCCTCTTCCCCGCGCTGCACCGGGCGGGCCTGGCCGACCGGCCGGACAGCCGCACGCGGGGAGACGGGCTGCGTCTGCGGGGCTTGTGGATCACCGCGGCGGTGCGGTGCGCCCCGCCCGGGAACAGGCCCACGCGCGACGAGGCAGCTCGCTGCCGGCCCTGGCTGATCGGCGACCTCGATGCGCTGCCGGATGCGCGCGCGGTCCTGGCGCTGGGCGCGTTCGCGCACGACGCGTACCTGGAGACGCTCCGGGCACGCGGCGCGCAGCTGGTGAAGGCGCGCCACCGCTTCGGCCACGGCGAGGTGCACCGCTTGGACCGGGCGTTCCCCGATCTGGACGTGCTGCCGCTCGTCGACGGCTACCACGTCAGCTTCCAGAACACGAACACGGGCGTGCTCACCGAGCCGATGCTGGACGCGGTTTTGGCGCAGGCGAAGGCGCTCGCCGGCCTGGCATGATGAGGGCGTGAGCACCCCCGTCCCGGCCACCCTGCAGCTGACGCCCGACCTGGAGCACGCGCTCCGCTCCCGGCATCCGTGGATCTACCGCGACCGGCTCCCGCGGCACGAGCTTCGGGTCGGCCAGTGGGTGCGCGTCCAGGCCGGCTCGGCCGTGGCGTTCGGCCTATACGACGACGCGGGGGCGATCGGCGTGCGGCTGTTCTCGTGGGAAGCCCCGCCGGACGACGGCTGGTGGAAAGCGGCGGTCGCCCGCTCGGTCCGGACGCGAGCTCCCCTGGCCGCGGCCGGCCACACCGCCTACCGGCTGATCCACGGCGAGGGCGACGGCCTGCCCGCGGTGATCGCCGACCGCTACGGCCGCTTCGCCGTGCTTCAGCCCCACGCCGCCTCGGTCGAGCCGTACCTGCCCCTCGTCGCCAAGACGCTGCTGCGCGAGGCCCGCCTGAAGGGCGTCGTCGTGCGCCGCGACGCCGGCCTGGAGGTGCTCGCCGGCGAGGCTCCGCCCCCCGAGGAGACGGTGATCGAGAACGGCCTGCGGTTCCTCGCGAACGTCCGCGAGGGACAGAAGACCGGCCTGTTCCTGGACCATCGCGAGCATCGGGCCACGGTGCGCGAGCTGGCGCGGGAGGCGCGCGTGCTGAACCTGTTCGCGTACGCCGGCGGCTTCACGGTCCACGCCCTGGACGGAGGCGCGCGCGAGGCGTGGAGCGTGGACGTCGCCGAGGGCGCGCTCCGCGATGCGGAGCGGAACGTCGCGCTGAACGACCTTCCCTCCTCCCGACACCGCGTGGTTCAGGAGGACGTCTTCGCTGCGCTGCCGCGCTGGGCGGAGGAGCGCGAGCGTTTCGAGCTGGTCGTCCTCGACCCGCCGTCCCTGGCGCGAAGGAAACGCCAACGTCCGCGGGCGGAGGCGGCGTACCGACGGCTCAACGCGGGAGCGGGACGGCTGGTGTCGCCAGGCGGCCTGCTCGCGACCGCGTCGTGCACCGCGCAGGTGTCGCCCAAGGCGTTCGAGGGCGCCGTCCGTGCCGGCCTGCGCGAGGCGGGCCGCCACGGCACGATCGTGCACCGCGGCGGCCAGCCGCCCGACCATCCTGTCCTCACGTCGTTCCCCGAGGGGCGCTACCTCAAGTTCCTGATCCTTCGCCTCGACGACTGACGGCCTCCGGCACGTGCGCGAGACCGAGGCGCTCCAGACTCCACGTCGCGATCGCGTCGAGCACCCGCCCTGCCCCCACGTCGTGGAGCACGTCGTGCGCGACCCCCGGCAGCTCGAGCAGCGTGACGTCCTCCCCGCCGGCCGTGTCGCGCAGCTCGCGACTTCCGAGCGCCGAGGCCAGCCGGTCCGCGTCCCCGTGCACGATCAGGGTCGGCGTGACCAGCTGCTCGGCGTCGGCCAGCACGCGCGGGCCCAGCGCGTGCAGCTCGCGGACGCTGGCCAGACGGACGCCGCCGACGTCCACCAGCGGATCGTCGCGGTAGCGCGCCACCTCTTCCGGTAACGACGACACGGCCGTCGCGTCGATGGGCCGGGTCCTGAGGCGAGGCCAGACGCGCGACACGACGTTCACGAGACCGAACATCCACGGCGGGTCGTCGACCGCGGTGCGGAGGTACGGCCCGCTCACGACGACCGCGTCGACGAGCTCCGGCCGGAGCTGCGCCGCACGCAACATCAGCGCGCCCCCGAAGCTGTGGCCGAAGCCGAGCACCGGCCCACCGGCCGCGCGCAGACGCTCCAGGAGCTCCGTGACGTCGCGTTGCGTCTCGGCGGCGTCACGGACCAGCGCCCGCACGCCGCCGCTACGGCCGTGTCCCCGCAAGTCCAGGACGTGGACCTCGAGTCCGTGCGCCGCGAAGGCGCCCGCCAGCTCGGCGTAGCGCCCGCCGTGCTCGGCGAAGCCGTGCACCACCGCCACGCGGCCACGGACCCTGCCGGACGGACCTACGACCGTTACGTGCACGGCCTCGTCGTCCGCGTCTCGCCGTCGTTCGGTCATCGGTCCGCGCCGCTACGCGCCGTCCGGAGCGCCCGCGTCGACCGGCTCGAGCGCGATCTCGACGTCCTCCATCACCGGATTCGCGAGCACCCCCTCGGCGATTCGGCGGACCTCCGCCTCGGCCTCCTCCGGCGCGCCGTCGATCGTGAACTCGACGACCTTGCCGACCCGGAGCTCGTCGACGCCGTGATGGCCAAGCCGTGTCAGCGTCGCCTGGACCGCACGTCCCTGCGGATCGAGGATCGCCGGCTTGAGGCGGACGGTGACGCGTGCCCGGGTGCGGCTCGTCCGCTCCGCGCTCATGCCGACGCCCCTTGCGCGACGCGCCTCGCCACCTCGCGGTAGGCCTCCTCGACCCCGCCGAGGTCGCGCCGGAAGCGGTCCTTGTCCAGCCGCTCGCCACTCTCCAGGTCCCACAGCCGGCAGGTGTCGGGGCTGATCTCGTCGGCCAGAAGCAGCTGGCCGTCCGCGTCCGTGCCGAACTCGAGCTTGAAGTCGACCAGGTCCAGCCCGCGCTCGGCGAAGAACGGGCGCAGCGCCTCGTTCACGGCGATCGCCCCCTCGAACAACGCCTCCAGCTGGTCCTCCGTCGCGAAGCCCAACGCCACCGCGGTCGCGTCGTTCATGGGCGGATCGCCCAGCGCATCGCTCTTCAGGCACCACTCGATCACGATCGGATCGAGGTCCGGTCCCTCCTCGA
>CAZLQH010000160.1:1275-3549 GCA_964561595.1 uncultured bacterium | reverse complement strand
GCCCGCATCAGGTCGTGCAGGCCCCGCAGGATGCGGTCCTCGGGGAGCGAGGCGACCGCCGACAGGGCGTCCAGGAAAGCGCGGTCCGCCGCCTCCGTCCGGGCCGCGCGGTCGCCGTCCAGCTCCGGATCGTGGCGAACGCGGAACGTCGCCAGCAGCGGCGGCACCACGGCCGGGTTCGCGAGCAGCGCGTCGTTCACGAAGCTGCGGCTGGTGACCGCGTTCAGCTGGGCGTAGTAGAGCTGGTACGCCCGCAGCAGCTCCACCTCGCGGAGCGTCATCCCGGCCGCCAGGACCAGGCGGTTCAGCCGGTCGCTGGCGACCCCGCCCTCCAGCAGCCGCTCCAGCGCCGCGACCAGCCGGCCGCGGTCCGCCCGGACGTCCAGCATCGCGCCGCTGCGGTCCTGCACCCGGAACACGTCGATGCCACGAGGATCGCCGGCGCTGCGCAGCTCGTACGCCACCTGCTCCAAGACCCGGAGACCGAGGTTCTCGAGCATCGGCAGCACGTCCGAGAGCGCCAGGGTCGCGTTGCGGTGGTAGATCTTCAGCAGAGCGGCGGGCTGTCCCCCGCGATCGCCCACCGGGGCGAGCAGGTCCACCGACGCGGCGCGCTCCCCGAGCGCCTCGAGGTTCTCGATGTCACGCAGCGCCTGCGCGGGACGGACGTCCGCCTGGTAGCGCTCGTCCATCGCGGCCAGCCAGCGCTCCGCCAGGCGTCGCCCGTCCGCGACGCCGTGACGCTCGACGGCCCGGTCGCGCAGGTGGTCGCTCCAGGTCCGCGTGCGCTCGGCGACCTCGGCCTCGAGCTCGTGCACGTCGATCTGGTCGCGGGTGAGGTGCGTGACGAAGAAGAAGTGGAAGCGGACCTGGGCCTCGTCCTCGCCGATCGCCAGCGTGTAGTCGACGTGCTCCGCGTCCAGCCGCCGGGCCAGGTGCCGCTGGATCGCCATGCGCACGTCGGCGTTGAACCGCTCGCGCGGCATGATCACCATCATGCCGAGACCCCGCTGCAGCGGATCGGGCCGGACGGTGAGCTTCACGCCGCGCTCCTGCTCGAGCGCCATGATGGTGCGCACGTCGCGCCACAGCTGCTCGGCGTCCGACCAGAACAGCTCGGTCCGCGGCATCGAGTCGAAGACGCTGACGATCTCCTTGTAGTCGTGCGAGCCGGGCACGGCGTCGTCACGCTCCAGCACGCCCCGCAGCTTGCGCCGCAGGATCGGCGTCTCGTCGACGGGGGTCGCCAGCGCCTTGCTGGTGAACAGGCCCACCAGGCGTCGCTCGCCCAGCACCTGCAAGCCGCGGCCCAGCTTCTTGACGCCCACGTAGTCCATCCGGGCCGGCCGGTGCACCGTGGACTCGGCGTTCGTCTTCGTCACGATGAGCGGCCTGCCGCCGGTGACGCGCTCGCGCAGACCGTCGGGCAGCTCCGTGAGGGGGACCGGCTCGCGGTAGCCGCTCTCCTCGAGCTTCCGCAGGATGCCCAGCGCGGAGTCGGCGTCGACCTGCAGCATCCGCACCCCCTCGCGCTCGACGATGTCGTACTCGCGGTAGCCGAGGTAGATGAAGTTGCCGTCGTCCAGCCAGTCCAGGAACGTCGCGTACTCCTCGAGCTCCTCCGCACGGTCGCGGTGGGCTCCCTGCGCCGTGCGCTGACGGACCTCGCGAAGGCTCTCGGCCACCTCCTGCGCCTTCTCGCGCAGCTTTCCGTAGTCTTCGGTCGCCAGCACCACGTCGCCCAGCACCCGCTCGACCGCGTTCGCCAGGACGCCGCGGCGTGCCTCGCTCTCGATGCGCTCGACGAAGAAGAGCTCGAACGCCTCGGGCGTTCCAGAGCCGCCTCGTCCCGCCAGGTCGGCCACCCGGCCGTCCTCGTCGCGCCTGACGCGGTAGATCGGGTGGAGCAGGTGGAACAGCTCGACCTCGTGCCGGCGGAGCTCCGCCCGGACCGAGTCGACGATGAACGGGCGGTCCCGCATCGTCACGCGAACGACGGTGTAGGGCGCCTCCCAGCCGTCGGCCTGGAACGTCGGGTCCAGCACGTCGACCGCCACGCCGTTGCCGCCCTTCTGGTCGAGGAAGCGCAGACCGCCGCGCGCCATGGCGACGAGCGCGTCGGGGTCGAACGCGTCCAGGAAGCCTGGATCGGCCTTGTCGAAGAGCTGCTCCGCGAAACGGCCGAGGAGGGGTCGATCCCCGTCCTCGGCGCCCGCGATGCGGCTGCGAACCTGTTCGAGCGTCGCTGGCATGCCGTACGCCTCCCTGCGGTCG
>CAZLQH010000160.1:0-1175 GCA_964561595.1 uncultured bacterium | reverse complement strand
GTCGCGGCGGCGTCGCGGCCGCCCGGATAGACTGGCCGCCATGACGTTGCTCGCGGCCGCCGTGCTGGTGGCGATCGATCAGCTCGCCAAGGCGTGGGTCCAGGCGACGTTCGCGCTGGGGGACGCGGGAACGCCCGTGATCCCCGGCGCCCTCTACTTCACCTACGTCCAGAATCGGGGCGCCGCGTTCGGCATGCTTCGCGGCCTGGACCTGCGCCTCGGTCCGCTGCACGTCGACGGCACCTTCCTGCTGGGTCTGCTGTCGCTGGCCGTGTCGATCTGGCTGACGGCGCACCTGCTGCGGCACGGACGCGAGCACGGCGCCTGGATGCGCGCGGCGTTGACGATGGTGCTGGCCGGCGCGATCGGGAACATGATCGACCGGTTCCGCCTGGGGTACGTCGTCGACTTCGTGCACGTCCGGATCGGCTGGTTCGACTTCCCGGTGTTCAACGTCGCCGACGCGCTCATCAGCGTGGGCGCGGTGCTGCTGCTGGCCGTGTCGCTGCTGGGGACGCGCGACGGGACCTAGTCGCCGGACGCCTTCGCCACGCCGCTCAGCCGCAGCGCTCCCGGGATCGGACCGACCTCGAACCCGCTCACCGTCGCCCGCACCCCGTTCACGCTGCGGGCGTGCACGGTCGGAAGCGCCGGCACCTGCTCGTGCGCCCGCCGCAGCACGCGTGCGTACAGCGCGGCGCGCTCGCCCTGGTCGGTCGCGCGTCGCGCCTGCTGGACCCACGCGACCACCTCCTCGTCGTCCCAGCCGGGCGAGGCGTAGCGCGACGCCCCGAAGAACGTCCGCAGGAAGCTGTCCGGATCGGCGTAGTCCGCGGCCCAGCCCAGCATGTACAGCGGTAGGCGCCCCGCCGCCGCGTCGGCGAGGTAGGCGTTCCAGTCCTTCGTCCGAGGCCGGGCCATGATCCCGACGTCCGCCAGGTAGCTCGCCATCGTCTCGGCGATCGCGCGCGGTGCCGGCTCCAGCGGGCTGCTGACCGGGACGTACCAGAGCTCGGTCGTGAAGCCGTCCGCCAGGCCCGCCTCCGCCAGCAGCGCGCGGGCGCGCGCGGGATCGTAGCGGTACGGCTCCAGCTCGGCGTGCCCCCAGAGGAGCGGCGGGAGGAAGTCGACCGCGAGCGTCGCGAACGGCCCGTAGAACGCGTCGACGATCGCCT
>CAZLQH010000159.1:0-3620 GCA_964561595.1 uncultured bacterium | reverse complement strand
CGTCGTTCCCCATTCCTGACGAACGACGTCCCGGTGCTATCCTTTCAGTTCTGATGCAAGGCTTGCGCGACAGCCTCACCTCCCAGCTCGGCTACCTCGACCCCGCATCGATCCGGCGGGTCGAGGACGCGTTCGAGCTGGCGGACGACGCGCATAGCTACATGAAGCGCCGCTCGGGCGAGCCGTACATCACGCACCCGGTTGCGGTCACCGCTCTCTTGGCCGAGATGCACCTGGACGCGGATGCGCTCTGCGCCGGGCTGCTGCACGACACGGTCGAGGATACGGACGTCACGTTCGAGGACGTCGAGGAGCGGTTCGGGCCGGTCGTCCGCCAGATCGTGGAGGGCGAGACGAAGATCAGCAAGCTGGCGGTCCGCGTGTACGCCGACGAGCAGTCGGAGAACCTGCGGCAGATGCTGCTGTCGATGGTCAGCGACGTGCGGATCATCCTGGTCAAGCTGGCGGACCGGCTGCACAACATGCGGACGCTGGCGGTCATGCCGCCCCACAAGCAGCAGCGCATCTCGAAGGAGACGCTCGAGATCTTCGCGCCTCTGGCGCACCGCCTGGGGATCAGCCACATCAAGAACGAGCTCGAGGACCTGGCGTTCCAGTACCTGGAGCCCGAGCGGTACCAGCAGCTGCAGCGTCAGGTCCGCATGCACCACGCGGAGCGGGAGCAGTACGTCCAGCAGGCGATCGCGGGCCTGACCGGCCGGCTGGACACGGAGGGCTTGGCGTTCGAGCTGTCGGGCCGCAGCAAGCACCTGTTCTCGATCCACCGCAAGATGCAGCGCGACAACAAGAGCCTGGATCAGATCTTCGACCTGATGGCGATCCGCGCGATCCTGGATCCGTTCGCGTCCAGCACCGACCTGGTGGGCGAGGAGGCCGAGAAGGCGGTGTGCTACCGCGCGCTGGGGATCGTGCACAGCCTGTGGACGCCCATCCCGGGCCGCTTCAAGGATTACGTCGCGGTGCCCAAGCCCAACGGCTACCAGAGCCTGCACACGACGGTGATCGGCACGCGCGGTCAGCCGATCGAGGTGCAGATCCGGACGCGCGCCATGCACGAGATCGCCGAGTACGGCGTCGCGGCCCACTGGGCGTACAAGCAGGGGATCGACGACACGCACGAGGTCGAGAAGCGCCTGAACTGGATGCACCAGCTGCTGGAGGCGGACGAGGACGCCGACAGCGCAGGCGCGTTCGTGGACGCCGTGAAGCACGACCTGCTGGGGGAGAGGGTGCTGGTGTTCACGCCGGCGGGGGACGTGCTGAACCTGCCGCGCGGCAGCACGCCGATCGACTTCGCGTACCAGGTGCACACCGAGGTGGGGCACCGCTGCATCGGCGCGCGCGTGAACGGCGAGATCGTCCCGCTGGGCCACGAGCTGACGACGGGCGACCGGGTCGAGGTGCTCACGAACCGCAGCAGCCACTACGGCCCCAGCCAGGACTGGCTGAACCTGACGATCACCCGCAGCGCGAAGCAGAAGATCCGGCACTGGTTCCGCGCGCAGGAGCGGACGGAGAAGGTGGACGCCGGCAAGCGCACGCTGGAGCGCGCGCTGCGCCGCAAGCAGCTCCCCATCGGCGCGCACATGACGAAGGCGAAGCTGGAGTCGGCGGCCCGCAGTCTGCTGCGTAGCGACAACCCCGAGGACCTCTACCTGGCGCTGGCGAACCGGCGTCTGCTGCCCCGCCAGGCGATCGAGGTGTTGGCGCCCCAGACGACGCAGGACCGCAAGCCGGACCTGCCGACCCGCACCCCGGAACGCAAGAGCATCAACGGCGTGTTCGTCGACGGGATCGACGCGCCCGCCAACCTTGCGCAGTGCTGCGGTCCGGTGAGGGGCGACGATGTCGTCGGGTACATCACCCGGGGCCGCGGCGTCAGCGTGCACCGCGTGGACTGCCCCAACGTGCGTCACCTGATGCAGTCCGAGCCGGAACGGTTCGTGAACGTCAGCTGGGACGTCCCGGCGGGCGAGGTGTTCCCGGTCGACTTCGAGATCGTCGCCGTGGACCGGCCCGGCCTGCTGAAGGACGTCCTGGACGTGATCGCAGGCATGAACAAGTCCGCCACCCGCGTCGCTGCCGACGTCCAGTCCGCCACGCAGGCCCGCATCCACGTCCGCGTGGACGTCCGCGACCAGGCCGAGATCGAGTTCATCAAGGAGACGGTGAGCCGCATCGCGGACGTGACCCGGATCTACCGCAGCAAGCCGGGGCTCAAGGCGTGAGCGGGCCGAACGGCCGACCCGCGGCTCCGCCCACCCGTCCCGAGGACGCCGACGTGTCGGTCCTGTTCGTGTGCCTGGGGAACATCTGCCGCAGCCCGACGGCGGAGGGCGTGTTCCGGCGCATGCTGGTCGACGCCGGCCTGGACGACCGGGTGTTCGTGGACTCCGCAGGCACCGGTGATTGGCACGTGGGCCTGCCGCCCGACGGGCGGGCGACGGCCGCGGCGCGTCAGCGCGGGATCGACCTGTCCGGTCTCCGTGCCAGACAGACGAAGCCGGAGGACCTGAAGCGCTTCGACTACGTCGTCGCGATGGACGCCAAGAACCTCGCGTCGCTCGAGAAGCTGCGCCGGAACCTCCGTGACGGTCGTGAGGGCGTCCGCTTGGTCCGACTCCTGGACTACTCCAGTCACCACGCCACCGCCAGCACGACCCAGCGTGCTCCGCGCGACGTGCCCGATCCGTACTTCGGTGGGGACGACGGCTTCGACCGGGTCCTGGACCTGATCGAGGACGCCTGCGCCGACTTGTTGGATGAGGTCCGAAAAAGCGTCCCGCCGGTGACCAACGGCACCTGACGATCACCCCTTATGGCTGCTGCTTCCGCCCTGACCAGGTTCGGGGGTCGCCACCGCGTTGGGCCGGCGAGACGGGGAAGAAGGTACCACAGCGGACCCTCGGAGAGGTCGCCCCGACACGACGGTCCGACGCCTCCGGGCTCTGCGACGAACGCCCCAAGTCTCGGCACGAGCCTACGGGTGAGAGCTGTGTGACGGATCCGTAAGAGGTTCGTAAGAGTGGCGGAGTACATTAGGACTTGACGCGGGCATCGGGCCTGCGCTCGCACTTGCACGAGGGCGCACGAAACTCATCCATCCAATCGTTCGTGCCGCCCGCACCGAAAGGAGCGCTTCCATGCGCAACCGCAACACGCAAGGCTTCACCCTGATCGAGCTGTTGATCGTCATTGCGATCATCGGCATCCTCGCAGCGGTTCTCATTCCGAACCTGCTGAACGCTCGTGAGCGTGCGTTCGACACGGCCGCGCAGACGTGCCTCAAGGAGATCGTCACGCAGGAAGAGATCAACGCGTCGATCGATCCCTGGGACTACGCGAATGACTTGGCTAGCGCAGGCGCTGCCGCCACGGCCGAGAACGGCATCCAATCCTGCACGGACGTTGTTGTCACTGTCGGTGGGAACGCAACGGGTGACGGGGTGGCCGGCGATTCCTTCCACTACGTCGCCGAGCACAACAACGGGAGCATCCAGTACGAAGTCGAGGACGGCGGCGGAGTCTTCGCGAGCGACCCCCAGCCGTAAGCTTGACACAGACCGATGTGGGCGCCCTTCGGGGCGCCTTCTCATAGG
>CAZLQH010000158.1:0-3689 GCA_964561595.1 uncultured bacterium | reverse complement strand
GCCGCCTACGGCGAGCTGTCGTTCCAGACCGCCTACCTGAAGGCCCACTACCCCGTCGAGTTCGCCGCGGCGCTCCTCACGGTCGAGCGGGCCAACAGCGACAAGGTGGCGCAGTACGTGGCGGACACGCGGCACATGGGGATCGCCGTGCTGCCGCCCGACATCAACGAGTCGCGCGGCGACTTCACCCCCGTCGGAGAGGTCGTGCGCTTCGGCTTGCACGGCGTGAAGAACGTCGGCGACGCCGCGGTCGAGCACGTCGTCGCCGAGCGCGAGCGGAACGGGCCGTTCAAGGACCTGTTCGACTTCTGTCGGCGCTGCGAGAGCTCGCTGATCAACAAGCGGGCGCTGGAGCACCTCGTCAAGGCCGGCGCGTTCGACGCGATGGGCGACCGGGCCACCCTGCTGGCGAACGTGGAGTCGGCGATGAAGTGGGGAACCGCGCAGCGCGAGAGCGACGCGGCCGGTCAGATGGCGCTGTTCGCGGCCGAGGAGCTCAAGCCGCCCGCGCTGGAGGCGGGCGAGGAGCTGACCGACCTCGACCGGCTCAAGCTCGAGAAGGACGCGCTAGGGCTGTACATCAGCGCGCATCCGATGCGCTCCTACCCCGGCCTGGCCGAGGCGGCGAGCTGCCCCGTCGATCACGTCGAGGCGTGGCTGAGCGAGCAGCGTTCGACCGGCGAGGCCGGCGGGCGGCTCAAGGTCGTGCTCTCCGGCATCCTGCAGAACGTCGCCAAGCGACCCACCCGAAAGGGCTCGATGATGGCGCGGTTCGAGGTCGCCGACGAGAGCGGCTCGCGCGAGGTCGTGGCGTTCAGCCGCATCTTCGACGAAATCGCCTCGCTGCTCGAGGAGGACGCGCCCGTGGTGCTGGTCGCCGAGGCGTCCGAAGACGGCGAGGCGGTCCGGCTGGTGGCCGACCGCCTGATCCGTTGGGACGCCCGCGATGCGGTGCCCGAGGTCGCGGTGCTGCGCTTCGATCCTCGCGAGATCGCGGAGCATCAGCTGCTCGAGCTCCGCTCGCGCATCGACGAGGCGTCCGGCACGACCCCCGTCCAGCTGCGCTTCCCGTCGTCCCGCGGCGTGGTCACCTGGTCGGCCGAGGGGATCCGCGTCGACGCCTCCCGGCTGGGCGAGCTCGAGGCGCACTGTCCCTGGCTGCGGACGAGCGTGACGATCGACCGGGCGCGGCTGCTGGTGGACCGAGGACCGGCGTGGAGCCGAGGGAGCCGATCGAGCCAGCCGCCGCGCGCCGACGTGCCGTTCTGAGGCGGGGGCCCGGGGCCCCTGACGACCGTCGGCTCAGAACTGCGTGGCGCGCGGATCGCGTCCCGCTTCGATGTCCGTCTGCGTGCTGGCCATCTTGAACGCCTGCTGACTGGTCGCCGACGCGAGGCCGGTCTCGAACGCGATCGTGCCGTCGGCGTACAGCCGCGCGAGGTGATCGTCCATCAGCTGCATGCCGTCCAGGGTCGAGTCGCGGATCGCGTCGTACAGCTCCGACGTCCGCTCCTCGTCGCGGATCAGGTCCTTGATGCGCAGCGTGCCCTTCATGATCTCCATCGCCGCCACGCGCCCGGGACGGTCGGAGCGAGGGACGAGCCGCTGGCTGACGATCCCCACGAGCGATTCGGCGAAGAGGATCCGAGCCGTCTCGCGCTCGTGCGGCGGAAAGAGCTCGATCATGCGGTTGACGGTGCGGACGGTGTCCTGCGTGTGGAGGGTGCTGAACACCAGGTGGCCGGTCTGCGCCGCCGACAGCGCCGCCGCAGCGGTGGTGTGGTCGCGGATCTCGCCGATCATGATCACTTCGGGATCCTGCCGCATCGCCGCGACCAGCGAGTCGGCGAACGTCAGGGCGTCCACCCCGATCTCGCGCTGGACGATCGCCGACTTCTTCGAGCGGTGCAGGTACTCGATCGGGTCCTCGACCGTGACGATCATCTTGTTGTGGATCTGGTTGATCTCGTCGATGATCCGGGCCAACGTCGTGGACTTGCCCGAGCCGGTGGGGCCGGTGACCAGGACCAGGCCCTTCTCCTTGTCGCGGAAGTAGTCCACCGTGTCCTGCGGCAGGTTCACGACCTTGAGCTTCGACTCGTCGTTCGTGATGACGCGCATGACGACGCTCACCGAGCCGCGCTGCCGGAACAGGTTGACGCGGAAGCGCGCCAGCCCGGGCACGCTGTACGCGAGGTCGACCTGATGCTTGTCGGCGAACATGGCGCGCTGTCGCTCGTCGCCCATCACCTCGACGAGCTTGTCGGTGAAGGCGGGAACGACCTTGCTGCCCTCGACCGGCGTCAGCTTGCCGTTGATGCGGGCGAGCGGCGGAAGCCCGCAATGCAGATGAATGTCGGACGCGCCGCGCTGCACCAGGGAGGAGAGGAGGTCGCTGAAGTTCACGCGCCCACTCTACCGGGCGTCCCCTCCACCCTCACGACGAGAACCTCACGAATCGATGCGTGTCGTGCCGTAGCCCGGACGTGCTCGGACCACCGGCGAGGCCGACGACCCGGGATACACTGCCCGGCATGACGCCAGAATCCCGTCTCGACCCCGTTCCCTCCCCTGCACGGCGCGTCGCCACGCGCGACCGCAGGCCGGTATGAGCCGCGTCGTCGCGCTCGTCGCCGTCGTGCTGGCGCTCCTGGCGATCGGCGCCTGGACCGCGTTCGGGGACCTGTGGATCGAGCCCGGCGCGGCCACCGCCGTCTCGGCGGAAGCGTCCGACACCGCGACCACGGATCCGGACGCCGCGACCGTTCGCGCCCAGGCCGAAGACGGCGCCCCCGGCGAGGCCGGCGCGGGGAGCGTACCGTCGTCGGCCGCCCAGGACGGCTTCGAGCCGGTCGCGTTCCTCTCCGACGTCCCCGTGCAGAGCTTCGAGCAGGCCGAGCCGGTGCTCGACGCGGGCCTCGACTACGGCGCCGTGATCGAGACCACCGCCGGCACGCTGACGCTGGACCTCTACGAGCGACGCGCGCCCCGGACCGTGAACAACTTCGTCTTCCTGGCGTTGCACCGGTTCTACGAGGGGATCGTGTTCCACCGGGTCATCGACGGGTTCATGGCGCAGACCGGCGACCCCACCGGAACGGGCTCCGGTGGCCCCGGATACGCGTTCGAGGACGAGATCGTCGATGGGCTCGCGCACGACCGGCCCGGGCTGCTGAGCATGGCCAACGCCGGCCCGGACACGAACGGCAGCCAGTTCTTCGTCACCTTCGCCGCCACCCCGTGGCTGGACGGGAACCACGCGGTGTTCGGCGAGGTCGTCTCCGGCCAGCCGGTGCTCGACCGTCTCACGCGGGTCGACCCGCAAGCTCCCTCGGTCGTCGCCCGGCTCACCGAGCCGGCCTCCGTCCTGGCCGAGCAGGGCGTCGAGGAGGCCGCAGGCGCGGAAGGAACGGTCGGCGACTGGCTCGGCGCGCAGCTCGGCGAGCTTCCCGGCCAAGGCCAGTCGTTCCAGATCGTCGGCCGACGCGGCGTGCTGGGAAACACCGGCGGCGTCGGCGCCGTGGGCCTGTTCGCCGTCCCCGACCGTATCGAGCGCGTCACCATCGTGGCGCGACCCCAGGAGGATCCATCGTGACCGACGCCAGCTACACGCCCGTCCCGCGCGCCGAGGAGCGCACCACCGAGTTCGGGGGCGCCGAGCAGGTGCTCGAGCAGGACCGCGACTACCG
>CAZLQH010000157.1:0-3696 GCA_964561595.1 uncultured bacterium | reverse complement strand
GCCACGCCCGGCGGCGTCCCGACAAGACGCGAGTCACGCCTCCGGATCGGTGTACCGCAGCGGTGCACCGATCCGGAGACGTGCGTCCTTGACGTGTCCTCGGCAGGGGCCGATACTCGACGTAACGCAACGACGCACGACGGCCGGCCTGCGACCCGACGGGTCCAGCTCTGTGCCCGGCGTGGGTCGCTGCGCCGGGGAACGGGCCATGGACCGCCCCCCGGTGGACCGTCCCCATGGAGTCGAGCTCGCCCCTGGAGGTACGAATGACACGAACCGCACGCCGCTTCCTCGCCATCCTGCTCGCGGTCGTCACGGTCGCCGCAGGAAGCGCCCTCGCGCAGGTCGAGCTGCGCATGACCTGGTACGACGACGGCTCCGAGAGCCAGGTGATGCGCGATCTCCTGGACCGCTTCGAGGCCGCCAACCCCGACGTCACCGTGGTGATGGACGTCGTTCCGTACTCCAGCGGCATCCTGCAGTCGCTTCCGCTGCAGCTGGCCTCGGGCCAGGGCCCCGACATGGCTCGCGTCACCGATCTCGGCGGCCTGTCGGAGTTCTTCATCGACCTTCGTCCGCACGTCGACGACGAAGCCTACTGGGACGTCAACTTCGGACCGTTCCTCGACTGGATGCGGCCCGCGGGCTCCGAAGCGATCCCGGGATTCATGACCCAGCTGACCGTCACCGGTCCGTACGTGAACGCCACGCTGTTCGAGCAGGCCGGCATCGAGGTTCCCGGACCCGACACCACCTGGCCCGAATGGGCGCAGATCACCCGTGACGTCGCGGAAGCCACCGGCACGCCGTACGCCATGGCGATGGACCGCACCGGACACCGCCTGGCCGGACCGGCGATCAGCATGGGCGCCGAGCTCTTCGACGAGGACGGCTACCCCGCCATCGACGACGAAGGCTTCCGTCGCATGGCGGAGCTGATGGTCGAGTGGCACGCCGACGGCACCATGATCCCCGACGTGTGGATCGGCTCTGCCGGCAGCTACGTGGCCGGCAACGAGCAGTTCGTGAACGCGCAGGTCGTGTTCTACATGTCCGGCAGCTGGCAGATCGGCCAGTTCGCCCAGCTGATCGGCGACGCGTTCGACTGGCAGGCCGTCTCGAACCCGTGCGGGCCCGCCGCCTGCACCGGCATGCCCGGCGGCGCCGCCCTGGTCGGCATCGCCGACACCGACCATCCCGAAGAGGTCGCTCGCGTCCTGGACTTCCTGGCGCAGGAGGAGCAGCTGGCCGAGTTCTACGGCCGCACGCTGTTCATCCCGGGCCACCTCGGCCTGGCCGAGAGCGGCGTGGAGTTCGACGCCGAGCTGCAAGCGACCCGCGACGCGCTGAGCACGTTCGCGGCCGAGGTGCCCAACCTGCACCCGACGGCGTACCAGCTTCAGGGCTACCCGTTCAACCGGGTGGTGTTCGACGCGATTCGTGACCGCCTGACGCAGGTCTTCGTCGGCGAGCTGTCGCTCGATCAGGCGATCGAGCGCATGCAGTCCGACATCGACGAGCAGATCGCCGAAACGCAGTAATCCTGGGCGACCGTGGTGGGGCCCCGACCGGACGACGGTCGGGGCCCGGCCGCGTCCCTGACCGAACTGGAGGACGACGCCATGAACGGCGCTTCCCGCACGAAGCTCAACGAACTCCCCGGGAAGATCGCGTTCGGCGCCGTCGCCGCGGTCATGACGGTGCTCGGCTGGGCGATCGAGCCCATCCAGCGACTCATCGGGGTCCGTCGCATGGCCTGGGTGTTCCTGCTTCCCAACCTCGCTATTTTCGGCGTCTTCATTCTCTTCCCGATGGCGATGAACTTCTACTACGCCTTCACGGGAGGCACGCAGCTCTATCCGCAGAACCGGCCGTTCGTCGGCACGCAGAACTTCGAGCAGATCTACACCTGCACCAACTATCTCGAGCCCTCCAGCTGCCGCGAGGACCTGTTCTGGCGCGCCGTGTTCAACAGCGGCACCTTCGTCGCGTTCCACGTCGTCGGCCTGGTCTTCTTCGCCCTCGTCACCGCCCTGGTCCTGAACGCCAAGATCCGGTTTCGAGGGTTCTTCCGGAGCGTGTACTTCTATCCCGTTCTGCTCTCGCCGGTGGTGGTCGCGCTGGTGTGGAAGTGGATCTTGCAGCGCAACGGGCTTCTGAACGGCATCCTCGACGCGTTCGGGCGCGAGCCCATCCTGTTCCTGCTGAACAGCGAGTGGGCCATGTTCTGGGTGATCGTGGTGACGATCTGGGCCAACATGGGCTTCCATACCCTGATCCTGCTGGCCGGCCTGCAGTCGATCCCCGCCGAGCTGTACGAAGCCGCGCAGATCGACGGCAGCGGCCCGGTGCTGTCGTTCCGCCACATCACGCTGCCGTTGCTGATGCCCAACGTGATCGTGGTGTTGGTGCTGGCGCTGATCCGCGCCGTGCAGATGTTCGACCTGGTCTACGTGCTCACCGGCGGCGGTCCCGGCAGCGCCACCCTGCTCATGGTGCAGTACATCTACGAGGTCGGTTTCGCCAGCCAGATCCAGCGCTTCGGGCTGGCGGCGTCCGCCTCGGTCACGTTGGGCGTGGTCCTGCTGATCGCCACGCTGCTCCAGCTCCGGCTCAGCCGAGGAAGCGAGTCGCACCTTGCGTGACCTCAGGACCTTCATCACCCGGCGTCGCGGACGGAACGGCGGCGTGCACGCCACGGACGTGCTCTCCTACGCCTACCTGGCGGTGGGCGTGATCGTCATGTTCGGCCCGGTCCTGTGGCTGGTCGCCTCGTCGTTCAAGACGCCCGCCGGCCTGCTCGAGTTTCCGCCCACCTTCCTGCCCTACTCCCAGCAGACGGTCGAGGTTCCCGGCTACGACGAGCCGCTGCCGCTGTTCGAGGTGACGCTCGAGGACGGTACGACCGAGCGCCTGGCGCAGATCCGGCGTGTCGGCCTGCAGGCCCAGATGGTCGACCCGGACGATCCGGACGAGCGCATCACGGTCGGACTCGACCAGCGCGAGGCGATCCGCGAGCTGCGGCTCGCGACGGAGAACTACACCGTTCCGCTGGAGCGCTTCAACTTCCTGACCTACCTCCGCAACAGCGTCGTCGTCACCGTCGTCGCGACGCTCATCACGCTGGTGGTCAACAGCATGGCGGCGTTCGCGCTCTCGAAGTACAAGTTCCGGGGCCGCAACGCGGTGTTCCTGCTGATCATCGGCACGCTGATGATCCCGATCAGCGTGATCCTGGTGCCCGTCTACCTGGTGATCACCCAGGTGGGCTGGGTGAACAACCTGTGGGGCGTGATCATCCCCGGCGCCGCGACGCCGACGGGCGTGTTCCTGCTCCGGCAGTACATGCTGACGATCCCCGACCAGCTGCTGGACGCCGGCCGCATCGACGGCGCGTCGGAGTGGCGCCTGTACTGGCAGATCGTGCTTCCGCTCTCGGCGCCGGCGATGGCGGTGCTGGCGATCTTCAGCGTGATGTGGCGCTGGAACGACTTCCTGTGGCCGCTGATCGTGCTCACCCGCAGCGAGCTGTTCACCCTGCAGGTCGGTCTGAACGCCTTCCAGGGCGAGCTGAACGTCCAGTGGCACTACGTGCTGGCGATGACCGTGCTGACGCTGCTGCCGATCACGCTGGTCTTCGCGTTCCTGCAGCGCTTCATCACCACCGGGATCGCCAGCAGCGGCGTGAAGCAGTGA
>CAZLQH010000156.1:0-3705 GCA_964561595.1 uncultured bacterium | reverse complement strand
AACCGGCGAGGGCGACGGGGCGCGTGCCCATGCGTGCGATCACCGCGCGCGACGGTCCTCGTGGCCGCTGGCGGCGTCGTTAGGCAGGGTAGCCGCAGCCGGGACACCCGGTCAACGACGCGCCAGGAGCCGCGTTCCGGCGACCGCGAACAGCGCCAGCGCCGCCAGGTTCAGCGATCCGACGACGAGGTCGAGGTGCGCGTTCAGGCCCACGCCGGTGCGGTACCACAGCGGGTACAGCGCGGCCGCCACCGCGGGCATCGCCATGACGGCGACGAGGTTCATCGTGGGGCTCCGCCCCCGCGGGGCCTCGAGGAGGCTCGGACGCGTCTCTGCGATCCGGTTCCGCCACAGGAAGACGCTGGCGACGCCGACCAACGCGAAGAAGACGAGCGCGTAGGGCCCCGAGCCCAGCACCGTGACCAGCGCGCCGACGACGACGAAGGCGGCCAACGCCCTCGGCGCCGGCCGCGGGGCGCCCCATCCCAAGCGATCCAGGAGCGCGTACCCCGCGGTCACCAGCACGCCGCCGGTGAGGGCGACGAACGCGAAGTCGCTCGGTGGTAGCGGCAGGTCGTGCTGCGCCAGGCTGCCGCCCCCGCCCACGGGCCAGAACCAGGTCGCCCACAGGCTCCACACCGCCCCGAGCGCCGCGAAGACGCCGACGACGACGCCCAGCGGCTGCGTCGCGATGACCCGCGGCAGGAGCCACCAGCCGACGAACACGTTGACGAGCACGTGCCACGAGGCCGCCGGCCACAGCAGCGCGATCGGCATCTCCTGGTACATGATCGGGATCGCGCTGCCCTCGATCGCCCAGCCGCAGATGGCCGCGGCGAACGCCAGCGCCCACGCGCTGCGCACCCGGAAGAACACGACGGCGGCCAGCAGCCACAGGACGAAGAAGGCGTAGAAGATGAGCCACACGCCCACCGCTTCGGCGGTGCCGAGCAGGGCCTGCACCACGCCGTCGCGCTGCGACCAGCCGTAGAAGAAGTCGCCGACGTTGACGAAGAACACCTCCGAGAAGAACCAGATCACGAGCGTCGTGCCCGCGATCGCAGCGGCCCAGCGGCGCCACCCGGCCCTCTGCGCGACGGGCGTCGGCGGCGCGCCGCGTCCGCGACCCCGCATCACCGGATCCACCGCCGCGCGGCTCGCCAGAGGACCGTTCGACACGTTGCACGACGGAGCGACGCGGGTACCCTTTCCGCACGGCTTCGAATGCGCTCCACGACCGGAAGGGACTGCGCCGCCGCTTCGATCGCGTCGACCGCTGGGTGGCGCAGCGCATGGCGCGCTGGGGCATCGTCGGGCTGCGAGCGGCGATGGCCGTCGTGTTCGTGTGGTTCGGCCTGCTCAAGCCGCTGGGGATCTCGCCCGCCGAGCCGCTGGTCCTCGCGACCGTCTCCTGGATGCCGCTCCTGGAACCGCGCGCCTGGCTGGCCGTGATCGGCTGGTGGGAGGTCGCGATCGGCGTGACGTTCCTCTTCCGTAGAACGCTCCGCATCGCCATCGCCCTGCTGTTCCTGCAGATGGTCGGCGCCTTCATGCCGCTCGTGATCCTGAGCGACGTCACCTTCCAACCCGGCGGCATTCCCTACGCCCCGACGATGGAGGGACAGTACATCGTCAAGAACCTCGTGATCATCGCGGCCGCGCTGGTCCTGGGAGGAACGGTCCGCCGGGCGCCGCGGCGGGAGTGGGAGGACGCGCCGATGACGGGTGACGACGCGACCCCGTAGGCCGGGGAGAGCGCGGCGCGCGCCCGGTCGAACGCGGTTCGGCTCGATCATCGGGACCTGGACCTCGGGCCCGACCGTCACGATCACTGCCGAGGTGACGCCGCACGGGACGTCCCGATCTGGATCGTGATGGGACGGCACGAGGCCCGCGGCCACCTACGTCCCGAGCGGAACCTCGACCTGCCCAGCACGCGCCTCCGACGTCGCCTCGTAGGACGCCAAGCCCGCGGCCAGCAACGTGATCACGAGCGTGTTGAGCGAGACGCCCTCCCTCCGCGCGGTGCGGGCAAGGCGCGCATGCAGCGACTTGGGCAGACGCACGACGAACCGTCCGCTGGGCAACGGCTCGACGGGAGGCGGCGCAGCCGGCTCGGGGACCGGCCACCCTTCGTCCTGGTGCACGCGGACGGCCGCCTCGAGGGCGACGTCGAGCTCGGCCAACGCTTCCGACGCCGACTCCCCGAACGCGGAGAGGTGGGGGAACTCGCTGCACAGGGCGACGTACTCGAGCTCCTCCGGGTCGTAGTAGACGTGTCGGCTGTACCGCTCGACCATCGTGCGATCCGTTCCCATGCGTTCCATCGTCATGAGCCTTCCTCCGCGAAGCCAAGGTCGTCGTGAAGCCTCGCGAGCTGCTCGACCTGGCGCTTCTTCGCTTTGCTCAGGTCACGCTTGTCCGGCTCCAGATTGAGCGTCGCGCGCGACCCGAAATGCCGGTAGATGCGATGCGAACCGCGCGTACGAACATGCTCGAACCCGAGACACAGGGCGAGAGCATGCGCCTCCACGAAGCGAAGATTCGCTGCCGAGCGACGCGC
The DNA here is from genome assembly GCA_964561595.1 of uncultured bacterium. Taxonomy (GTDB): domain Bacteria; phylum Deinococcota; class Deinococci; order Deinococcales; family Trueperaceae; genus SLSQ01. The sequence goes on along the minus strand of CAZLQH010000156.1, from coordinate 1,142 downwards.
CTTCGCGAGGATCCTGTCGCACTTGGCCACCGAAAGCTCCGATCAGCATAGATGGATGGTACTACATGCAGTACCGACCTGTGCGCACGGAGCTTCCGCGCCCGCACCCCACGACGAACGTCCCTGACCCTCCTTCGCCACGGCGCGCTACGGTCGGACCGACCACGGAGGGAGCGGTCGATGGCACGAACACCCGAGCGGCCGGTCGGCCCGCAGCGGTTCACGCGGGATAGCCTGGCCTTCCACCGCGTCGTCAACCTGAGCGACGCCGTGTTCGCCATCGCGCTGACGCTGCTGGTGCTGACCCTGGACGTCCCGGTCACGCAGATGCACCGCCTCGCCGATGCGCTCGTGGATCAGATCCCGCAGTTCGTCGCCTTCGCCCTGTCGTTCGCCCTGGTCGCCAACCTGTGGTGGCAGCATCACCGGCTGTTCGAGCTCCTCGAGGGCCTGGACCCCGGCGTGACCGCCATCAACCTGATCCTGCTGGCTTTCGTGGCGCTGGTTCCCTACCCGACCAGCCTCCTCGGCGCCGCCCCCGCGAACTCGGTCGCCGTGGTCGCCTTCATCGCGGTGTTCGTCGTGCTGACGCTGCTGCACCTGGCGTTGCTGGGTCGCGCCGGCGCGCAGGGCCTGGTGCGAAGCGAGCTGCCCCGCGTGCGCTACCTGAGCCTGCTGGCCGGCTACGCCGTGGGCGCCCTGGTGCTGCTGATCGCAGCCGTGATCGCCCTGTGGTGGCCGATCTTCGCCCTCGTCGTCGTCGGCACCAGCATCGTGGTGGGCCCGCTGGGCGCGCGCCGCGGCGACCGCCACATCCAGGCCGCGACGTCCGAAGCGCCGAAGGCCGAGCCACCCGCGACGCCGCCCCGCGAGCCGCCCAAGCCGCGGCCCAAGGGGAAGGGCAAGTGACTGAACCCCAGTCTTCGTTCCGGTCATGGTGTGGGTTCCACCGTCAGTGAGCCTCTCCCCGCTTCTGGTCCACCCTATGGGTAAGGGTTTGGCCTGCTAGAAGCTTGCTCGAACTCGGCTAAGAACGTCCTGGGCGGGACGTCGCCGAGGCTCGAGTGGGGCCTGTCGATATTGTCGTCGATCCTCCATATCTCGATCTTCCGGACGGCATCTTCGAGGCTCAGGAACCAGTT
>CAZLQH010000155.1:0-3723 GCA_964561595.1 uncultured bacterium | reverse complement strand
CGATCGACGTAGATCCCGTCGCTCATCACCGTGTGGCCGTACACCCCGAAGCGATGGCCCGACAGCTGGACCAGCTCCGGCTTCTCGTACCACCACGTCTTCGTGTCCGGGTCGTGATAGAAGAAATCGTCGAACTGCTGCATGCCGGGGGTCGGTCCGGCGTGCGCGAACTGCACGCCGTGGAACCGCACATCCCTCGGAAAGCTCGAGAACCACGCCGCCAGATCGTCGGGGAGCGCCAAGCCCCCGTGGGCCGGATCGAACTCGACGTGCCGCAGCCCTCCGCGGGTGCTGAGCTCGTACGCGTGCCGCAGCGCCGCGTCGTCATGGTTGCCCAGCACGATCTGCACGTTGCCGTTGGCCGCCTCGACGAACCGCTTGAAGCGGTAGAGCTCCCGGATCTGAGCCTTCGCCGCGCGACGCAGGTGATCGCCGTCCGAGGCGTCGAACGGCTCGACGCCGACCGCGTTGGCGTACGCCCGCTCGTCCTTGTAGTGCACCAGGTCGCCCACGCACACGACCTGGACGCGACCCTCGACGACGGCGGGACTGGGCTCGTACTGCGGCGTGGCCGCCGCCGACGCCTTGAGCACGCGCCACAGCTCGGCCCACATGCCGTGGACGTCTCCGACCGCGACGACCTTGATCACGTACGGGCGCTCCGCTGGACCAGCAGGGCGCGGAGCTTCGTGTACAGCTCTCGGCTGGTCTCCGGATCGCGGCCGTAGCCTCCGTAGCTGGTGACGAGCCGGGCCGCCTCGGCGCCCAGCCCCTCCTGCCGGAGCCGCTCGACGAGCCGGTCGATCACCTGGTGCCCGTCCGGCTTCGCGGCCTCCCCGCCCTGCTCCGAGGGTGCGCCTTGGCCACCCGCCGCGTCGCGCGCCGGCGCGGCATCCGCCGACGGCGCCTGCGACGGCGGGCGTGAGGGGGCCGGCGACGCGGAGGCATCGTCGTGACTCGCGGGGCGCGCTCCGGCTCCCGCGTCGGGCGGGGCGGCGTGCTCGGGAAGGTGCAGCCCTTCGCCGCTCTCCGGATCGGCATCGACCCAGCCGTCGTCGAGCACCACGACCGGAAGCGTCACGCCGAACGCCTCGGCGGCGGCCGTCCAGGCCGCCCCCGTGACGGCGTCCGCGGCGCTGACCGAGCCGCCGCCGTCCGGTCCCGACAGGGCGGGCAGCTTCAGCGCGCGGCACACCGCCGCCCGCGACACGGCCGGCGCCGGCACCCCCGACGTCGCCGCCTCGCGAGCGCCGGGGACCGTCAGCTGGGCGATCAGGGCGTCCTCGCCCCACGCCGTGAGCGTGAGCGACCAGGCGGCGTCCGGCCCCACCGCCTCGTCCAGGCGCGCGCGGAGCGCATCGGGGGCGAGGTGCGGAGCCAGTCGGACGCGAAGTCCGTCGGAGCTGCGATCGACGGCGTGCCAACGCACGCTCGCCATCGGGAACGGTGCCGCCAGAGCGGACCGGGAGCGGTCGGACATCGGTCGGAGTATAGCAGCCGACCTGGGCGAGCCCGGCCGCAGCGCACGGCCGCCCGGACGGCGTGCCGGGGCGGCCGTGCGGTACCGTGAGGCATGGCGTCGTCTCTGCGATTCCCCGTTCGCGTCGTCCCCGCATGGGTGCTCGCCGTCCGCGCGTGCATCGCGCTCCTCGCCGCCGTGGCGCTGAGCGGATCGCTCGCGCAGCCCGCTCCGCAGCCGCTCGATCCGGCCCCGCCGCCGCCGTCGCCGCAGACGTCGGAGGCGACTCCGGAGACGACGCCGGAGGGGGCTCCGGAGGACGCGCAGGAAGAGGCGCCGCAAGAGGCGCCGGAGGCCGTGCCGGAGGGGGTGCCCGCGCCGGCGCCGGAGGACGGCGTGGCGGAGGACGGCGCAGCGGAGGACGCCGCGGCGGACCTTCCGATCGTGGAGCTGGTGGACGGCGCCGTGGTGGTTCGCGACGCGGACGGCGTTCGCTGGACGTGGGCGCCCGGCCGGCTCGGCGGCACCCTGACGACCCCGCATCGGGCAGACGGTCGCGTGCTGGTGGCTCGAGGGATGTACCTCGTCTCCCTCGACGCGGACGGCGGGGCGATCGTGCAGCGCTCGCCCCTTCCCGCGCCGGCGGAGCGGCTGGAGGCCGGAGACGACGGTCTGTCCGTCGTCGTCGCCCTCGGCGACGGCACGGAAGCGACGCTCGACGTCGACGGCGGTCGCGTGGCGGGTCCCGTCCGCTTCGTCCCCGACGTCGCGGCGCTGGGCGCCCTGCGTCGCGCCGCTGCGGCCGGCTCCGATCCGGTCGCGCGGGCCGAGCGCGACCCGACCGATCCGTGGGCCGCCCTGAGCGCCGCCGACGCGGTCGACGAGGCGGCCGAGCGGGACGCGTGGCATGAGCGGGCCGTCGCCGCGGCGGCGTCCCTTCCGTTCTTCGAGTCGATGCCGGTCGCCTTGGCGCTGATCGAGGCGGGCGCATCGGAGCGAGCACCGGAGCTGCTCGAGGCCGGACTCCAGGACCTCGCCCAGCGGGACTACGATCCGCGCCTCGCGACCGACCCGGAGCTTCGCGACGCGTACGGGTTCCCCGACCGGGCGCTGGCCCGCGCGCTGGACGCCGGCGACCTCGCCGTGGCCCGGCTGCTGGGGCCGTACGCCTGGCGCCTCGCGGCCGAAGAGGCGCCGGGGAGCGTCGAGGTGCTCCATCGACTCTCGGGCGAGCTGCGGGCGGCCGGCGACGGCGAGGCCGCCGAGACGTGGCGCCAGCGTGCGCGCGAGCTGGACCGGGCCGGCCTGACGACGTGGGTGGACCGGCTCGCCTTGGCGCTGGCCCGGCTGGGCTGGTCCGGAGTCGCGGCGCTGCTGATCGCGTTCGCGCTGACCTGGCTGGTGCTGCTCGCCAAGGTCTGGCGTGCGCAGTCGCTGTTGCGCCGTCAGCGGCGCGAACGCGGCCGCGTCGACAGTCCCGTGACGCGCGCGTGGGTGCCGCGGTACGCCAGCACCACGGAGAAGCTGGTGCTGGTGGCGATCCTGGCGCTGGCGGGCTTCCAGGCGGTCCTGGCCGGATGGCATCAGGGCATGGACGACGTGCCCGTCTCGCTCCGCTCGGGGACCCTCGCCAGTCCGTCCGCCGTTCTGGCCGTCGATACGCTCCCCGACACGTCCTACGCCGCATTGGTGCGTGGGCTTTCGTTCGCGCAGCGCGGCGAGCTGGATGCGGCGAGCGAGGCGTGGCGCGCCGCGGGCGACCTGGCGCCGGCGCTCGCCAACCGCGCTGTCGCCGCAGGCGGCGACGAGGCGCTGCTCGAGGCCGCCCTGCGGGCGGACCCGCGCGAGCCGGTGGCTCGGCACCTCCTGGGGCGGACGACCGACCCTTCGCCGTTCCACGCGACGATGACGCCGGACGCACCGCTCTGGTCGGTCCCGACGCCGCTCGAGCTGCGCCTGGCGGTGGCGGGCGACTGGCGGGCCGTTCTGTCCGAAACCGTCACCGCCCCGTGGGCCGCGCTGCCCGCCGCCCGCCCCCTCCCGCTGCCGAGCTGGGCGTGGTGGGTTGTGCTGATCGCCTACGGGCTCCTGCTGGTGGCGATCACGGCGTTCGTGCTCGTGCCTCGGCCCCGCGTGGTGCGCGACGCGCCCAGGACGGCGGGCTACCACCTCGGCGCGCTGCTCGTCCCGGGCAGCGGTCATGCCGACGAGCTGTGGGGGCTGCTGCTGCTCGTTCCGTGGGCCGTGGTCGCCGCCGACGCGGT
>CAZLQH010000154.1:0-3814 GCA_964561595.1 uncultured bacterium | reverse complement strand
ACGCGCTTCGGCCCGCGGGTCGAGGAGCTCGAGGCGGTGGCGGCCAGCAGCGTCTTCTCGAGCGGCTTCGCCGCCGGGAACGCCGTCGACGGCGACGGCGGCAGCGAGTGGTCGTCGCGCGGCGACGGTGACGACGCCTGGATCGAGATCGCGCTGCCCGGCCCGACCGAGCTGTCGGGCGTGGGCGTGTGGACGCGCACGATGACGAGCAGCGCCCGCATCGAGCGCTTCGAGATCCGCACCGACGACGGCACGACGTTCGGACCGTTCGAGCTGCCCGACGCGAACGGGCTGCACCGCTTCGAGGTCGAAGCGACGACGTCGACGCTGCGGCTGGAGGTCGTCGACTCGACCGGAGGCAACACCGGCCTGGTCGAGGTCGAAGCGTACCGGGCTCCCTGACGCGGATCGCCCGAACGGTGCCGATCGTACGCCCGACTCCCGCGACGGCCCGCCCCGGTCGGTACGCTGCGCACGTGAGCGACGTAGACGCCCTGGCGGAGCTGCTGGACACCCGGCGGACGCTGGTCCTGTCGGGCGCCGGCATCAGCACCGACTCCGGCATTCCCGACTACCGCGGCCCGACGAGCCGGCCGCGGAGCCCCACGACCTATCAGACGTTCGTCCGGGACGAGGCCGCGCGGCGTCGCTACTGGGCGCGCAGCTCGATCGGCTGGCCGCTCACGGCGCACGCCCGCCCCAACGAAGGGCACCGGGCGCTCGCAAGGCTGGAGCGTCGCGGCGCCACGGCCGGGGTGTTGACGCAGAACGTCGACGGGCTGCACCAGCGCAGCGGGAGCCGCGAGGTGCTGGAGCTCCACGGAAGCCTCTCCAGCGTGATCTGCCTGACCTGCGGGGCGCGCACCTCCAGGTCGTCGCTCCAGGAACGGCTCCGGGCGGCGAATCCGGGCTTCCGCGCGCTCACGGATGACGTCGCTCCGGACGGCGACGTCGAGATCGACGACGCCTGGACGCGCGACTACCGGGTGCCGGACTGCCTCGCCTGCGGCGGGGTGCTGAAGCCGGACGTCGTGTTCTTCGGTGAGAACGTGCCGCGCGGCCGGCTGGAACGGGCCTGGTCGATGCTGGACCGGGCCGAGGCGCTGCTGGTCGTCGGCTCCTCGCTGACCGTGTTCAGCGGCTACCGCTTCGTGCGGCGCGCCCGCGAGCAGGGAAAGCCGGTCGCGATCGTGAACGACGGCGCCACGCGCGGCGACGCGGACGCGACGGTGCGGAGCCACGCTCGGCTGGGAGCGATCGTGCCGGAGATCGCCCGGCGTCTCTGCGGCCCCGACGCCCGTCCGTCGGCGATGCGCGCGGGCGACGCTCGTGCGGACGCCGCGGCGCCGGAGCGCGCGCCCCTCTCCGGCGCTGGGGGCGACGCGTGACGATTCGGTCCGTCCACCGCGTGGACGCCCCGCCGACCCGCTTCTTCGGGTACTACCCCGGCGTCCCGACGGTCGTCACCGCCGCCCACGAGGACGACCGGAACGTCCTGGCGGTCGGTTGGCACGCAGCGCTGTCGCACGATCCGCCGATGTACGGCGTCGCGATCGCGGCCGCCCGCTACACGCACCGGCTGGGCGTCGCCTCCGGCGCGTTCGCCGTGCACTTCCTGCCGTTCCGGCACGCGCGCACCGTGGCCGGAGTCGGCACGCTCTCCCGGAACGACGGCGTGGACAAGTTCGCGCGCTTCGGGCTTCGTGCGACGCAGGGCGCCGTCACGGGCGCGCCCATCCTCGAGGACGCCTACCTGGCGTACGAGTGCCGGCTGTCGCAGCGCGTCCCCACCGGCGATCACGAGTGGTGGATCGGCGAGGTGGCAGCGCTGCATCACCGACCGGACGCGTTCGACGAGCGCGGTGTGCTGCGGCGCGACGTCGCGCCGGCGCAGGCGTACTACGGCCGGGCGACGTACGAGGCGCTGGGGGCGGGGGAGCTCGCGACGTTTCCGCCAGGCGGCTTCCGCGAGCCGGACGCGGACGTCACCCAGGGCGAGGGGTAGGCTCGCGGAATGGACCTGGCCGCCCTCCTGTTCGACCTCGACGGAACCCTCGCGCATACCGACCCCCTCCATTTCCTCGCCTGGCAGGACGCGCTCGCCGAGCACGGCGTGGAGGTGGACGAGGCGGCGTACGCGCGCCACGTGTCCGGCCGGCACAACCCGCAGATCGTCGCCGATCTGCTGCCGCACCTGACCGAGGCCGAGGGGCGCGCGTTCGCCGAGGACAAGGAGTCCCGGTTCCGGGCCGCCGCCGACCGTCTGGAGCCGCTCCCCGGCGTGCACGAGGTGCTGCGGGCGGCGCGCAGCGCGGGCCTGGCGACCGCGTTGGTGACGAACGCGCCCCGCGACAACACGCTGTTCATGCTCCGCGCGCTCGAGCTCCAGGACGCGTTCGACGCGATCGGCCTGGGCGACGAGGCGGCGGCCCCGAAGCCCGACCCCGCTCCCTACCGCGAGATGCTGCGCACGCTGGGCGTGAAGGCCGACCGGACGCTTGCGTTCGAGGACTCTCCGAGCGGCGTGACCTCGGCGCGCGGCGCCGGCGTTCGCGTCGTGGGGCTGGCCACGACCCAGCGACCCGAAGCGCTCGCCGACCTGGGCGCGTCGCTGGTGGTGGACGACTTCCTGGACGCGCGGCTCTGGTCGGGGCCGCTGGCTGGGCTGGCCGCGTACCGGGACGATCCGTAGCGGCACGATCCACACGGTGCGTCCGACGCTTGACCGACGCGGCGCCGCCGCTCCGCGCATGCTGCGCGGCATGACCGAAGGCGAACCCGACCGCCCGCTCCGCGCGCTGTTCATCAACGGAACCCTCAAGCCGTCGCCCGCCCTGTCGCACACCGAAGGGCTCATGCAGGTCTCCCGGGCGGTGCTCGAGAGCGGAGGGGTCGAGGTCGACACGATCCGCGCGGTCGACCACGAGCTGGCGCCCGGCGTGCATCCCGACATGACCGAGCACGGTGCCGCGCGCGACGACTGGCCCGCGCTCTGGGACCGCGTCCTGGACGCGGACATCCTGGTGCTGGGCACCCCCATCTGGCTGGGCGAGCCGTCGTCGGTGATCCGGCGGGTGATCGAGCGCCTCTACGCGATGTCCGGCCTGACGAACGAGAAGGGACAGTACGTGTACTACGGCAAGGTCGCCGGCACGATCGTCACGGGGAACGAGGACGGCGTGAAGCACAGCGCCATGAGTCTGCTCTACGCGCTGCAGCATCTGGGCTTCGTGATCCCGCCGCAGGCGGACGCCGGCTGGATCGGCGAGGCCGGACCGGGCCCCTCGTACCTCGATCCTGGCTCGGGCGGGCCCGAGAACGACTTCACCCAGCGGAACGTGACGTTCCTGAGCTGGAACCTGATCCACCTCGCCACGATGCTGCGTGCCGCGGGCGGCGTGCCGGCCCACGGCAACCGGCGCAGCGCCTGGGACGCCGGCCAGCGCGTCGGGCACCCGAACCCCGAGTACCGCTGAGGCTCAGCGCTCGAGCGTCAGGAACGGCGCGGGGATCCAGCCTTGGACGGTGCCGGCTGGGCCGTCCCAGCGGACGTACCAGTAGTTCAGAACCGGGTTGTTCTGGAACATCTCGACCTTCACCCCCGTGCCCGTCGGGATCGTTCCGGTGACGCGGGCGCGCAGGTGGCTGTCGTACAGGTGGACGTCGGGGAACAGCGTCTCGCCCTCCCAGCTCCCGTCGACCGTGCCGCGCACGCCGTCCCCCAACGGTTGCGGAATGCCGCACTGGTCGGGGTCGGGGTTGTCGTCGAACGGCAGCTCGGGAACCGCGACGGTCGCCTCGCTGGGCGCGGGCG
>CAZLQH010000153.1:0-3817 GCA_964561595.1 uncultured bacterium | reverse complement strand
GCCGCGGACCAGAAACCGGCGAGCTCGAGCGGAGTCTCGGCGGCTGCGGGCGCCGGCTCGTGGTCGGCCTCGGCGGGCGTGGTGGCGGTTCCGGAACCGGCGTCCGCGCCGGATCCCGCGTTCACCCGCCGCCGCAGGCCCTGCAGCAGCTCTTCCTGGCCGCGGCCACGCAGCCGGAAGAGCAGGAACGGGTCCTCGTCGAGCTGTTCGCCGAGCAGGTAGCAGGTGGCGGCGATGTGTTTGCAGACGGCGACCTTGTCCGGGCAGGTGCACGTGAGGCGCAGGTGGTCGGGCTTCGTCGGGAAGAGCGCGGAGCGGGCCTGGGCGAAGACCTCGTCGATACCGCGCGGCATCTCGCCGGCGAGGAGGCCGGCAGCGAGGTCGGGGCGGAGCGCGAGCGCGCCGATCACGCGCTCCCACGCCGCGCCTGCGAGCGGCGCCAGGCCGATCGTCACGCGGTACGGCGCGCGGCGCGAGCCCTGGACCTCGGCGTGCACGGTGCCGTCTCGCTCCTGGACCGAGAGCACCTGGCCGGCGCGGGCGTAGGACTTGCCGCGGGCGAGGCGGGCGGACGTGATGAGGCGCTCGAGTGCGGCGACCCAGCGCTCGGCCCACCAGCTCTCGACGAAGGCGCCGCGTTGGCTGCGGCTCGCGACGCCCTGGTCGGTGGGGATGGCGCGGGTCGGGCCGCGCGGGCGGCGGGCGCGGGGGCGGCGGGAGCGGCGACGGCTCACTCGAGCGCCTCCCGCCGCAGCGTCACCAGGTCGCGCAGGGCGCGGCCGTCGAGGTTGACGAGCGCCCGCTCGCCGGAGGAGATGACCTCTCCGGCGAGCGCACGCTTTTCCTCGATCATCTCGGCGATGCGCTCCTCGAGGGTGCCGACGGTGACGAAGGCGTGCACCCGGACGCCCTTGCGTTGGCCGATGCGGTAGGCGCGGTCGGTGGCCTGGTCCTCCACCGCCGGGTTCCACCAGCGGTCGTAGTGGAAGACGTGCGAGGCGCGGGTCAGGTTGAGGCCGGTGCCACCCGCCTTGAGCGACAGCACGAAGATCGGCGGCCCGCCTTCGGTCTGGAAGGCGTTCACGAGCTCGGCCCGGCGCTCCGCCTTCACGCCGCCGTGCAGGAACGGCACGGCGATGCCGAAGCGGGCGGCCAGGTGCGCGGCGAGCAGGTCGCCCATCTTCCGGTACTGGGTGAACACCAGCGCAGCGTCGCCGGCGGACAGCGCTTCGTCGAGCAGCGTGCCGAGGCGTGCGAGCTTGGGGCTGCGCCGCTCCGAGGCCGCCCAGGCGGCGGCGTCGGCCCCGGACGGGTAGACGGCCGGCACGCGCTCGCCCAGCGCATGGGCGGGGTGGTTGCAGACCTGCTTGAGGCGCGTGATCATGTTCAACACCAGGCCCTTGCGCGCGATGCCCTCGGCGTCGTCGACGGCGCGCAGGGACTCGTCGACCACGCTCTGGTAGAGGCTCGCCTGCTCCTCGGAGAGGCGCACCCAGGCGGGCTGGACGACCTTGTCGGGGAGGTCGCTGATCACGTCGCGGTCGCTCTTCAGCCGCCGCAGCACCAGCGGCCTCACCAGGCGGCGCAGCGTCGCGGCCTTGTCGGGGTCGCCCTCGCGCTCGATCGGCAGGGCCAGTCGCTGGCGGAAGGCGCTGCGCGTACCGAGGTAGCCGGGGTTCAGGAACTCGACGATCGACCACAGCTCGTCGAGGCGGTTCTCGATCGGCGTGCCGGTCAGCGCGAGGCGCACGCTACCGTGCAACTCCCGCGCCGCGCGGGCCTGCGCGGTATCGGGGTTCTTGATCTGCTGCGCCTCGTCGAGTACCAGCGCGTGCCAGTCGATCGCCTGGAGCGCCGCGGCGTCGCTCCGCAGGAGCGCGTAGCTGGTCAGCACCAGGTCGGTGTCCGCGACCGCGTCGCGCAGGTCGGCGCCTCGCGCTCGGTCGGCGCCGTGGTGCACCAGCGTGCGCAGGTCGGGCGCGAAGCGCGCCGCCTCGTCGTGCCAGTTGCGCACGACCGAGGTGGGGCAGACGACGAGCGAGGGACCGCGCGCGCGGCCCGCCTCCCGCTCCCGCAGCAGGAACGCGAGCGTCTGGACGGTCTTGCCGAGCCCCATGTCGTCGGCGAGGCAGACGCCGAGCCCGAGCCGGGCCGCGAGCGTCAGCCAGGCGGCGCCGCGCTGCTGGTAGGGGCGCAGGGTCGCGCGCAGTCCCGGCGGGTCGGTCCACGGCTCGCTGAGCGTGCCGCCCTCGAGGGCGGTCAGCCAACGGCCGGCCTCGCCGTCGAACTGCACGTCGACCACGGGCAGGCCGGCCACCTCGGCGCGGTCGCCGAAGGCGCCCGACAGCGCCTCGGCGACGCTCAGGTCGCGCTGGTGGCGGCGGCGCTCATAGAAGCGGGCGGCGGCCTCCACCGCCTCGGGGTCGAGTCGCACCCAGGCGCCGCGCCAGCGGAGGAGGGGGGCCTTGCTCCGAGCCAGCTCGGCGAACTCCTCCCTCGAGAGGGTGGCGCCGCCGAGCGCCACCTCCCAGCGGTAGCGCAGCATCTGGTCGAGTCCGACGCCACCCTCGCCGCGGCCGCTCCGGCGGGCGGGGGCGACCTTCAGCCGCGCGCCGAGGCGGGCCTCGGGCTGCGACCACCAGGGCGGCGCGACCACGCCGAAGCCGCCCTCCTCGAGGAGGGGCGCGACGTCGCGCAGGAAGCCGAAGGCTTCCTCCGCGGCGAGCTCCACCGGGGCGGGCGCGGTGCCGGCGAGCGCCTCGTTCAGCGGTGGGAAGACGCGCCGCGCGTGGCCGAGGCCGGTGAGCAGCAGGGCCTGGGCGTCGGGGAAGCGGGCGGCGAGCGGACCCAGGGTGCCGAGATAGGCGTCGGCGGCATCGACCTGCAGGCTGGGGTCGGCGCGCGACTGCAGCTGTGTGCGCAGCAGCCAGGGTCCGTCGTCGTCGGCCGGGTCCTCGAGGCGCAGGACGAGGCGGGTGCGCTCGTCGCCTGCGGCCGCCAGGCCGCGCCCCCAGTGCGCGTGCGTCTGCTGCAGCCGCTGCAGCTGTGCGGCGCTGCCGCGGACGGTGGGGTCGTCGCCGAAGAGGGCAGCCAGCCAACGCTCCGCGGGCATGGCGTCCTTGGCGGCCGGCTGGCCGGCGCCCGCCCAGATGCGCACGAGCGCGTCGGCGCAGGCGTGCAGGAAGTCCTCGAGCAGGGCGCGGGCCGTCGGCGCCGCCCGTGGGTCGTCGGCCGCGGCGCGGCACGCGGGGGGCAGCGCGCTCGCCAACGCGGCCACCGTTGGCGCCAGGTCATCGTCGAAGAGGTGAAGGCGCCAGCGGGCGGCCGCTCCTCCCGGCCCGGCGGCCAGGCCGGGCACGAAGCGCTGCCGGGCGAGCGCGGCGAGCACGAGTCGTGCGGCGGAGCGGAACGCGCGCAGGTCGTCGCTCGGTGGGGCCTGGGAGACGTCGGGGCGTGCGGTCAGCAGCCAGTCGACGGCGGCGGCGGGCTGCAGCGCGCGGGCGGGGACGCGCCACTGCCGGAACCACGGCTTCGGCGCACGACCCCCGCGACGGCGCTCGGGCGGCGCGGACGGCTGCGGTCCCTGGCCCGTCGACGGGAGCCAAAGGCGCACCTCGACGGGCTCGGCGCGGGCGAGGGTGGGGTCCTGGACCGCGGGGTCGACCGCCGTCGGGTGGTGGCCGCGGGGCAGGTCGGTCGGCGCGTCGGCCGGCTCGCCCGCGTCGGCCTCGGACCACAGAAGAAGGCGTCCACTGGCGGCGTCGGTTGGATCGGGACGCCAGAGGGCGTGAAGGGCGGGCACGCTGCATGGTAGCCG
>CAZLQH010000152.1:0-3822 GCA_964561595.1 uncultured bacterium | reverse complement strand
ACCGATCCCACCGCCGACGCCATCGCGCGCCTGACGGTCGTCCCGCACGGCGAGCAGTCGTTCGACCTGCTGACCGGCGAGACGGTCCTGCCCGACGGCGGCGTGATCGTGGACACCGAGACGGGACTCCGGCTGGACGCTGGGTTCGTCCGCTACCGCGAGGGCGACTTCATCGAGGCGCGCGACGCGACCGCGGAGACGGCGGGCGGCTCGCTGGCCGCGCCGGCCCTCCGGATCGACGTGGCGACGCTGGTGGCCGCCGCGCCCGAGGGCGTGCGCTACGTGCGGGAGGGCCTGGAGCTGGTGGCCGACGCCGCGGAGCTCCGCTTCGGTCCGGAGCTGGTGCGGTTCGAGCACCCGACCGGCGCGTCGCTGGACCTGGAGGCGCGGGCGCTGCTGCTGGACATCCGGACGGGCGACGCGCTGCTGCTGGGGCCGTACCGGTTCCAGGACGGTCCGTTCGTCCTGACCGACGATCGCGATGACGCCGCGCTGCAGCTGAGACCCGTCACGACCGACGCCGGCACGCCGACCTACCGCGCCGCCAACGAGGTGGACGAGGACCTGTGGACGCGCATGGCGCCGCTCCGCTGAGCCGCGTCCTGCGGCTCCTGGCCGTCCTGCTGGTCGCCGTGACGCTTAGCGTCGCGGCAGGGCAGGACCAGGCTCCGGACGCCACGGAGCCGCGTCGGCTGGACGCCGCGAGCCTGCTGGATCCGCCGCTGGGTCAGCCGTGCTCCGAGGAAGGCGCCGTCGTCGAGATCGAGGGCGTGGGGCGGGCCGTGTACGACACGATCCTGTTCGACGGCGCGCTGGGCCTGGCTCGGCTGTCGGGCGGCGTCTGCGTGGAGGTGCCCTCGATCGAGCTTCGCCTGCGCGCCGAGGTCGTCGAGCTCACGAACCTGACGGTCGATCCGGGCGCGCCCGCCTCGACGCCCGTCCTGAGCGCAGGCCCGGCCCTGCTCGGGGTCGAGGGCTGGCGCCTGCGGGTGGACGAGCTGACCGGCCCGGTGGACGCGCTGTCCGTGCGCGGCGTGATCGTGCTGGGGACCGGCGTGGTGGGCACGGCGCGCAGCGGCCGGTTCTCGGCGGCCGGCTCGATCCTGAACGACGTGACGCTCGCGACCCGCGACTACCTGCTGGACGCGAGCGTCGCGCGGCTGCAGGGCGGCGAGCTGGTCCTGACCGACGCCAGTGGAACCAGCTGCACCTGCGGCGTCGAGCGTTACCGGCTGCTGGGCCGGACGGTCCGCACCACCCTGTCCACGACTGACGGGGCCATCGGCGCAACGGGCGCAGGGCCTACCGAGACGATCGTCGAAGAGCCCGTGCTCCGCATCCTGGGCGTCGAGATCCCGCTGGGCGACGAGCTGATCCTGGGTCCGGAGGGTCCCCAGGTCGAGCTGCCGGTCGAGGTGGCCCAGCGCGACGACCTGGGCACGGTCGCCGTGCTGCGCGTGGGCGACGAGGGCGAGGGCCGGCTGGAGCTGGGGGCCGCCAGCGAGCCGCGCCTGGCGCCGCTGGCGTCGCTGCGCGTGCGCCAGGACGGAACCGTGCTGGCGTTGCAGGTGGATGGCCGCGGCCTGGACCTGACGGCCCGGGACCGGCGTTCGCTGGGCGGTGGCGCATGGGGCCAGACGCTGACCGACCTGGACCTGCAGGACGATCCCGGCGTGCTCCGCAGCGGCGGCGCGCTGGGCTGGAGCGGATGGACGCCGGTTCCGGCGGGACCGCTGGAGGGCGCGACGGCCCGGCTGGACGTACGGGCGGGCGCCGAGGTCGCCGCGGAGCCCGCGCGAAGCGGTCCCCTCACGGGCCGGGGTCCCGCCTCGATCCGTCTGCCGGGTCGGCTGGACGCCCGCCTGGACGCGCCGTTGGCGTCGTGGGCGCGCGCGTCGCTGCGGCTGACGGGCCAGGCGGTCGCGTACCCCGGGACGGTCGTGGGGGCCGCGGCTCACGGCGACGGCTCGACGCCCGACGCTCGGTTCGGCCAGGCCGCCGTGAGCGTGGAGCCGTCGATCCGCTTCGAACAGGAACGTAGCAGCCTCGAGGTGACGTGGACGCGCCGCTGGTCGGCCGGCGCCAGTCCGTTCGCGTTCGACGAGATCGAGGATCGCGCGCGACTCGGGGCCGACGCGCGGGTCGCGGTCGGTCCGTTCCGCGCGCGCGCCGACGTGCTCTGGCGCTTCGCGCCGGAGGACCCGGGCGCCGAGGATCTCGAGGCTGACCTGTCGCTACCGGTAGATGTCGGAGGAGGCTGGAGCGTGACGCCCGCGATCGAGGCCGATCTCGCGGCGCTGGCGCGCGGTCCCGACGACGAGGACTGGCTGGAGGCGCGACTGGGGCTTGCGCGCCAGGGCGCGATCGACGACCGCGCCGGCGACGGCGCCTTCGACCCGGTGGTCGACGCAGAGCTGGCCGTCCGCTGGGACGCCCAGGCGTGGACGGTCCGGTCGGTCCGTGCCGGCGTGACCGGCGTCCAAGACGAGGACCTCGGTCTGGGCCTCCACGCCGAGCTTCGCCCAGAGCCGTGGACGCTGACCTCGCTGGAGGCGTCCGCCTGGTGGCCCGTCGACTTGGGGAGCGACGAGGCGGGGGTTCGCTTCGTGCCGTTCGTGGCGCTGGACGTGGCGCCGTGGTGGACGGGGGAGGGCGGCCCGCGCCTGGCCGGGCACGGCCTGAAGGCGTACGTGAACGACTGCTGCGGAACGCTGATCGTGGGCTACCGCGCGGACGACGAGGACGGCGTGAGCGTGGAGCTGGGCGTACGCCTGCCCACGCTGGAGCTGACCGACCTGCCGGTCGAGGAGCTGCTGCAGGACCTGCCGTTGTATGGTGACGCGCCGTGAAGCGGATCGATCGCGCGCTCCTTGCAGAGGCCCTGCCGGCGCTCATGTTCGGGGCGCTGCTGTACTCCATCCTGGCGGTCACCAGTACGACGCTGCCGCGCCTGACGTGGCTGGCGGGCGCGTCCGTGCCGGAGCTGCTGCGCTGGCTGGCGGCGCAGCTGCCGACCGCGCTGGCGCAGACGATGCCGATCGCGATGGTTCTGGCGGTGCTGCTGACGTTCGGCCGGATGGAGGGCGACAAGGAGCTGCTGGCGCTGCGGGCGGGCGGCGTGGCGCTGGGCCGGATCATCGCGCCGATGCTGGTGCTGGGCGCCCTGGCGACCGCCGGCACGCTGGCCGTCTACCAGTGGGTCACGCCCCGCACGCACGCCTGGGTCGCGACGGAGTACTGGCGCATGACGGCCGGCGGGACCGGTCTGTTCCGGCTGGCGGGGCAGGCGCTCCCTGTGGGCGAGTTCGCGCTGACGTTCGATCGGACCGCGGGCCGCGGCTCCCGCATCGAGGGCGTCCGGATCGAGCGGTGGGAGGGCGAGCGCCTGACCCTGGTGCGGGCCGACTCGGCGGTGTTCCAGGGGACCGACCTGATCCTGCGCGGCTACCGGACGCAGATCTTCGACCTCGCGGCGTTGGACCGCGAGGCGGCCAACGCCACCGAGCGCCTGCGCGACCTGGTCCGGCTGGACAACCGCGCGCCCGATGCCGACGCCACGCTGAGGCTATCCGTCGGCGTGAGCGAGGAGGAGCTGGTGTCGCGCTTCTCGCGCGGCGGGTTCGAGGACGCCCGCTCGCTGACCGGCCTGGCGGAGGCGTGGGACGCGACGGAGGCGGGCGATACCGAGCGCCGCACGGCGGGCGTGCTGTTCATGCGCCGGCTGGCGGAGCCGTTCGCGAACCTGGTGCTGCTGCTGGTCGCGCTGCCGCTGTCGCTGGGCTGGGCGCGCGGGCGGGGCGTGGCGTTCGGGCTGTCGCTGGT
>CAZLQH010000151.1:0-3827 GCA_964561595.1 uncultured bacterium | reverse complement strand
CCAGCAGCTCGCGGGCGCGGGCCTGCCGGCCGTTGCGGGCGTGGTGCCAGGCGAGGCCGGCGGTCAGGAGCACCCAGGCGCCGCCGCCGTAGAACGTGTCGGCCTGGTAGCGGTGCGCGCCGCCGTCCACGACCAGGTCGCGCTCGATCGCGGCCAGCGTGGCGGCGAAGGTGGGGTCGTCGTCCGTGACGAGGTCGAACGGGGTGGCCAGCCACACAAGCGAGGCGTCGACGGCGGGATCCGCGAACCGCTTCGTGAAGTGGCCGTCCATCACGCAACGGTCGCGGACGAACCGCCACGAGGCGGTGGCTGCCGGCTCGTACGCGGGGCCGAGGAGCCGGCTGGCCGCGCGCAGCCCCGCGGCGGCGGAGGCCAGCGTGCTGCCGTGGTGCTGCGTACGCCCTTCTTCCCAGGCGTCGAAGCACGGCTCGTCCCAGAACGCGGTCAGGTAGTCCGCGACGGTGGTGGCGGCACGCCGAAGCGCGTCGCCCAACGGGCCGCCCGCCTGGACGTGGCGCTCCAGGCTCCACAGCCACTGGCCGTAGCCGTCCAGCTGGAAGTCGGGCCAGCCGTCGCGCTGCGGCTCGCCGTGGACGGGAAAGCGGGCGGGCAGCATGCGGTCGTGGTCGACGCGTCCCTCCTCGTGGCGGGTGCGGATCAAGGCTCGGACGTGATCGTCCAGCGGGCTCAGGGTCGCGGCCACCCAGCCGTGGAAGGCCGCGGCGCTGGCGGACTGGCCGACCGCGTCCATGGCGTGCGCGATGAACGAGCCGTCGCGCAGCCAGCAGTACGGGTACTGCGAGAAGGAGGGGCTGGCCAGGTAGGCGCCGTTGTCTGCCTGGCTGTCCAGGATGAAGCGAACGTCCGTGTCGTGGCTGGTCACCGCGGTCTCCGTTCTAGCCTTTCAGTCCCGAGGCGCTCACGCCCTCGATCACCCAGCGTTGCGCGAACAGGAACACGGCGATCATCGGCACGACGCTGATCACGGTGCCGGCCATCACCAGGTTCCACTCGGTCTGGCCCGGGTAGAGGCCTTGCAGCGTCGCGAGGGCGAGGGGCAACGTCATGAAATCGGGATTGCTCACGATCAGCAGCGGCCACAGGAAGCTGTTCCAGGAGGCCATGAAGGCGAAGATCCCCAGCGTCGCGAAGGCGGGGCCCGAGATCGGCAGCATCACCCGCAGGAACGTCGTCAGCGTGCTGGCGCCGTCCAGGGTGGCGGCCTCCTCGAGCTCGTCGGGGAGGTTCATGAAGAACTGCCGCATGAGGAAGGTCCCGAACGCGCTGAACATGGGCGGAACGATCAGCCCCGCGTACGAGTTGGTCCAGCCGAGGTACTTCACGATGATGAACAGCGGCGTGACCGTCACGGCGAACGGCACCATCAGCGTCGCGAGGTAGACGAAGAACAGCACGTTGCGACCGGGGAAGCGGAAGCGCGCGAAGGCGTAGCCGCTCATCGACGCCAGCACCAGCTGCCCCAGCGTCGTGGCGATCGCGACGAACGCGGAGTTCAGGAACACGCGGGCCATCGGGAAGCGCGTCATGACGTCTCGGTACGGCTCGATCGTCGGCTCGGCCGGGATCAGGCTGGGCGGGATTGTGAGCAGCGCGGTGCTGGGCTTGAGGCTGGTGGCCAGCATCCAGGCGAACGGGATCAGCATCCCGACCGCGCCCACCGTGATCAACAGCGTCACGATCGTGGGCTTCACGGCGAAGCGCCACGGACGGCGCGGACGGCGCGGCCGCCGGCGGCTCCGGCCGGTGTTCGAGGCTCCAGCGCCTTCGGCAGCGCCTCTTCCAACGGCGTCGGCCGCCGGCGTCGCGGGCGCGCCGGCTCGGGGCGTGCCGCTTCCGGGCAGCGGCCGCGGCGTGGGTCCCGTGCCGGGGCGTCTCACGCGAACCGCCTCTGCAGCCGCGCGAACACCAGCGTCGTCAGGAAGATCAGCACGAACAGCACCCACGACATCGCCGAGGCGTAGCCCATGCGGCTGAACGAGAAGGCGTTCTTCACGATCCGCTCGACCAGCACCGTCGTCGCGCCGGCGGGACCGCCGCCGGTCATGACGTACACCTGGTCGAACACCTGGAACGAGTTGATCAGGCTGATGCTCAGCGCGAAGAACAGCGCGGGCGCCAGCATGGGGAGGGTGATGTGGCGGAGCTTCTGCGGCTCGGTCGCGCCGTCGATGCTGGCCGCCTCGTAGTACACCCTCGGGATGCCTTGCAGGCCGGCGAGGAGGAGGACCATCACGAAGCCGGTGTCCTTCCAGACGCTGGCCAGGATGACGGACGCCATCGCCCAGCTCGGGTCGAACAGCCAGGCGGGGCCGGCCACGCCGATCTGGGCGAGGAGGTTGTTCACCAGCCCGAACGACGGGTTCAGCAGCCACTTCCACACGAGTGCGGCGGCGACCCAGGAGGTGACGACCGGCAGGAAGTAGAGCGCGCGGAACAGGTTGCGGGCCGGCATGCGACCGTTCAGCGCGACGGCGACCAGCAGCCCCGCGACCATCACCAGCGGGATGTAGCCCGCCAGGAAGGTGAGCGTGTGCCGCAGCGCGGACCAGAACTCCGCGTTCGCCGCCAGCCGTCGGAAGTTCCCGAAGCCGACGAACGTCGGCGGGGTGAGCAGGTCCCACGACGCGAACGAAAGCCCCAGCGACGCGACGATCGGCCCGACCAGGAACAGCGCCACGCCGACGATGCTGGGTCCCAGGAACAGGGCGAACGTCAGGACGCGCTTGGGGCCACGCTCGTACATCAGCCGACCTCCACGCTCCCGATCTCGAAGCTCGCGGCGGCGTCCAGCAGCGCATCGCGGCGAGGGCTGTCCGCACGGACGAACACGGGGATCCGCGCAAGCGGCGCGGGCGCCAGGACGACGCCTCCGCCCGCGAAGGTCGCGCCCGACCAGAGGTCGGTCCAGTCGCCGGGCGGCAGGGTCACCGTCCGGGTGGTGGCGCCCTTCTCGAGCACCGGGGCGACCAGCAGGTCGCGGCCGAACAGGTAGGTGTCCGGGTCCGCCATCAGCTGCTCGCGCATCTCGGGCCAGACCAGGCCGGGGTAGCGCATGAGCGGGCGCCCCTCGGCGGCCAGCGCCTGGGCCTCCGTCGCGACGTAGTCCAGGAGGCGCATGCGGAGCTGCGCGTAGGCGCGGTAGACGGTCAGCGCGCGCGGGTCGCCGTGCCGCTCCGCGACGTTCCACGGCGTGCGGTCGCGCCGGTCGGCGGCGGCGTGCAGCTCGGAGTGGTACTGCATGACGGGGCTGAAGCACGCCATCTGGGTCGAGCGGAGGTACAGCTCGACGGAGGGGATCTCGCCGCTGAAGCCGCCGATGTCCCAGCCCCAGATCGACACGCCCGCCAGTCCTGCGCTCAGGCCCGCCTGGATGCTGGCGCGGAACGCGCTCCAGGTGCTGTTCTCGTCGCCGGCCCAGTGCGCGGGCGAGCGCTGCGCGCCGGTGTAGCCGGCCCGCGAGAACGTCAGCCCGTCACCGTCCGTCCGTTCCTGCACGAACGAATGGTACGCGTCGACGTACGCCTGCGCGTAGCGGTTCACCAGCTCCACGCCCGTCCGGCCGTCGTGCGAGACGAGGTCGCGGCCCCAGAGGTGCTCGCCGCCGTCCGTCTTCATGCCGTCGATCCCCAGGTCGTCGAACAGGTAGCGCCGCTTGGCGAACCACCAGTCGCGCGCGGCCGGGTTCGTGACGTCCAGCACCAGCGCGTCCGTGAACCACCAGCCCGCGTTCCGGTAGGGCGAGCCGTCGGCGTGCCGGATGGCGTAGCCGTGCTCCAGCATGTGCGCCTCGTCCGCCTCGTGCTGGG
>CAZLQH010000150.1:0-3889 GCA_964561595.1 uncultured bacterium | reverse complement strand
ATCGCCCTCAGGGGCGACACCGCACGCGGGCTCCGGATCCTGATCGCCGGGCGCGCGCGCGACGCGCTGACCGAACCGTTGTCGGACCGCGCCGCCCACTGGCGGCTACTGGCCCGCTACGTGGCCTGGCACGTCGACGACCTGCGGAGCCTCGGCGGCGTGGCCGGCACCCGCAGCGGCACCCGCACCGCCGGCACGTTCGGATCTCCACGGTGACGTTCGATCTGGCCGCCGCGCTGGCGGCGGGCTACTTCGTGGGGGGCGTGCCGGTCGCCGCGCTGGTCGCCCGTGCGATCGGTCGTGACATCTTCGCCGTCGGGTCTGGAAACATGGGCGCGATGAACACCGCACGCAACGTCGGGCCGCTCGCCGGCGTCGTCGTGCTGGCGCTGGACCTGGGAAAGGGCGCGCTGGCCGCCGCGATCGGGATTCGCATGGCGGTCGCCGCGGGCATCGCCGATCCACTGGCGATGGGCTTGGCGGGCGGCGTGGGCGCCGTGATCGGGCACGCCTGGTCGCCGTACGTGCGCTTCCGCGGGGGCAAGGCGCTCGCGACCGCGTTCGGCGCGACGCTTCCCGTGGTTCCGTGGGCGGGCGGCGCCGGCGTGGTCCTGCTGATCGCGCTGACGCTGATCGTGCGCAACGCCACGGCGGCCTCGATCGCGACGTTGTCGCTCTATCCCTTCCTGACGGGCGCCGTGCTGATCCGCCTCGGCTGGACTCGCGAGGACGCCTTCGCCGCGGCCACGGCCGCAGCTCTGATCGCGCTCGTCTCGATCGTCAAGCACGTGCGCGCGCGCCGCGCGTCGACGTGATCGGCCGCGGACACCTGTTCGGCCACGGCCGCGTCGGCTACTGCCACCGTTCCCAGGCGGGCAGCGGCTCTCCCAGGAGCCAAGGCCGGACCTCGCCGATCAGGTAGAGGCTCCCCGCGACCAGCACCGGACCGGAGCCGACGCCGTGCGCCGCTGCCCGCACGGCGTGACGAGGATCGGCGTGCACGGCGGCCACGTCCAGGCCCAGCGCGGTCGCGAGCGCCGCCGCCTCGACCGGCGGGAGCGCGCGCGGGCTCAGCGTCGCCCTCGTCAAGACCAGCGACGACGTCGCGGGAGCCAGCGCGCGCAGCACCCCGGCGACGTCCTTGTCGCGACTGGCCCCGAACACCAGAGCGGGACGCTCCCCGAGATCGCGAAGCGTCTCCGCCAGTGCGGTCGCGGCGGCTGGATTGTGCGCGCCGTCCAGCACGACGCGAACGTCGTCGGGGAGCGACCCGTCCTCGGCGGCTGCGCCGCGCGGCGCGACGACCTCGAGCCGTCCCGGCCAGCGGGTCGCCGCCGCTCCCGCCGCCACCGACCGGTCGGACACCCCGAGCTCGCCCGCGACGCACGCCGCCAGCGCGGCGTTCTCCGCTTGGTGCCGGCCCACGAGCGGCGTCGCGAACACGAGCTCGGTCCGCCCCTCCCGCCCTAGCCGCACGGTCGATCCGGACCAGCCGTGCGACCGGACGCGCGTGCGGACGTCGCTCCCCACGAAGCGCAGCGGGGCTCCGAGCTCGCGCGCGGCCGCACGAAGCGCCTCCGCCGCCTCTCCGCGAGCGGTGCTCCACGCCGGCACGCTGCGCCTCAGGATGCCCGCCTTCTCGCGCGCGATCGCCGTCAAGGTCGTTCCGAGCACGGCCTGATGGTCCAGGGCGATCGAGGCGATCGCGCTGGCCACCGGATCCAGCGCGTTCGTGGCGTCCAGCCGCCCTCCCAGCCCGACCTCCATCACCGCGACGTCCACGCCGGCGCGGGCGAACCGGACGCACGCCAGCGCGGTCAGCGCCTCGAAGAACGTCGCTCCGACCGCCTCCACGTGGGGCAGGAGCTCCGCGACGGCGTCCTCGAACGCGCCGTCGCTCATCGCTCGTCCGTCCACGGCGACGCGCTCGCCGGGCGACGCGAGGTGCGGGCTGACGAACCGGCCCACGCTCCGCCCCTCGGCCCGGAGCATGGCGCTCAGATGCGCGACCGTCGCGCCCTTGCCGTTCGTTCCGGCGACGAGCACGGCTTCGAACGCGCCCTGCGGGTCGCCCAGCCGCGCCAGCAGCGCGCGCGTCCGCTCCAAGCCGGGCACCACGCCGAAGCGTTGCATCGCGAACAGCCGCTCGGTGGCGACGGTGCGGCTCACGTGCCGCGGTCCGCCTCGTGGATCCAGCGAGCGTGGACGTCCGTCGCGGGGGGGCGGTCGTGGCGCGCGACCAGCTCCGCCACGCGCGCCGATCCGCCTGCCGACCGGATCATGTCGGCCCCGTAGGCGGCGTGGTGGGCGGCCGTCTGCCGCGCTCCCGCTAGGCCGCCCCGTGGCGGCTCGGGCGGCGGGGGCGCGGCCCGAACCAGGTGCACCAGGATCCGCTCGTCGACGCGGTAGCGACGCCGGCTCTTGCCGACGTCGTGCAGGAGCGCCGCGCGCACCACCACCGGCGGTGCGGCGGGGTGCGTCCGCAGCAGCGCGCGCGCCACGCGGACGGCGTGATCGCGGTCGCGCGGATCCATCGCGAGGTACAGCCCGCGCTCGGCGTCGCTCAGGCGGGACGACGCCCAGGCGTCGTCCGGCGTGACCAGCGAAGGGTGCACGCCGCGCACGGTGCGCAACGTCGCGTTCCACGCCCAGCTCCACGGCCTCATGGCGGGAGCGTACCAAGCAGGGGCCGTCCAGGACGTGGTGCGGGGCGTCCTCTGCGCTATGCTGGCCTGGATTCCATGATGACGTCCTGTTCGCTCGTTCACCCGCTTTCGGTCCTCCGCCGCGTCCCGCTCGTTCGGGCGGCGCTCGTCTGGGCGACGGTCGCGATCCTGGCGGTCGCTGGCGGTCCCGGCCAGGCGCAGGGGCTTTCCGAAGATCCCCCCCAGGCGACGACCGGTCCGACCTCCCTCACCGGCGAGGAACCCGGAGCCCTGGCAGACGAGGCCGTGCGGTCCTGGCTCGATACCGAGCCGCGGCCCCTGTCCGAGCTCAGTCGATTGGACGCCGAGACGCTCTGCCGTGAGCTACCCGCGCTGTTCGCGGCTCCGCCTCCACCGCCGGGTACCGAGGTCGACGTCGACGATCGTCAGCGTCGTGAGACCGACTCGGAGGACCGCCGGCGCTACACCTACGCCGCCGAGGTCCCGCCCGAGCGCTTGGACGTCGTTGAGGTCGTGCTGAGCCGCGACGGCGAGACGTGGCGCGTGGAACGCGTCGGGTTCCAGGTCGAGACGACGAGCGGCCGGTCGTGGCTTCAGTCGCGCGCCGCCGGCATCGGCTTCGCGCTGGTATCGCTGCTCGTGCTGGTCTCGCTGTTCCGGCCCTCTCCGCTGCGAAGCTGGCTGGCGTCGGGGCGCGAAGCGATCCGCGAGCACCGTCGCCTGGTGACCTGGACGATGATCCTCGGCTGGACGGTGGTGGCCGTGGGCCTCTGGTCGGGTAGCCGTCTGCCCGACGCCTGCGAGGACGCGGTACTCGTCGTCCTGGGAAGCACCCTGGAGCAGGTCGGCGCGACCCAGGCGCTGGCCAGCGGCGACATCGCTCGGACGGCGCTGGTGATCTTCTACCAGAACTTCTTCGTGGTCACGCTGACCGCGCTGTTCGGCAGCGCGCTGCTGCTGGGGGTGCCGGCCTACCTGCTGGCCGGCGCGTCGTTCCTGGCGCAGTCGACCGCGTTCGGCGTGCTGGGCGTCGGCGGCTTCCCCGAGGTGCTGTTCGTTCTGGTGCTGTTCGTCCTCGAGTTCACGGCGTACTTCCTCGTCGTCTCTGGAGGCGGGATGCTGGTCGTCTCGCTGGCGCGCGGAGGGTTCGCAGGACTGGGCGCCGGCTACCGGAAGCTGATCTCGACCCTGCCGTGGGCGGCGATGCTGCTGCTGGTGGGCGC
>CAZLQH010000149.1:0-3950 GCA_964561595.1 uncultured bacterium | reverse complement strand
CTTCGCGGCTCCACGCCTTGCGGTAGGGCCGGTCGCTGGTGAGCGCGTCGTAGACGTCGGCGACGGCGAAGATGCGGGCCGATAGCGGAATCTCCTCGCCTCTCGAGCCGTTGGGATACCCCGTGCCGTCCCACCGCTCGTGGTGGGCGTAGGGGATCTCGATCGCCGGCTGCAGGAACGCGATGGGGGCCAGCAGGTCTCGGGCGAGGGTGGTGTGCATCCGCATCACCGTCCACTCCTCGTCGCTCAGGGGTCCGGGCTTCTGGAGGATCGCGTCGGGCACGCCCATCTTGCCGATGTCGTGCAGCAGCGCGCCCCGGCGAACGTGTTCCAGGCGCTCCTCGGGGTAGCCCATGGCGCGGGCCAGGCGGAGCGTCAGCTCGGTCACGCGGCGACTGTGCCCCTCGGTTTCCCGGTCGCGGAGGTCGAGGGCTCTGGACCACCCTTCGATGGTGGCGTCGTACGCAGATTCGAGCCGTTCGTTGCTGGCGCGCAGCTGGCTGACGAGGGCGGCGCTGTCCAGCATGATGGCGCCCTGCATCGCGACGCCTTGGAGGTACTCCAGCCAGCCGTCTTCCGCCGCGAACCTGCTGCGGTGCCCCACCATGACGACGCCCCGCATCTCGCCCCGCGCCTGCATGGGCGCGGCCGCGACCATCTCGAACCCCTCCTCCAGGAGCGACGGCACGCCGCACGGCTCGAGCGCGGCACGCACCGCCTCGGCGCCCCGAACCATGCGGGCCTTGCCCGAGCGGCGCACCGAGCCGAGGATTCCGGCACCCTTGATCGGCTGTGCGCTGTCGAGGAGGGTTCGCAAGGCGACGGAGCCCCGAAAGGCGAGCCCGCCCTGTTGCTCTAGGGGCCTGAACAGCGCGACGGCGTCGACGCCGAGGCCGGAGCGGGCAGCGAGGAGGAACACGCGCTGAGCGTCGCGCAGCCCGAAGCCTTGCGTGATGGCTTGGTCGATGTCGTGCAGCGCCGTGATGCGTTCGAGCTGAACCTGCAGGTCCGTATTCAACGCGCGGATCTTGTGCTCGGCGTCGCGTCGCTCGGTCACGTCCGTCTTCGCCGCCACGAAGTGCTCGATCTCCCCGTCCGCGCCTCGTACCGGGGTGATGGTCATCTCCTCGACGTACTCGCTGCCGTCCTTCCGGCGGTTGATCATCTCGCCGCTCCACACGCGACCCGCCGTCACGTCGCCCCACAACCGTTCGTACGTCGCCGCGTCGTGATGCCCGGACCGGAACAGGCGCGTGTGCTGACCCTTCACTTCGTTCAGCGTGTAGCCGGTGAGCGCCAGGGCGTGCGGGTTGGCCCACTCGATGACGCCACCTGTCGTGGTGACGACGATTCCGGTCGGCGCCGCCTGGAGCGCCTTCAGGCGCAGGTGCAGCTCCGCCTCGGCCTTCGCCTCCACGCTGCGGTCGCGAAGCGTTCCCAGGATCGAGAGGCGCCCGTCGATCGTGAGCGCACGCCCGTGCACCTCGACCGGAACGAGGCTCCCGTCCTTGCGCCTGCCGCGGAACCGGTAGTGCGCCACGCCGCTCCCTCGCTGCAGCCGGGCCTCGAGGTGCTCCCGCACCATGTCGCGGTCCTGGGGATGCGTCAGGTCGGTCGGCGCCAAGCGCCCGATGATCTCCGTCACGTCGTACCCGAAGGTTCGTGCCAGGGCTGGATTCACGTACTGGAGGACACCGTCCTGCACGAGGTACACGCCTGTGAGCGCCTCCTCGGACAAGAGCCGGAACCGTTCCTCGCTCTCGCCGACCGCTGCGGTCAACGCCTCGTGCTCGGCGAGCTGCTCCTGCAGCTGAGCACGAACCTGTTCGAGCTCCTGCTGGCGTCGACGCATCAGTCCTGCGCCCACCGCCACGACGCTCAGCACCGTCACGCCCAGCACGGTCGACGGCCGGACGGCGGCGCCCCACAAGGCGCGATCCGCACCATCCACGACCGCCCGCACGAGCACCGCATTGGTGGCCATGAGGCCGATCACCGCACCGACGCCGCCCAGTGGCCCTGCGACCCAGCCCGCCAGCGCCGCAGGAATCACGCCCAGCATGGCTCCGCCCATGCCCAGGAACGGCCAGAGCACGACGAACGTCGCCGCATAGGCCACGGCGACGGCCACCCAAACGATCCAGTCCTTCTCTCTTGGCACCCTCAAAACGAACGCCCCCGGTGTGATGCCCTCATGTCCAACGCCCCAGCGAAGCGATGCATCTTCACCGTGGTGACTGCGGATCGTCCTGCGGTCACGACTCCGCGGCGTATCGCACAAGCCTGAATCGAAACGGGCCTGCCGTCGATGGAAACCTTCACTACGGAAACGCTTCGCGTCCGTTCAGCGGCCGCGCCGTTCCCGCCGACGTGGCGAGCGAGGAGCCGACACTGCCGGTGGGCAAGACCGAATAGGGAGCGGCGAGATTCATGAGAGGCCGTCGACGACGTCCGAGCGTCCATTATGCCCACGTGGGCCGAAGGCTGGCCGCGTGGGCGGCAGTCCGTCCAGCGTCGGAGCCGCGCGTTGGACGTCTGCCGCGCGCCAAGCGCCCCCCACATGGACGCCTGCGGCCATGGAGGTGCGGACATCGTGGTCCGTCGCATCGGGCCCGAACAGAACCGAGTTCGCGTCTCGCGACCCGTCGACACGAGTCCGCTCCGGATTGCTACCCTTTCCCATGGGACGACGAGACGAAGCCGCCGTGCAGCTTCCTCCGCGCTTCGCCGACGGGCCGTGGCCGGCCGTCGCGTTCGCGCTCGCCTTCACGCTCTGGTTGCTGGTGTCCAACGGCCTGACGAGCTCTCTTCTCGGGGCAGAGCGCTCGTACCTGGTCCAGCAGCTCCTGAACGTGCCGTCCGGCCTCGTCCAGCTGGCGATCGCCTACGCCTTCCTCCGTCACGGTGGCGTGCGGATCCGCGACATCGGGGCGGGCGCTCGGCAGGTCGTTCCAGCGGTCATCGCGGTCCTCGCGGTGGTGGCCGCGCTGAACGTCGCGGTGATCGTCCTCGTCCTCGTTGCGGGCGAGCCGCTCGCCTTCGGCTGGTTCGCCCTGTACCGCTCGCCCCCGTTCGAGCTATCGGCGGCGGCGATCGGGGTGGCCGCGATGGCGCAGTACCTCTTCGTCGGCCCGATCGAGGAGCTGGCGTTCCGAGGCTACCTCCAGAACAAGCTCGCCTCCATGCTCCAGCTGGGCCGGCCGCGGGTGGCGACGGCCCTGGCGGTGGTGGGTGCCGCCCTCGTCTTCGCCGTGCTGCACGTTCCGACGCTGCTGCTGCTCGGCGGAGGGGGTTGGGGGGCGCTGCCGCTCCTCGTCGCCAGCGGCGTCCTCTTCGGGACGATCTACGCGTTGACGCGAAACCTCGTCCTCGTCGCCCTGCTCCACGGCATCGGGAACCTCTGGCCGCTGGCCGTCGACCCGGGCCCGGTAGGGTGGCCCGATTGGATCGTCGTCCTGACGCTGTACGCCGCGCTCGTGGTCGGCTACCGGCGTTGGGCGGCTCGGCGGCGCCCGTCGTGACGCCGAGTGGCGCGTGCCGATCGTGCCTGCGGGAGCATCGACCTGCGCCACTCCGAGCCCGACGCGAACGCGACACGGGGTCCGATCCGCTCGAGCGGCCGGCTTTGAGCCCGCGGTGCGGCCGGGCCTCTCACCCCCCTACGAGCGACCCGTCCGTGCCCGTCCGCGCGTTCCGCTGCCGGATCCTGCGAAGGTTCGCGGCCATACCGAGGGACGTGGCCAGGGCCACGAGCAGCAGGCCGGCGAAGAGGTAGAACGCCGGCTCGTAGCTGCCGGTCCGGTCGCGCACGCTTGCGACCACCATGGGGCCGGCGATGCCCGCCATCGACCAGGCGGTGAGCAACAGGCCGTGAATGGCGGCCAGCTGCTTCGTCCCGAACAGGTCGCCGATGAAGGCGGGGAGGGACGCGAAGCCGCCGCCGTACATCG
>CAZLQH010000148.1:0-3953 GCA_964561595.1 uncultured bacterium | reverse complement strand
CCGTTGAAGCCGCCCCAGGAGATGCCGATCATGCCGACGCGTCCGCTGCACCACGGCTGGCGGGCCA
Source organism: uncultured bacterium (assembly GCA_964561595.1). Taxonomy (GTDB): domain Bacteria; phylum Deinococcota; class Deinococci; order Deinococcales; family Trueperaceae; genus SLSQ01. Next base: position 3,886 of record CAZLQH010000148.1, on the reverse strand, counting down.
GCCACTCGATCACCTGGACGCCGTCGTCGAGCTCCTGCTGGAGGTACTCGTCGCGGAGGACGCCCTCCGACTCGCCGCTGCCGCGCAGGTCCACGCGCACCGACGCGTAGCCGTGCGCGGCGAACCACGGGTGCATCAGCTGATCCTTGGGGCGGGTCCAGTCGCGCTTGCGGTAGGGAATGTACTCGAGGATCGCCGGGACGGGGTTCGACTCGGCGTCCTCGGGTAGCCAGATGCGCGCCGACAGGCGGACCCCGTCGGCCATCTCGATCCAGGTGTGCTCGATCGTGCGCACCTCGTCGTCCAGTGGGCGATGCACCCTCATGCGGCCTCCTTCCTCATGCGGTCTCCTTCTCGTCGAACGCGAAGCCCAGCATCTCCATGGCGTCGTCGTAGTTCGCCAGCAGCGTCTCCTCGTCGTCCGCGCCCATGTGGATCTCGGCCAGCATGTAGCTGTAGCTGTCCTGCCCCTTGAGCTCGGAGAGGCGCATCCCCTCGTGCACGTGGACCTCGACCAGCGTTCCGGGGTACGTCCGCTGCACGCGGGCGACGTCCTCCTCGGTCGGGACGCGCGTCACGACCGCGTCCTCGAAGCGGCGCGGCATGAACTTCGCGGCCACCGCGAAGCGGCCTTCGCCCTTCGGGAGCTCGGGCGCCTCGCCCAGCGCCAGCTGCAGGTTCACGGCGTGGTGGTACTCGCCGTCCACCATCTGGAAGAGCGGGGCGTGCGACTTGGAGATCCTGGTGTTGACCTCCAGCATCCAGATGCGGTCGGTCTCCTCGTTCCAGTAGAACTCCGCGTTGAACGGCGAGGGGCCGAAGCCCACATGGGTCAGGAATCGCCGGACGACGTCGGTCATCGCCTCGGCGACCTCGTTCGGAACGTCGGACGGGTACTGGTAGCGCGCGAAGCTGGAGCCGTGGCGCCCCTCGCGGATCGAGGCGATCACGCCGTAGACGTGGACCTCGCCGTCGTGCACGTACCCTTCGAGCGTGACCTGACGGCCGTCGGAGATGATCGACTCGGCGACGCAGTGGCGCCCGTCCGCGACGGCGATCTCGTCAGGAAGGTCGGCGTACGAGAGGACCTGATCGAACGGAACGGCCATCCGATGGATCTGCTGGCGGATCACCGCGAGCGCGGCGTCGAAGTCGTCGCGGTCCTCGATCCGGAAGCCCAGGTACGATCCGACCGACTTGACCGGCTTGATCCAGAACGGGTGCTGCAGGTCCAGATCCGAATACGGGTCGGGAGCGTCGGGATCGAACAGGCGAAAGGCCGGGATGTGGTCCGGCACGGAGCGCGACTGCTCCAGCCGGCTCCAGTACTTGTGCTCGCACCTGAGGGTGCTCTCGAGCGTGGGGCCGGGCGTGCCGTATTCGCGGCGCAGGATCGGCAGCAGCGTGCTGACCGGGAAGTCCCACCAGCCCAGGATCGCGTCGATCGACCCGTCGAACGCGTCGAGGCGGGCACGGGCCTTGTCCAGGAGCTTCTCGGCGGGAATCTCGTCGCCCGCCTTCGCCTCGTCGTAGGTGGTGAGCGCATGGAACCGGCAGCCCTCGGCGGCCCGGGCCGACTTGATCTGATCCAGATTGAACCGGTCGCAGCCCAGCACGAACACGTTGCGGGTCATCGAGCCCCCTTCCGCGTCCCGGGACTCGGCGTCGGAAGCTCGGTACGTCCGGATGCCGCCCGGTTCCTTCCAGAGTAGACCAGAATCTTGCTCGGTTCCGACGCCCGGTGACCCGACCGGAGCCGCTGTTCGTGCATCGCGATCGTGGACCGCCGTCCCGGCGCGGCCAGCGGCGCGTTCGGGTGCGCTACCGTGAGGAGCGCCGGTCCCGAAGGAGGTTCACGCATGAGAGACAAGGTCCGTTGGGGCATCCTGAGCACCGCCAAGATCGGCCTCGAGAAGGTCGTCCCCTCGATGCAGAAGGCATCGAACCTCGAGGTCGTCGCGATCGCTTCGCGCGACGGCGAGCGCGCCCGCCGGGCGGCCGACCTGCTGCACCTGCCGCAGACGTTCGACAGCTACGAGGCGCTGCTGGCGTCGCCCGACGTCGACGCGATCTACAACCCGCTTCCGAACCAGCTGCACGTGCCGTGGACGATCCGCGCGCTGGAGGCGGGCAAGCACGTCCTGTGCGAGAAGCCGGTCGCGCTCACCGCGGACGAGGCGCAGCAGCTGGCCGACGCCGCGGCGGGGTACCCCGACCTGAAGACGATGGAGGCGTTCATGTACCGCTTCCATCCGCAGTGGCGCACCGCCCGGCGCTGGGTGGAGGAGGGCGAGGTGGGCGAGCTCCGCACGGTGCACTCGCACTTCGCCTACCGCAACCTCGACCCGGACAACATCCGCAACCGGCCCGAGACCGGGGGTGGCGGGCTGATGGACATCGGGTCGTACGACGTGTCGCTGTCCCGATTCCTGTTCGGGCGCGAGCCCCTGCGCGTGGTCGCCAGCATCGAGATGGACCCGGACTTCGGGGTGGACCGCCTGGTGAGCGCGATCATGGACTTCGGCGGCGGCGCCACCGCGACGTTCACCTGCGCGACCCAGCTCGAGCCGTACCAGCGTGCCCACGCGTTCGGAACGCAGGGCCGCATCGAGATCGAGATCCCGTTCAACGCTCCGCCGATCGGGACGACCCGGATCCTGCGCCAGCGCGGCCTGGAGACGCGCGAGATCGCGTTCCGCGACGCGGATCAGTACACCCTCCAGGGCGAAGCGTTCTCCCGCGCCGTGCTGCATGACGAGCCCGTGCCGACCCCGCTGAGCGACGCGGTCGCGAACATGCGCGTGCTGGACGCGATTCGGGAGAGCGCCTCGCAAGGAGGCTGGGTCGAGATCTGAGCAGGATCAGCCGGCTTCCGGTCGGGCGGGTTCGGAGCGGGCGGCATCGGGCCACGTGGCCTCGGGATCGCCCGCCGCGGGCAGCTCGAATCCGATCCGCGTCACCGGGGCGCTTCGGTGCGCGAACACGGTGCCCCCGTGAAGCGACACCAGCGTCCGCACGATCGCGAGGCCCAGGCCGCTGCTCTCGCCGCGGGTGTCGCGCCGCCGGTCGCGCACGAACCGCTCGAAGATCGCCTCGGGCGGGTCCACGGCGATGCCGGGACCGTCGTCCTCGACGGTCACGCGAACGCGTCGGCCGACGCGCGCGGCGGTCAGGCGCACCTCGCCGAGATCGGGCGAGATGCGGATCGCGTTGTCGAGCAGGTTGTGCACGATCTGCAGCAGGCGGTCCGGATCCGCGCGCACGACGAGCGGCTCGGGGGGCACGTCGACGACGAGCCGCACGCCGGAGCGGTCCGCGGCGGTTCCGTGCGCCGAGGCGGCGTCGCGCAGCGGCCGCCGCAGATCGACCGTGGCGTAGCTCAGCCTCAGGCGACCGGCCTCCGCGAGCGACAGCGTGCGCAGGTCGTCCACCAGGCGCGTGAGCAGGTTCGTCTGCGCCAGAAGGGTGCCGGCCTCCTCGGCGCTGACGTCCAGCAGGCCGTCCGCGGCCGCCTCGAGACGCAGCGACAGGGTCGCGAGCGGGTTGCGCAGCTCGTGCGCGATGTCGGCGACCATCGACGTCCGCTCCCCCTCGAGACGCTCCAGCGATGCGGCCATGGCGTCGAAGTCGTGCGCCAGCTCCCGCACCTCGCGAGGCTGCCGTCCGGGGTGCGGAATCCGGGCCCGCGCGTCCAGGCGGCCGGCCGCCATCTCCGAAGCCGCGCGCGAAACCGCCTCGATCGGGCGAGCCAGCTCGCGCGAGAGCGCCCACGCCAAGCCCACCGACGCGGCCAGCGCGACGAGCACGCCCGCCACCACGGCGTCGCGGCGGAGCTCGCGGAGGTCGCGGACGAGGAGGAGCAGGGTCGCCGCCTCGCCCTCGAACG
>CAZLQH010000147.1:0-3954 GCA_964561595.1 uncultured bacterium | reverse complement strand
TCTGGTGTCCGATCTGGTGTCCGATCCGGCGCCCGGGCCTCGGCCCGGCGCCGCAGCGCCCGCCACGATACCCGAGGTGGACGAACGATCGCGTCCTCGGCGGGGGAAGTCGCCGTGCTATCCTCGCGCGCATGGAACCCGGTCGCCACGCACCGCTGCGGATCGGTCTGCTCGGCGTCGGAACGGTCGGCACGGCCTTCGCCGACATGATCCGCTCGCGCCCCGACATGGTCCTCGCCAAGGCGCTGGTGCGCGACCCGGCCAAGCCTCGGCGTATCGCCCATCCCGACGACGTGCTCACGACCGAGCTCGAGGAGGTGCTCGGCGCGTCCGATCTGGTCGTCGAGCTCATGGGCGGTACGGGCGCGGCGGTGAGCGCGGTCCAGGAGGCGTTGGAGCGCGGACTCCCGGTCGTGACCGCGAACAAGGCGGCGCTCGCCGAGCGCTGGGAGGTATACGCGCCCGCGTTGCGCTCGGGCCGCGTGTACGCCGAGGCGTCGGTGATGGCGGGAACGCCGGTCATCGGGCCCGTGTCCGGAGCGCTTCGCGGCTCGGCGCCGCACGAGATCCACGCCGTGCTGAACGGAACGTGCAGCTACGTGCTGTCGCGACTCGAGCAGGGCTCCAGCTACGCTGCCGCACTGAGCGAGGCGCAGCGCCTCGGCTACGCCGAGGCGGACCCCGCCCTGGACGTGTCGGGGATCGACGCGGCGCACAAGCTGACGGTCCTGGCGCGTCTCGCGGTCGATCCGGAGCTGACGTGGGAGCACGTGCGCGAGCGCACGCACGGGATCGAGCTCCTCACGCCCGGCATCGTCCACGAGGCGATGGAGGACGGCGGACGCCTACAGCTCGTGGGCAGCATCGTGCCCGCCCAGGAGGGATGGACCGCGCGGGTGCGCCCGGTCTACCTACCCGTCGGACATCCGCTGGCCGGTGGAGACGAGGTGCAGGCGTCGCTGGTCTACCGGGGCGCCGGGGGCGAGGTGCTCATCGCGGGACCGGGAGCGGGCGGCGTCCAGACGGCCAGCGCCGTGCTGGGCGACGTTCTCGCCGCGGCGGGCGGGCGTCCCGGACCGGCTCCGCTGGATCGTCCGGCCCCCCGTCCCGTCGACGTGTCGCTGGAGGACCTCGGGGAGCTCGAACCGGCGTGAGGGTGGTGCACGGCGGCATGGACGGCGCCGTCCGCGTACGGAGCACGCGCGCCCAGGACGGTCCGGACGTGACGCTGGACGACGCGATCCTGGCCGGCTTGGCGCCCGACGGCGGGTTGTACCTTCCCGTCGAGGTGCCGGAGTTGCCGCCGGACTGGCGCGCCTCGACCAGCCTCGCGGACCTGGCGCGGCGGGTGCTGGCCCCCTGGTGGGGCGACGACGAGGACGAGATCGCCCCGCTGCTGAGCGAGGCGCTGGACTTCGAGGTGCCGTTGCGATCGCTGCCGCACGGCCGCTGGCTGCTGGAGCTGTTCCACGGTCCCACGCTGTCGTTCAAGGACGTCGGAGCACGGACGATGGCCCGTCTGGCCGGCCGGGCCCTGGCGCGCCGCGGCGGCGAGGCGACGGTGCTGGTGGCGACCAGCGGCGATACCGGCTCCGCCGTCGCCGACGGCTTTTCCGGCGTTCCCGGCGTCCGCGTCGCGCTGCTCTACCCCGCGGGACGGGTCAGCGACGTCCAGGAGCGTCAGCTGATCCAGGCCAGGCCCGGCGTGCGCGCCTTCGCGGTCGAGGGCGATTTCGACGCCTGCCAAAGGCTGGTGAAGGGCGCCTTCGTCGACCCGCGGCTCGCGGACGCGGGGCTCACCAGCGCGAACTCGATCAACATCGGGCGCCTGCTGCCGCAGATGCTGTACTACCTCTGGGCTGCGCTGCTGCTGGAGCGCGAGCACGGACGCGCCGACGCTCCCTACCTGGTCGTGCCGTCGGGCAACCTGGGCAACCTCACGGGCGGGCTCCTGGCCGCCGCGACCGGCATGCCGGCCGCGGGATTCCTCGCAGCGCACAACGCGAACCGCTTCGTGCCCGATCTGCTCTCCGGCCGCGCCGCCATCGGCGACGCTCCCGCGACCGTCGCGACGCTCTCCAACGCGATGGACGTCGGCGCCCCCAGCAACCTCGAGCGGCTCTGGCACTGGTACGGCGAGGGGCTGCGGGATCGGATCGACGCGGTATCGGTGCTGGACGCCCCGACGCTGGAACGGATGCGGATCACGGCTGCCGAGGACGGCGTCGTCGTCTGTCCGCACACCGCCGTGGGGCTCGAAGGCCTGGCGCGCGTTCGCGACCTTCGTCCCGAGCTGGCCGGCGTGCCGGCGATCGTGCTGGCGACCGCGCACCCCGCGAAGTTCCCGGCGTCCGTGCTCCGCGCGACGGGCCGGGAGCCGCCCCGTGCCGCCGCGCTCGATGCGTCGTTCCGCGAGCGGACGCGGGTCGAGCCGCTGCCGGCCGAGCCGGCCGCGCTCCGGGAGGCGCTGCTGGACGACGGCTGGCGCGCGTGAGGACGGGATCGGCCGCGCCGCCGTGCGGGTTCAGGTCGCGCCGTCGCGCCGTGCCCACGGGCCCTCGGCGTCGTCGCCGAGATGCATCACCCGCATCTCGGCCATCAGCTTGACGAGCTGGGCCAGGAGGGCGTTCCGCACCAGCGAGCGCGCCCCGCGCGGCGCGACGCCGCGCGGATCCTCGCGCAGCTCGCCGTACACGCGGGTCGCCAGCTCGTCGGTACGCAACGGCTCGTCGAGGGCGGCGACGATCGCCGCCTCGCGGCGGAGCCGGTGATCGCGAGCCGCATCCAGCGCGCCGGCCGGATCGGGGATCGTCTCGCCGTGCGCGACGGCCAGCCAGGCGGGCCCGCGCGAGCGGATGCGCGCCAGGCTGTTCAGGTAGGCGGCGACGTCTCCCTCCGGCAGCCCGATCCACGAGCTTCCCCGGCCGGTCAGCAGGTCGCCCGCCACGACGCCCGGGGGCTGCGTCCGGCCGCTCGCGTCGGCCGGCCAGGAGAGCTCGAACGCGAGGTGGCCGGGCGCGTGCCCCGGCGTGTGGAGCGCGTGCACGACGGCTCCCCCCAGCACGAGGCGCCGACCGTCGCCCAGCGGGCGGACGTCGGCGTCGCCGGGGACGCGGTCGGCTTCGGCGGGATGCACGTGCACGGACGTCGGCCCCAACCGCTCGAGCAGCGCGGGCAGCCCCGCCACGTGGTCGCCGTGGGTGTGCGTCAGGAAGACGCGGTCCAGATCGCGGGCGCCGCGCTCCCGCGCCCAGGCGACCAGCACGTCGGCGTCGCGGGGATCCGCGAATCCGGGATCGATCAGCGCGGCACGCCCGTCCGCCACCAGCAGCGTGACCCAGGTCGCGTCGAACGGCGGGAGCGTCCGGCTCGGAAGCGCCAGCTGGTGGACGCCGGGGGCGACCCGGCGCTCCTCCGGTACGCTCACTCGCGACCCAGTAGCGCCTCGCGCGCGGCCTTCTCGGCGTCGCCCGGCGCGCTCTCGACGTCGGGCACCACGCCGCGACCCTCCCAGGTCGGGCCCCCGATCGGTGCCAGGACGCCGGTCGCGAGCCAGACCTGCGCCCCGTCGCGCAAGCAGAACGGCAGGACCGCTTCGACGTTGCCCGAGGTGCGCTCGCCGATCACGACGGCGCGCCCGCTGGCCTGGAGGGCGCCGGCGAGGCCTTCCGCCGCGCTGGCCACCTCGCCGTCGACCAGGACGGCGACGGGAAGGTCGGTCGCCGGGACGCCCAGCGCGGGGTAGGGGATCGGCAAGCTCCAGCGCGTCGCGACGCGCCACAGCAGCCCGCGCACGAACACGCCGGCCGTCGTCATCATCTCGACCAGCCGCCCGCCCGGATTCCCGCGAAGGTCCAGCGCCAGCGCCCGCGCTCCGCGGCGCTCCAGGTCCGTGACGGCCGCCCGCACCCCGGACGACGTTCCGGCGCGAGCCAGGTCCTCCACGCGGATCAC
>CAZLQH010000146.1:0-3978 GCA_964561595.1 uncultured bacterium | reverse complement strand
GACCCGCGCGAGCAGCGCGTTGCCCTCGTCCTTGAACCGAGGATCCTGGCGACGGAAGAGACCGAACATGGCGGTATCCTACCGCACGGGCCGAAGCGCCCGGGTCCCGAGCGCGGACGCCGTCGATCGCTGGGCGACCGGCTCGGACGTGATCGTCCGCACGGAAGGGAGCCGCCATGAGGATCGGAGTCGTCGGTGCCGGCAGCGTCGGATCGACCGCCGCGTTCGCGTTCGTGATGCGTGGCCTGGCGAGCCGCCTCACGCTCGTCGACAGCGATCGCGACCGGGCCGAGGACCACGCGCTGGACGTCGCTCGAGCCACGGCGTTCGCGCACCCCGCCCGGATCGGCGCCGGCGAGGTCGCCGACCTCGAAGGCTCCGACCTGGTGGTCCTCGCCGCGGGTGCCGGTGCGAGCCGGGACCGCTCGCGGCTGGAGCTCGCCGCCCACAACGCCGAGCTGTTCCGCGAGCTCGTCCCGCGTGTCGCGGACGCCGCTCCGCAGGCGCTGCTGCTCGTCGCGAGCGAGCCGGTGGACGTGCTCACCCAGGTGACGTTCGAGACCAGCGGTCTGCCTGAAGCCCGCGTCATCGGTTCTGGAACGGCGCTCGACAGCGCCAGGCTCCGGTCGACGATCGCTCGCCGGACCGGGGTCGCCACCGACCACGTTCACGGCTACGTGCTGGGGGAGCACGGGGACGAGCCGGTCGTGGCCTGGAGCGGCGTCCGCGTGGCGGGGCGCCCGCCCGACGAGGTGATGCTGGCGGCGGGACGCCCGTGGGGGCCCGAGCAGCGTGCGGAGATCGAACGCGAGCTGCGCGACCCGGCCGCCCAGCGACGCGGCGCGGTGCGCTTCGGGCTGGCTGCCGCGCTGACACGCATCGTCGCGGCGATCGCCGAGGACGAGCATGCGGTTCTGACCGTCTCCGTCAGCGACGGCTCGGTCGCGTACAGCCTCCCGCGCGTCCTGGGGCGGACCGGGCTGGTGCGAACCCTCGATCCGCATCTCGACGCCGCCGAGCGCGCGGCGTTGACCGCGAGCGGGGAGGTGATCCGTGACGTCCTCGACCGACTCCGCTAGACGGTTGCTGAGGGCGGCGTTCGACGCCGCCGTCGAGGCGGCCGATCCCGTCCGTGTGCTCGCGGACGCCTGGCCGTCCCCGGCAGGCGGCGAGGTCCTGGTGCTCGGGATGGGGAAGGCGGCCGTGACGATGGCGGCCGCCGCCGAGGCCCACTACCGCCCCCTGGGCGTGGAGCCGCGGGGCGCCGTGGCGGCCCCGCACGGCGCCGAGCGTCGCGGCGCGGCCCCGGCCACGATCGAGGTGCACGGCGGAGGACACCCCGTGCCCGACGCGGGGTCCGAGGCCGCCGGAAGGCGGCTCTTGGAGCTCGCCTCCCACGCGGGCGCCGACGACCTGGTCGTGGTGCTGGTGTCGGGCGGCGGAAGCGCCCTGGCCACCGTTCCCGACGGCGTGACGCGCGAGCAGCTCGCCGAGCTGAACCGCGAGCTGCTCGCCTCCGGCGCCGACATCCGCGAGATGAACGCGGTGCGTCGCCGGCTCGACGCGATCAAGGGGGGCCGGCTGGCCGCCGCCGCGCATCCTGCCAGGGTGGAGGCGCTGATCGTCTCCGACGTGGTGGGCGACGATCCGGTCGACATCGCGTCGGGTCCCACCGTGGCCGACCCGGGCGATGCCCGAGCGGCGCTGGCGGTGCTCGACCGCTACGCCGTCGCCGCGCCGGCGGCGCGCGAGGCGCTGCGCGCCGAGGTCGAAGGCCTCCGCGACGGACCGCCGCGTCCGGACGACCCACGGTTGGCGCGCTGCCGGACGACGATCGTGGCGTCCGGGTCGACCGGGCTCGCGGCCGCACGGCAGGTGTTCGAGAAGGCCGGCGTACGGATCTGCCTGCTGTCCGCCGAGGTGACCGGCGACGCACGCGAGGCGGGACGCGCCCATGCGCGCCAGGCCGCCTCGGTGCTGGAGGACGGACGCCTGCTGGACGGGACGGCGTGCGCGCCTCCCGTCGTGCTGCTGTCGGGCGGCGAGACCACCGTCCACGTCCGGGGCGACGGTCGTGGCGGACGGAACAGCACCTTCGCGCTGGCCCTGGCCCTCGCGCTGCCGGACGGTGCGCCCGTCCATGCGCTGGTCGCCGACAGCGACGGGATCGACGGCGCAGGCGGCCACGCCGGCGCGTTCGTCGATCCCGGGCTGTTCCAGCGGATTCGCCGCGCCGAGGCGCGCGCGCTGGACGCGAACGACGATTCGTACGCCGTCTTCGACCGGGCCGGGGCCCTGCTCCGCACAGGGCCGACCGGCACCAACGTCAACGATCTGCGCTTCGTCTGGGTCCACGCACCGGACGAACGACGATGAGCCGCATCGTGCCGGGCGACGCGGCCGGCGTGGCGGAGGCGGTCCGCATCCTCAGGGCGGGTGGACTCGTCGCGTTTCCGACCGAGACGGTGTACGGACTGGGCGCCCGGGCACGCGACGTGAACGCCGTCCGAGGGGTGTTCTCCGCCAAGGGGCGCCCCGTCGACCATCCGCTCATCGTTCACCTTCCCAGCGGCGCGCCGCTGGACGACTGGGCCGACGCCGTCCCTGAGGCGGCCCGCACGCTGGCCGCGCGCTTCTGGCCGGGACCGCTCACCGTGGTGCTCCGTCGAGCGGCGTCGGTCCCGGACGAGATCACGGGAGGGCAGGACACCGTCGCGCTTCGCACGCCCGCCCACCCGGTGGCCGCCAGCCTGCTGCGGCACCTCGGCGAGCCGGTCGCCGCGCCGTCCGCGAACCGCTTCGGTCGGATCAGCCCGACCCGCGCCGAGCACGTCGCCAGCGAGTTCGCGGACCTGGACCTCGTCGTGCTCGACGGGGGCCCGTGCGACGTGGGCCTGGAGTCCACGATCTTGGACCTGTCGGCCGACGCGCCCGCGCTGCTCCGCCCCGGCGCGATCTCGGTCTCGGAGCTCGAGCGGGCGCTGGGTACCCGTGTCGTTCGGCCGGGCGACCACGCGTTCGCCGTGCCCCGGGTGCCGGGCCGCCTGGAGCGGCACTACGCCCCCACCGCGCCGACGCGCCTGGTCGACGCCGGCGAGCTGGACGGAACGTCTCCAGCACTACCGGGCGCGGCGCTGCTGCTCTGCCGCGCGCCGGCGCCGGTCGGCTCGTTCGCCGCGATCCGGCGCCTCCCGCCCGAACCCGCCGGGTACGGTCGGGAGCTGTACGCCGCGCTGCGGGCGCTGGACGCCGCCGCCCCCAGCGAGGTGATCATCGAGCGGCCGCCGGCCGGCGAGGCGTGGACGGCCGTGCACGACCGCCTGGCACGTGCGACCGGCTCGCGCCCCGTGCAGGCGCGCACGACCGAGCCAGGCGACCCGAACCCCGACGAGGAGCGACGATGAGCGACGACCCCACACGATCCGACGCGATCCGCACCGACGCCCGCGGTCCCGAAGACGCGCCCGACGACCAGCGCCGGCCGCTGGTCGCGCTGCTGATGGGCAGCGCCAGCGACTGGGACACGATGCGCGAGGCGGACGACGTGCTGCGCGAGTTCGCCGTGCCGCACGTCTGCCGCGTCGTCTCGGCGCACCGGACGCCCGACCGCCTGCGCGACGTCGCGACCGCCGCCGCGGGCGAGGGCACCGAGGTGATCATCGCCGGCGCCGGCGGCGCCGCGCACCTGCCCGGCATGCTGGCGGCCTGGACGCGGCTGCCGGTGCTGGGCGTGCCGGTGCGCAGCCGCGCGCTCTCGGGGACCGACTCGCTGCTCTCGATCGTGCAGATGCCGCGTGGCGTGCCGGTGGGCACCCTCGCCATCGGCGGGGCCGGCGCGGCGAACGCGGCCCTGCTGGCGATCCGCATCCTGGCGCTGCGACGTCCCGAGCTGGCCGACCGCCTCGAGCGGCATGCGCGGGCCCAGGCGGACGCGTCCGAGGCGTCGGAGCTTCCCACGCCGGACTACCGCCCGTGACG
>CAZLQH010000145.1:0-3999 GCA_964561595.1 uncultured bacterium | reverse complement strand
GGCTTCCACGTCATGGCCAAGCCGACGGGCGCGATCTGCAACCTGGACTGCGACTACTGCTACTTCCTGTCGAAGGAGATGCTGTACCCCGGCTCGCGCTTCCGGATGGCGCGCGAGACGCTGGAGCGCTACGTCCGGCAGCTGATCGAGACGCAGCCCGGTCCGGAGGTCGCCTTCGCCTGGCAGGGGGGCGAGCCGACGCTGATGGGCCTGCCGTTCTTCGAGGAGGTGGTCGCGCTGCAGCGGCTGCATCGCCGGCCGGGCCAGCGGATCGTGAACACGCTGCAGACGAACGCCACGCGGCTGGACGACGATTGGGGCGCGTTCCTGCGCCGGCACGGCTTCCTGGTGGGGGTCAGCATCGACGGCCCGCGCGAGCTGCACGACGCCTACCGCGTCGACAAGGCCGGGCGCGGGAGCTTCGACGCCGTGATGCGCGGCGTCGAGGTCCTGAAGCGGCACGGCGTAGCGTTCAACGTCCTGACCACCGTGCACCGCGCCAATCAGGACCAGCCGCTGGCGGTGTACCGCTTTCTGCGCGACGAGGTGGGCGCGTCCTTCCTGCAGTTCATCCCGATCGTCGAGCGCGACAACGACAGCGGCTTTCAAGAAGGCACGCGGGTGACAGAGCGTTCGGTCGCGCCAGCCGCCTACGGCCGCTTCATGACACGCATCTTCGACGAGTGGGCACGACGCGACATCGGCCGCGTGTACGTGCAGCTGTTCGACGTGACCCTCGCGAAGTACGTGGGCGAGCCGGGCGGCCTGTGCGTGTTCGAGGAGACGTGCGGCCGGGCCGTGGCGCTGGAGCACACCGGCGACGTGTACTCGTGCGATCACTACGTTCAGCCCGATCACCTGCTGGGGAACCTGGAGGAGACCGCCCTGCTGAAGATGGTCGACTCGGACGCCCAGCTCGCCTTCGGCGAGGCCAAGCGCGACGGCCTGCCGGCGATGTGCCGCGCCTGCGACGTTCGTTGGCTGTGCCACGGGGGCTGCCCGAAGGACCGCATTCGGCGCACGCCGCAGGGCGAGCCCGGCCTCAACTACCTGTGCGAGGGGTACCAGCGCTTCTTCCGTCACACGGGTCAGGCGATGCGCTACATGGCGGAGGAGCTGCGGAATCAGCGTCCCCCGGCGGGCCTGATGAAGGTGCTCCGCGACGCGGACGGCGCGCAGCCCGGTCGGCCGCGGCCGAGTCCAAACCGGCCCTGTCCGTGCGGGAGCGGGCGGAAGTACAAGCACTGTTGCGGGAAGGTCAGCACCTAGACGAAATCCAGCGCTACGGGGCGGGTCGCTACGGTTCGATCGCGTCGTGCCCCAGCGCCGGCGCCGCATCCGCTTGACGCCGGGACGGCGTGGTGTCGGGACGGAGCGTGTCGATGCCATGGAGTCCGCGACGTCGCCGTGCGCATCGTGGATGGACAGGTCGCGTCCGCAGCGCGGTGCACGGGCGTATCGTGCGTTGGCGCCGGGCGTCCGCTGGGACTCGTGGTTCCGAAGGAGCGGGGATCCGATCTCGTGATCCGAGATGCTCGACGCTCAGGATCCCCGCCGTCAGGAGGCAGTGATGGCCGTGACCGAAGTCGTTCCCGGACTCATTCGGATTCCATTGGCATTCGTCAACGCCTACGCCCTGGTCGGAACCGACGGGGTCACGCTGATCGACACCGGAATGCCGGGTCGGCACGAGAGGGTCCTGGACGCCCTCGCGCAGCTCGGGCACGGCCCCGAGGACGTCGCCTCGATCGTGATCACGCACCTGCACGCGGACCATACGGGCGGCCTGCGGGCGCTTCGCGAGCGGACCGGGGCGCGGGTGTACGCCCATCCTGTCGACGCGCGCGCGATCCGGGAAGGCGTCTCGACGCGCCGCGTAGGTCCGGAAGGCACCTGGCTGGGCCGGGTGGCGGGGTTCGTGAGCCGCGTCGCGCCGGTGTTCACGGCGGACGCCGCGGAGGTCGACGTGGAGGTGGAGGACGGTGCGACCATCGACGGCGCGGTGTCCCTCGAGGTCGTGCACGCGCCGGGCCACAGCGCGGGCCAGATCGCGCTGCTGTGGCGCGAGCACGGTGGGGTGCTGATCGCGGGGGACGCCGCCACCCACCGCTCCAAGCTGGGCCGGCCGCCGTTCTACGAGAACACCGAGGAGGGCGAGGCGACGCTCCGGAGGCTGGCGGCCATGGAGTTCGAGGTCGCGGTGTTCGGGCACGGTGGTCCGATCCGGTCGGGCGCTGCGCGGGCGTTTCGGGAGCGGTTCGGGGGCGGTCCCCGGATCTAGGCGTGCCAACGAACGCCGAGTCGTCGCGGCGAACGTGGTGCCAGTCTGTCCCCGTGCGACGCCTCTGCATCGAGAACGCTGCCGAGCTCGAAATGCCCTGACGATCGTCGACACGAGCGTCCTGCTGCGCGCTCGATCTCGCTGATGCTGAAGGGAGCGACGCGTGTGGCGACGGCCTCGCACCACCAAATACGTGCCGGGGCGCCACTGGCCTAGGCTCGCGCTCGTGCCCAGATGCGCAGAGAGGCCCGTATGAACGAAGCCACGCCCTGTGAAGTCGCGTCAGCGCGATCCGTGATGATCGTTCGTGCTGGCGGCCGGCGACGACCAGGGCTCGATCGCGGGCTGCTCGCGGCGGGTCGCCTTCTCCAGCTCGTAGTTCGTCTGGAGCGTCATCCAAAATCGGGCCGTGGCGATGCCCGCCCGTTCGAGACGGACGGCGAGGTCGGAGCTGATGCCGGCCTTGCCGTTCACGACGCGGGAGAGCGCGACGCGCGACATGCCGAGGCGCTGCGAGGCCTCCGTGATGGACAGATCCAGCGGCTCCAGAACGTCTTCCTTGAGGAGCTCGCCGGGATGGGGATGGTCGTGCATAAGGTTCACCGCCCTGTCTGATCTAGTGATAGTCGAGGGTGTCGACGTCCGTTACATCGTCGCCGTCGAATCGGAAGATGACCCGCCAGTTGCCGTTCACCCAGATCGACCATTGTCCCTCGCGGTCGCCTTTGAGGCGATGAAGCCGGTACGACGGCAACGCCAGGTCTGTGGGGCCGGCGGCGGCGTCGAGCGCTGCGAGGATGCGCCGTAGCTTCTTCACGTGATCACTGTGAACCCCGCGCGTCGATCCCTTCGCGTACAGACGCTCGAGAGCCTTGTGGCGGAACCCGACGATCACGAACGCATTGTAACGCGTATCGCGACGCGATACATGACTGTGTCCTTCCTGAGATTGCGCGAGAGGCGGCACGTGCCGAGCGGGGCTGGGTCTCGCCCTGAGGCCTACCGGGCACCGGTCCCTGCTGCGCGCGGCTCGGACCGGCGTCCCCGTCATGCTGGCCCGCATGAAGCTCCCCGCCTCCGAGCCCCGAAGGCCGGTCGTGCTGGTGCACGGCTACTCGTCCGGCCCGGGCGCGTTCGACGCCTGGCGGCAGGTCCTGGTGGGTCACGGGTACGACCCGCGGTCGTTGCTGGCGTGCCACTACGACTCGCTGGTGCACCGCGTGAACATCCAGGACATCGGCGAGGCGTTCGAGGACGCGATCGCGGTGCATCCGGAGCTGAGGGGCGATCGCACGTTCGACGCGATCGTGCACTCGACCGGGATGCTGGTGATCCGGTGCTGGACCGCTCTCGACCCGGACCGCAATCGGGCGCGGCTGAAGCACCTGGTCGCGCTGGCGCCGGCCACGTTCGGCTCGCCGCTGGCGCACAAAGGCCGCGGCTACCTGGCGCGGATGGTGGTGGGCAACAAGGACGTCGGGCCCGACTTCCTGGCCGTGGGCGACGAGGTGCTGGACGGCCTGGAGCTGGGCAGCCGGTTCACGTGGGACCTGGCCCACCGCGACCTGGTCGGTAATCGTGCCCAGCGACCGGAGGGCGCGCCGCACCCGCACACCTTCGTGCTATGCGGCATCGACGGCTACCGTGGCCTGCGCGGCATCGTGAACGAGCCGGGCACCGACGGGACGGTGCGGCTGGCCGCGACGGCGCTGAACTCC
>CAZLQH010000144.1:0-4001 GCA_964561595.1 uncultured bacterium | reverse complement strand
GCGCCCTTGCACACCTCGCACGGGACGTAGATGTCGGGCAGGAAGTACATCTCGACCTTGACGGTGCCGTCGCCCTTGCACGCCTCGCAGCGGCCGCCCTTGACGTTGAAGCTGAAGCGGCCGGGCTTGTACCCGCGTTTGCGCGCTTCGGGCGCTCGGGTGTACAGGTCGCGGATCTCGGTGAAGATCCCGGTGTACGTGGCCGGGTTGCTGCGCGGGGTGCGGCCGATCGGGCTCTGGTCGATCTCGATGACCTTGTCCACCTGGTCGGTCCCGACGATCTTGTCGTGCGCGCCGGGGTTGGCTTTCGCACGGTAGAGCTGCTTGGCGAGCGACTTGTGCAGGATCTCGTGCACCAGCGTGCTCTTGCCCGATCCGGAGGCGCCGGTCACGCAGGTGAGCGTGCCCAGCGGAAGGTCGACGTCGATGTTCTTCAGGTTGTGCTCGCGCGCGTTCTTGATCGTCAGCTTCTTGCCGCTGGCGTCGCGGCGCTGCTCGGGCACGGGGATCCGCTTGTCGCCCCGCAGGTACGCGGCGGTCAGGCTGGTGCGGTCCTCGACCAGGTCGGCGGGCGCTGCGCTGGCGACGACCTCGCCGCCGTGCACGCCGGCGCCGGGGCCGAGGTCCACGATCCAGTCGGCGGCGCGCATCGTGTCCTCGTCGTGCTCGACGACGATCAGCGTGTTCCCCAGGTCGCGCAGGCGCAGCAGCGTGCCCAGCAGCCGCTCGTTGTCGCGCGGGTGCAGCCCGATCGACGGCTCGTCCAGGACGTACAGCACGCCCGTCAGGCCGCTGCCGACCTGGGTCGCGAGGCGGATCCGTTGCGCCTCGCCGCCCGAGAGCGTGTTGGCGCTGCGGTCCAGGCTGAGGTAGTCCAGGCCGACGTCCTCGAGGAATCCCAGCCGGTTCGCGACCTCCCGCAGGATCGGCTTCGCGATCTCGGCCGCGGCGCCTTCGAGCCGCATCTCGCGGAAGAACACGGCGGCGTCGAGCACCGTCATGCTGCTCAGGTCGGCGATGTTGTTGTCGGCGACGGTGACGGCGAGGACTTCGGGCTTGTAGCGCGTGCCGTGGCAGTGGCTGCAGGCGACGAGGCTCATGTACGTCTCGAGCCGCTCGCGCGCGCTTTCGCTGCCGGCCTCCTTGAGCCGCCGCTCGAGGTTCGGGATCACGCCTTCGAAGTCCGCCTTGAACCGCATCGTCTCGCGCCCACCGCGCCGGTACACGACCTCGATCGGGTCGGTGCTGCCGTAGAGGATCGTCGCCTTGGCGTCCTCGGGCAGGTCGCGCCACGGCACGTCGATGTCGAACCCCATGTGGTCGGCGAGCGCGCGGAGGCGATCCCAATAGAACACCTTGCCGCCGCCTTCGCGTCCGCCGGTCCACGGCTGGATCGCGCCGCGCGCCAACGTCTTCGACTCGTCGGGCACGATCCGCTCGGGATCGAACTGCTGCAGGAAGCCGAGGCCGCTGCAGTGCGGGCAGGCGCCGTAGGGGCTGTTGAAGCTGAACACGCGCGGCTCGAGCTCCTCGAGGAAGGTGCCGTGCTCGGGGCAGGCGAACTTCTCGCTGAACAGCTCGTCGACGTCGTCGTCGGGCAGGAACACGCGCATCAGCCCGTCGCCGCGCGCCAGCGCCAGCTCGGTCGACTCCGCCAGCCGGGCGCGGTCGTCCTCCTTGATCCGGACGCGGTCCACGACGACGTCGATGTCGTGCTTCTCGTAGCGTTCGAGGTCGGCGGCGAGGCCCTCCTCGACCGTCATCACCGTGCCGTCGATCCGGACGCGCGCGAACCCTTCCTTCTTCAGGTCGGTCAGCAGCTTCTTGTACTCGCCCTTGCGTCCGCGCACGACGGGCGCGAGCAGCATCGCGCGGGAATCGTCGTACTTCTCGAGCATCCGGTCCACGATCTCGGACGCGGACTGGCGCGCGATCTCGCGCCCGCAGACGGGACAGTGCGGCGTGCCGGCGCGCGAGAACAGCAGCCGCAGGTAGTCGTGGATCTCGGTGACGGTCCCGACGGTCGAGCGCGGGTTGTGGCTGGTCGTCTTCTGGTCGATGCTGATCGCGGGGCTGAGCCCCTCGATCGCGTCCACGTCGGGCTTGTCCATCACGCCCAGGAACTGCCGGGCGTAGGCGGAGAGGCTCTCGACGTAGCGGCGTTGGCCTTCGGCGTAGATGGTGTCGAAGGCGAGCGTGGACTTCCCGCTGCCCGACACGCCGGTGAACACGATGAAGGCGTTCCGGGGGAGCGTCAGATCGACGTTCTTGAGGTTGTGCTCGCGGGCACCGCGGATGGTCAGATCCTGCAAGGCGGGTCGCCTCCTTCGTTCGGGCCGACCGGGCGGGCGAGGCTCGAGACCGTGAACCGGGACACGATGCTCCGCACGCATCTTCGCGTCGTGGACGCGCGAACCGGCTTTTCTGCCGTGTCCGCGCGCGAACGGGCCAGTCTACCAGCCCGGCCGGTACCAGCCGTGTGTCGCTCGGTGCGATCGCGGCCCCATCTGCTAGACTTCGGTCCGACACGTTCCGCCGCTCGGCGCCTTTCGGCCGTCAGGGCGGTCGCCCAGGAGGTCGCATGCCCCGTATCGATCGCACCACCGCCATCCTCGGCTTGGCCCTCGCGGCCGGTGGCGCCCTGTTCGTGCTGATGTTCTGGATCATGGGCGCCATGAATCTGCAGCGGGGCTACGGCCTGGTCGCGGACCTGCACCTGAGCGGAGCCTGGCTCAGCGCGTTCTGGGCCTACCCGTTCGTCACCTTCGCCGCGGTCTCGGCAGCGATCATCGCGCTGCTCGCCGAGGCGAACGAGATCGCCGTCGGCGTCGCCGGACTCCCGATCGTCGGGGTCGTGGCGTTCTACTTGGCGTTGGTGCACCTGTACTGAGCGAGACGGCTCGCCGAACCGGCGCTCGACTCCGACGACGACGGCGGCTCCCGCGAGGGAGCCGCCGCTCGGTTTCCGACCCGCGCTGGAGCGGGGTCAGAACAGGGGCACGCGCACGACCTCGAACGGGAGGTCCGGCTGCCCGCCCTGCTGGTCGAACTGCGAGTTCACGGCGAAGAGCGAGTCTCCGCGCACGATCGCCGTCGTCGGGAACTCGAACGCCGGGCTGGTGATCGGCCCGTCCGGGTCGACGAGCGCCGTGTCGCCCGACGGCGACAATCGCAGCCGCTCGACCTGCCCGATCTGGTTCCGCACGACGTAGAGCACGTCGCCGTCGCGGAACATGCCGTCGCCCGCCGACAGGTCCGGCGCCGTCGATTGGGAGACGTCGCCGCTCGCGAGCTCGACGCGGAACAGCAGTCCGGTGTTCGACTGGACGATCAGGACCGAGCGCTCGTCGGGCGACGTCACGATGCCGTTCGCGTTGAAGCCTTCCCGGTACGCGAACGGGGTCCCCTCGAACGACACGAAGCTTGCGAGCTCGCCCAGCGTCTCGCCGGCTTCGATCCGGAAGAGGCGCGGACGCATCGAGTCGGTCACGTACACGGCGTCGTCCACGAACGTCAGGTCGTTCATGAAGGTGGCGTCGGCGTCCGGCGTGGCGTAGCTGCGCAGCAGCTCGCCGCTCGCCGTGTCGTACACGAACACGCTGCCGGTCGGTCCGCCTGCGACCCAGAGCCGGCCGTACGCGTCGACCTCCATCCCGATCGCCGCCGGCTGCTCTCCGGAAGCGAAGATCTCGACCTCGCCCGTGGCGATGTCGGCGCGGAAGATCGCGCCGCCGTTCGTGGCACCGACGTAGAACACGTCGGCGTCCGGGCCCAGGGCGATGCCTTCGGGGAAGACCGCTTCGCCCGGCAGCTCGTACGCGGTCGGCAGCGCCTGGGCGGTGGCCGAGGACAGGGCCAGCGCGAGGGTCAGCATGACGGCGGCGGCCGCGGCGAGCGGCGCGACGCGCGGCGCGGTGTTCGGGGCGGTTCGTCTCATGGTTCCACCTCTCTCGCGTCTCACCGTACGCGGGATTCGGGCGGATCGACGAAATCTGGATCGC
>CAZLQH010000143.1:0-4023 GCA_964561595.1 uncultured bacterium | reverse complement strand
TGACCGCAGGCGCGAAGCAGGTGCTGCCCAGCGAGACCGACCGGACGTACCACGATCTCGTCGCGTTGGCGGACGAGGTTCACGACGACCGCGACCTGGGTGCCGGCATCGCGTCCGGCTCGTTCCGTGCGGACGGCATGGCGGTGGTGCCGTGCAGCGCCGGCACGCTGGCGAAGGTGGCGCTGGGCATGACGGACAATCTGGTGTCGCGCGCAGCGCACGTGACGCTCAAGGAGCGACGTCGATTGGCGCTGGTCGTCCGTGAGGCGCCGTACTCGCGGCCCATGCTCGAGAACATGCTGCGCGCCCACGACGCCGGTGCGACGATCGTGCCCGCCTCGCCCGGCTTCTACCACCGTCCGGACGACCTGCCCTCGCTGATCGGCTCGGTGACGGCCCGGGTGCTGGACCACCTCGGGGTCGAGAACGCGAGGAGTCCACGCTGGAAGGACGTCCGGTGAGCGAGGGCACGGCGTGACGCGCGTCGCCGCGCTGGTGCCGGCCGCCGGCGAGGGCAGCCGCCTCGGGCTCGGCCCGAAGGCGTTCGTGCGGCTGGCCGGTCGCACGCTGATCGAGCACGCCGCAGCGCTCCTGGTCGCGGAGGTGGAGGAGCTGCTGATCGCCGTTCCCGAAGGCTGGCAGGACGAGGCGCGCCTGCTGGTGCCGGAGGCGCGCGTCCTGGTCGGCGGAGCGACGCGGCAGCAGACGGTGGAACGGCTGGCGGACGCGACCGATGCCGCCTGGGTCGTGGTGCACGACGCCGCCCGCCCGTTGACGCCTCCCGACGTCGTCCGCCGCGTGCTCCAGGCCGCCCAGCGCAGCGGCGCCGCCTCCGCGGTGCTCGAGGTCGCCGATACGCTCCACGACACGGCGCGGGACGCTCCCGTCGCGCGCGACGACCTGCGGGCCGTTCAGACGCCGCAGGCGTTCGCTCGCGAGCTGCTGCTGCAGGTGCACCGGTCGGCTCGCGCCGCGGGAACCGTGGCGACGGACGACGCCCAGCTGGTCCGGGCGGCGGGCGGCACGGTCGAGCTGGTCGCTGGAAGCGCATGGTCGCACAAGCTGACCCGGGCGTCCGACCTGTCGTGGCTCGAGGCGGTCGTCCGCGGACGCGACACGATCGCGCGCGGACGCGACCCGATGGAGGCCGGCTCGTGAGCGACCGGGCACTGGGCCCCGACGTCGTCACGGTCGTCGCCCCGGCGAAGGTGAACCTGGGGCTGCGCGTGGCCGCGCGCAGGGGAGACGGCTATCACGAGATCGACACGCTGTTCGCGACGGTCGAGATCGGCGACCGCCTTCGCCTGACGCGCACCGCCGGTGGCGTGAGCGGGGCCGCCACCGACCGCCGCGAGGCGGGCACGCGCGCCGAGGAGCTTCCGCCGATGGGGACTGCGAACCTCGCGCATCGCGCCGCCGAGGCGTGGCTCGACGCGGCAGGGCGTCCGGGCGGCGTGCACGTCGAGCTCGACAAGCGCCTCCCGATCGCCGCCGGCCTGGGCGGAGGAAGCAGCGACGCCGGCGCCGTGATCCGAGCGATGGCTCGGCTCTGGCCCGCCGCGCTCGATCCGCTCGCGATCGCCGGGCGCCTGGGCAGCGACGTACCGTTCTTCGCGTCGGGTCACGCCGTCGCGCGCGGCAGGGGGCGCGGCGAGCGGCTGGTCCCGCGAACCCTGCCCGAACGGTGGCTGGTCCTCGTGAATCCCGGCGTGGCGGTTCCCGTGGCCGAGGCGTACGGCGAGCTGATGGCGTTCGGCCCGCCTCAGGAGTGGGACGCCGTGGCGGACGCCTGGAGCGAGGGCCTGGCGCCGCGCTGGCGGAACGACCTTCAGGCCGGCGTCCTGCGCCGCCATCCCGAGGTCCGAGCCGCCTGGACCGCGCTGCGCGAGGCGGGAGCGGGCGCTCCGCTGCTGTCCGGCTCCGGCGCCACCTGCTTCGGCCTGGCGGACGACGAGGAACACGCCCGGCGCCTGGCCCGCGAGCTGCTGGCGGCCCGGCCCGATTGGTGGGCCGTCGCGGCCCGGGCCCCGGCACGGCCCGCGTTCGCCGAGGCCCGCGCGGGCGAGGCGCACGACCCGGCCGGCTAGCGAACGGCTAGCGAACGGCTAGACGATGTGCTCCTTGCCGGGGTTCGGAACGGGCTCCAGCGACGCCGGATTGGGGCAGGTCGACGCGTCCCGGCGAATGCGTGCGCTGGCCCACGCTCCCGCCTGCACGACGATCCGCCGGATCTCGGGGTGGTGGTAGGTCGGGTAGGTCTCGTGACCCGGCCGGAAGTACACGACGCGGCCCAGGCCGCGGCGCCAGGTGCACAGGCTCCGGAACACCTCGCCGCCCTGGAACCAGCTGATCATCAGCAGCTCGTCGGGCTCGGGCACGTCGAAGCGCTCGCCGTACATCTCCTCCTGCGCCAGCTCGACGTGATCGGGGATGCCCGCCAGGATCGGGTGGTCGGGCCGAAGGTTCCAGAGCCGCTCCTTCTCGTCCGCCTCGCGCCAGGAGAGCGTCCCGTGCGTGCCCAGGACGCGCTTGAACACCTTCGACATGTGGCCGGAGTGGAGCATCACGAGACCCATGCCGGAAAGGACCGCCTCGTGCACCATCGCGGCGGCCTCGTCGGCGACCTCGTGATGCGCCTTGTGCGCCCACCAGAGGAGCACGTCGGTGTCGGCCAGCAGCTCGCGCGACAGGCCGTGGTCGGGCTCGCGCAGCGTGGCGGTCCGGACCTCGAACCCCCCTCGTTCCTGGAACGCGTCCGCCAGCGCGCCGTGAATCCCGTCCGGGTAGAGGCTGCGGACCCCTTCGTTCTCGACCTCGTGCAGGTACTCGTTCCAGATGAGGACCTTCGTGTCGGACATCGTGGCCTCCTTCGTGCACGAAGCGTACCGCGGGGCGAGGCCAGGCCTCGCCCCGCGGAGGGCCGCTGGAGGACCGGTTTCGACGCGCCGTCGCTCAGTCCGTCGTCGCTCCGCTGGCGGCGCTGCCGACCAGCTTGGCGTACTTCGCCAGCACGCCACGCTCGTAGCGCGGCGTGGGCGGCTTCCACGCCAGCCGACGCTCCTCGAGGATCGACTCGGGAACGTCCACCTCGAGCAGGTTCTTCTCCGCGTCGATCGTGACCGGGTCGCGCTCCTCGATCAGGGCCAGCGGGCCGCCGACCGCAGCCTCGGGCGACACGTGGCCGACGACCAGCCCGTAGGTACCGCCCGAGAAGCGCCCATCGGTGATCAGCGCGACCTTGTCCCCCAGCCCCTTTCCGATGATCGCGCTGGTGGGCGCGAGCATCTCGCGCATCCCGGGCCCTCCCCGAGGTCCTTCGTAGCGGATCACGATCACGTCGCCCTCGCGGATCGTGTCGCCCAGAATGGCGTCCATCGCGGCCTCCTCGGACTCGAAGATCCGCGCCGGACCGGTGATCGTCGTGCGCTTCAGGCCGCTGGTCTTCGCGACCGCGCCCTCGGGCGCGAGGTTCCCCTTCAGGATCGCGAGGTGCCCATGCGGGTACATCGGCTCGTCGATCGGTCGGACGACGTCCTGCCCCTCGGGTGGCCGCGCCGGGACGTCCTCGAGGTTCTCCGCCACCGTCCTGCCCGTGACGGTCGGCAGGTCGCCGTGCAGGAGGCCCGCTTCGAGCAGCATCTTCATCACCAGCGGGATGCCGCCCACCCGGTGCAGGTCGGTCGCGACGTAGCGGCCCGACGGCTTCAGGTCGGCGAAGTGCGGCGTCTCCGCCCGGATCCGCTCGAAGTCGTCGAGGTCCAGCTCGACCTCCGCCGAACGTGCGGCCGCGAGCAGGTGCAGCACCGCGTTCGTCGAGCCACCGACCGCCATCACCACGCGGATCGCGTTCTCGAACGCCTCCTTCGACATCATCGTGCGCGCCGTGACGTTCTCGCGCACCAGCCGCAGCAGCGTCTCGCCGCTCCGGGCGGCGCTCTCGCGCTTCTCGTCGTCCTCCGCCGCCATCGTCGACGAGTACGGCAGGCTCAGGCCCATCGCCTCGAAGGCGCTGGACATGGTGTT
>CAZLQH010000142.1:0-4060 GCA_964561595.1 uncultured bacterium | reverse complement strand
CGTGCCGAATCAGCCCATCGAGACACGCCTACAGGATGCCGTCGAAGGCCTCGCCGGCCGTCCGAACGTCCCCCACGCGATGCTTTCCGTGGAGGCCGTCGACGGCGCGTTCGCATGGGCGGGCGCGGCAGGAGCCGCGAATCCGGCGGGCGTCGCCCCGACACCGTCGACGCCGTTCTGGATCGCGAGCGTCACCAAGCTCTACACCGCCACCGTCGTGTTCCAGCTGGCCGAGCAGGGCCGGATCGTCCTGGACGAATCCATGACCGCGTATCTCCCCGAGGCCCAGACGAACGGTCTGCACCGCATGGACGGCGTCGACCGCAGCGACGCCGTGACGCTCCGTCACCTTCTGACCCACGCCTCGGGCCTTCCCGACTACCTGGAGGACAGGCCCCGCGACGGCGGGCCGAGCCTGCTCGAACGCGTCGTCGACCAAGGCGACGTCGCCTGGACGATCGACGACGTCGTGGAGATCGTCCGGAACGATCTCGAGCCTCGCTTCCCGCCTCAGCCGCTGGCAGCCGGGAAGCATCGAATCCGGTACTCCGACACCAACTACCAGCTGTTGATCGCCATCGTCGAGTCGGTCACCGGCAAGGGCCTACCGGAGGTGTTCGCTGAGGCGATCTACGACCGCATCGGCGTCTCGGACACCTGGCATCCCGGAACGCGCGGAGCGTCTGCCGACGCACGCGTGGCCCACGTGCACCAGGGTCCTCGTCCCCTAGACGTACCGCTCGCCATGCGCTCGTTCCTCGATCTGTACAGCACCGTCGGCGACATGACGACGTTCCTTCGCGCCCTCGTGCGCGGCCACCTGTTCGACGACCCCGCCACCCTCGGAACGATGCGCTCCGGGTGGACCGCCTTCCCGTTCTCGCTGAACCCCGCGACCACCTCGCTCACCTGGCCGATCGAGTACGGGCACGGCATGATGCGCATGACCATGCCGCGGATCTTCTCCCCCTTCCGCGCCGTACCCTCGATGGAGGGGCACACCGGCGTGAACGGCTCGTGGCTGTTCCACAGCCCCGAGCTGGACGTGATCGTCGCCGGCACCGTCGACCAGATGACCGCAGGCGCGGTGCCCTTCCGGTTCGTGCCCAGGCTGCTGACCATGCTCGAGTCGGAGCTGAAGGCGGGCGCGGTGGGTTGAACGTGCAGCACCGCTTCAATCTGGCAGAGAGGGGGTGCGCCACGTCGGATGGCATAGCCCCTTGACGCGTGGACTGCCATATGCCAAGATCACCGAACAATGTTCGGAAGGGAGGTGTTCGCCGTGACCCGCTCGCCCGTAGAAGCTCGCAAGTCCGAAACCCGACAGCGAATCCTCGACGCCGCACGCGAGATGATCCGCGAGAAGGGAATCGACAAGGTCTCCTGGAGAAGCATCGCTCGCGCCGTGAACTACAGTCCGGCGGGGCTGTACGAGTACTTCGACAACAAGGACGCCATCGTCGCTGCCATTGCCGAGGAAGGACGCGAGATTCTCGATACCGCAATGGAAGAAGCGGATCGCTCACAGGACGTGGAGGCACGCTTGATCGACATGGGAAGAGCCTACGTTCGATACGCACACGAGCACCCCGGCTACTTCCAACTCGTGTTCTCCGCGCTCCCGACCGGCCGGCGCTCCCTGGAACAACGCGCCTCGGGCGCCTACGCGTTGGTCCGAGACGCGATGCGCGACGGCGTCGACCAAGGACTCTTCCACGCCGAAGGAGCGCTTCACGAGGAAATCATGGCGTACGGGTTTTGGGGACTCGCGCACGGCGCCGCCTCCCTTCAAATCACGTCCCTCAAGGATTTCGACGCCGACTTCCAGCAAGCGGACGAGGAGGTGTTCCGAATGTACCTACGAGGGTTGCATCAATGACGTCCACCCGCCGTCCTCCAGTTTTTTTGATCTTTCACCGAACAATGTTCGGGCTCTGACTTCCGAGGAGTCTTCATGAAACCCACGCCTTCGCTGTTCAAACGCCTGCTCTTGGCTGCCGCCCTCGCAACCGTGCTCTTGGCAACCGTGACCGCTTACGACGCCTTCGCCTCGAGCCGCGTCCTCACGGCCCACCCCGCTCCAGGTCAGGTTCTCGATCTAGGCGACACCGAGATCCACGCTATCTGCCGCGGGCATGCCGAACCTACGTTGGTGCTGTTCCACGGATACGGAGGAGGCGCGATCGACTGGCTCCCCCTCATGGATGAACTCGCTCCCAACCACCGTGTCTGCGCACTCGACCGCCCCGGCAACGACTACAGCCCGCCCGTGGCGACAGATGCCAATGGCATCCTCCGCGTGCTTCATTCGGCGATCGAGCAATTGCACATCGAAAAGCCGTTCGTGGTCGGACACTCCCTCGGTGGCGCGTTCGCGCTGCGTTACGCAGCCGAGTACCCGGTCGCCGGACTGATTCTCGTGGACGGCCTCAGCCCCGATGTAGCCGATCAGGTCACTCAACGCCTCGGCTCGTATGTCTCGCTCGCACCCCTCGCGAAGCTGGGCCTCCTACGTCCCCTGGCAGGCTCCTTCGTGCACGCCAGCTACAGCACCGACCTCTACGGTCAAATGCTGTCCCTTCGGTCCAGAGGATCGGCGATCGCCGCAATGGCCGCTGAAGGCGCAATCGCCCGCTCCGAACTCGGCACCGCTGCCCTACGACGAGCCGAAGCCGACCTACGCTCTCCCCTCCTCGTGCTCGCCGCGGGAGCCACCGACGTACCCGAAGGCGAAGCGTTCGCCCAAAGCCTCCAAGCATTCGCCAGCAGAACCACCAATAGCGCAGCCGTCATCATCCCCGACGCAGGCCACTACCTCATCAACACGCACGCTCACGAGATAGCCGCCCAGATCGACGCATGGCTCACCAACCCCGCCACGACCGCAAAGGCAGTACATCCATGACGCCACACCTCGCGCATCCAATCCGAGGAGCCGACAAGCGGCTCTACACCCACCGAGACCAAGAACAGGTCCGTGGCATGGTCCTCGTCGACTCCGCGCACGAGGGGCAACTCGAGGTCCTGCCACGAGTGTCGACGGCCATGAGATCCTGGGTATTCGTCACTCTTGGTGGAGGTCGGCTGCGATGGGCCGGAGCATCGATCGTCGGTCGGGGTGGGGACGCGACGTGCGTCGCGGTGCCGTCAGACGTCGCGGTAGAGGATCTTCTGGAGGAGCAGCTGGAAGCTCACGCGCCTGGACATGCTGCGTTCGATGAGCTTCATCCGGTCCACGTTCCCTTTGATCGGACCGTGGCCGTATCTCAGGTGAATCGCGTTGGTGACGGCTGCCTCGTCGCGTCAAGGCCGCGGAAGAAACGCTTGATGTCCCTGCAGGTCGATACGGGGACGGTCTACCGCCAAGCGTTCCGCGCTTCTTGGTGGCGGGTGCGGAGCGCCTGGAGGTCTACTGGAGCGAGCTCGGCGAGGGCTTCAGCGTGGTCGTCGATGTCCTTGAGGAGATCGACGGCCGGATCGTCACGCTGGTTCTTCAGGAACGTCCCTGCGAGCTTGGGGATCGGGCAATTGGACGGCTGACGACGCGACGGGGACAGCCGCGTTGCTGGGTGCGGACGGCTTCCAGGTGCGAAGTCGGCGCATGACCGTGCCGACACCGCCGCTGTAATCCTGCCCTCGAATCTCGCGGGTGAGGAGAGCCGCGTTGCGGCACCCGTCGAACAAGAAGCGCGTCTTCACGTGCGGCCGGAACGGATCGAAGAGGCGTGACGCCCGTTGCCGACGCTCATCCTTGGGTAGCCGGCCATAGCAATGCTCGCTGACCAAGGTCTCTTAGAGGATCCTGATGCTCTCCGGCCGGTTCCGACCGTCCGTGCTGTCCCACGGCTGCCGCTCGATCCAATCGTGGATCACGCCCTCGAAAGGTGCGGACGCCTCGGCCTGCCGTGAGCGACCATCGACCGCGCCCTGGCGCCGCCACTCGAGGCGGTACCTGAGCGTGCTCTCGTCCACGCCCAGATCCTTCTCGCGCTGCGCACGCTACCTGCCGCCGCTACCCACAAGCACCTCCGCGCACATCAGCTCCCGCTCCGACAGCTTC
>CAZLQH010000141.1:0-4061 GCA_964561595.1 uncultured bacterium | reverse complement strand
CTGAGCCACGCTCCGCGCTCGCGTGCTAGCGTCCCGCATGGCGCCCCCCGCCCCCACCGCCGGCGACGTCCTGGTCGTCGGCGCCGGCATCGTCGGCGCCGCCATCGCCCACCGCCTGACCGAGCGCGGCCTGGACGTGACGATCCTCGAGGCGGCCGAGGCGCCCGCGACGGGCTCGACCGGCCGAAGCGCCGCGGGCGTGCGGGTGCAGTTCACGAGCGAGATCAACGTCCTGCTGTCGCGGGAGAGCATCGCGGAGTACCGCGAGTTCGAAGAGCGCTACGGCGCGCCGTCCGGCTATCGTCCGCAGGGCTACCTGTTCCTCGTTCCCGAGCGGCGCTGGCCGGGGCACCTGGCGGGGGTCGAGCTGCAACGCCGGCTGGGCGTGCGGGTCGACGTGCTGGATCCTTCGCAAGCGCGCAGCGTCGTGCCGTTCGATCCCACCGGCGTGCACGCCGCCACGCACGGGCCGGCGGACGGCGTGGTGGATCCCCACGCGATCACGACGGCCTACCTCCGAATGGCCAGGGAGCGCGGAGCACGGCTGCAGCTGGACGCCCCGCTGCTGGCGGCCCACCGGGAGCGGGGGCGGTGGCGGGTCGAGACCCCCGTCGGCCCGTTCGAGGCCGGCACCGTCGTCAACGCCGCCGGCGCTTGGGCGGGCGGCGTCGCGGCCGCCGCGGGCCTGGCGCTGCCGGTCCGACCGTTCCGCCGCAACGTGTTCGTCACCGGTCCGCTTCCGTACGCGCACCACTACCCGCTGACCGTCGACGTGGCCAGCGGGGTCTACCTCCGAAGCGAGGGCAGCCGCATCCTGTTCGGCCGGTCGAACCCGGACCAGGCGGCCGGGTTCGTCGAGGGCGTGGACTGGTCGTGGCTGGAGCCCACCCTCGAGCCCGCGCTGGAGCGGTTCCCGTTCCTCGAGGCGGCGGGGCTCGACCGGCGCGCCGCCTGGTGGGGCTACTACGAGGTCACCCCCGACCACGACGCCATCCTGGGGCGCCACCCGGGGGCCGAGGGCTGGATCGACGCCGCCGGCTTCTCCGGCCACGGGGTGCAGCACGCCGCGATGGTCGGTCGACTGATCGCGGAGGAGGTCGTGGACGGCCGCGCCTCGACGCTGGACCTCGCGCCGTTGCGGCACGACCGCTTCGCGGCGGGCGCACCGCGCGCCGAGGCGAATATCGTGTGAGGGAGAAGGAGGCCGCCATGCGTATCGGCGTGATCGGAACCGGACGGGTCGGAAGCACCCTCGGAACGGCTTGGGGCGAACGAGGCCACGAGGTGACGTTCGGATCGCGCGATCCGGCGTCCGGCGCGGTGGCGAAGCTCGTGAGCGGCGTTCCCGGGGCGCGGGCCGCCGACCTCCAGGAGACGGTGGCTGGGGCCGACGTGATCGTACTGGCCGTGCCGGGAGCCGCGGCGGAGGCGGTCGCCCGGTCGCTCTCGGGCTGGGCGGGAAAGGTGATCGTAGACGCGACGAACCCCATGCGCGACGACGGCCCGTCGAACGCCGAGGCGGTCCAGAACGCCGCCGCGGGTGCGCACGTCGTCAAGGCGTTCAACGTGATCGGGGTCGAGGCGATGGCCCGTGCCGCGCGGGGGGAGGCCGGCGGAACGATGCCGCTGGCCGGCGATGACGATGGCGCCGTCGCCACGACCGCCCAGCTGGCGCGCGACGTCGGCCTGGAGCCGCTGCACGTCGGTACCCTGGCGATGGCCTCCTCCCTCGAGGAGCTGGCCTGGGTGTGGATCGCCTGGTCGCGCACGCTGGGCCGGACGTTCCTCTGGCGCGTCGAACGCTGAGCGCGGAGGCCCCGCGTCGCGCCACCCGGCCAGAGACTGCGGTCGGGGTGCGCGACGCGGCGATCACGCGGTCGGCTCAGTCGGTGGACGGATCGGTGGACGGATCGGTGGACGGATCGGTGGACGGGTCGCTGGGCGTCGCCCACGGGCCGAACCCGGCGCCGCGCTGCATCGCGCCAGGACGCATCGCGCCGGGACGCATCGCGCCTCGCTGGCCGGCGCCGGGATCCACGTGCGTTCCCATGCCGTAGCCAGGGCGCGGAGCGGCAGCGCGACCTTCGTATCGGCGGTCCGCCGACAGGTCGATGGTGCGTTCCTGCGCGGGAAGGGCGACCTCCGCGACGGCCGCCTGGGCCGCGGCTCGTGCGACGCGCTCGCGGAACGCGGCCGCGCTGTCCTCTCCGTACGTGAACGTCGCCGTCGTGCTCGGTGCCGCGTCGTCCGCGCCTTCGTAGAAGGCGATCTCGACCGTCTGTCCCCGCTCGAGAGCGCCGACGCGCACCTGACCCGCCAGCGGGGCCCGGCGCGGATCGGCAGCGCCGTCGAGCGCGACCCGCACGGTGCGGGGGCCGATGACGACCGAGACGAACGCGGCTTCGGCCGTCGCCGCCCGCACCTCGTCGGCGAAGGCGACCTCGCTGGTCTCGCCCACGGTCGCGGTCAGCGTCGTGACGGGTCGGGCACCCTCGGCCGGATCGGCGTCGTACACCTCGACCGCGACCTCGGTGCCCAACGGCAGCCGCTGCAGCGCCATCGGCGTCAGCGGCGCCGGCTCGCCGCCGCGTGTTCCTCCGCGCAGGCCGCCGAACGTGCCGCCGCGCATGCCGCCGTGCCTACCGGCCACGGCGTCCCCGTGCATCGCCGTGCCGTACCCCGATCCGAAGGCGGTCCCGTCGGCGGGTCCGCCGACCCCGCCTCGCGCTTGGCCGAACGGGCCGGAGTGCGCTGCGACCGGGGTCGCGACCAGCAGCGCTGCGGCGACCGTCGCCGCGCCCAGCCAGCGCTGGCGACGCGGTCGCTCGTGGCTGGGGATCGATGGAATCGTGCGTGCTTCGTTCGTGCGTGGCCTCTTCATGCGGGTGTCCTCTCCGGCTCCGCTCGGGTTCGGACGGAGCCTGACGCCGGTGAGGATGTACGGCCCGTGTTCAGAATTCGTTTGCGCGCGCGAGATCGGTCCCCGAGCGCCGGCGCGAACCGAACGTGAACAGACAAGCGGTAGATTCGGAGAGGCATGCCAGCGACGAGCGACGAACCGATCCACGATCCCGCCCCCGACGGCGCCTTGGCGCTGATCGTCGAGGACGACGAGACCCTGGCGCGCACGCTGGAGCTGATCCTGCGCTCAGGCGGCTTCCGAACCGAGCGGGCCGCGGACGGCCCGCGCGCGTTGGAGCTCTGGCGGGCGGCGGCGCCGGACGTGGTGCTTCTGGACCTCGGCCTACCCGGGATGGACGGCACGGAGGTGCTGCAGAAGCTGCGCCGGGACGCGGACACGCCGGTCGTGATCCTGACGGCCCGCGCGGAGGAGGCCGACGAGCTCCACGGCCTGGGGCTCGGCGCGGACGACTACCTGGTCAAGCCGGTGAGCGCCCGAAAGCTGCTGGCCCACCTGCACGCCGTGCTGCGGCGTGCCCGTCCGACCCCGAGCGACGACGGCGAGCTTCTACGCAGCGGCCCGCTCGAGGTCGATCTCTACCGGTTCGAGGCGCGTTGCGACGGCAAGGCGGTGCCCCTCACCCCCAGCGAGCTCAAGCTCCTGGCGCACCTGGCACGGACGCCCGGCCGGGCCGCGAGTCGTAGCGAGCTGTACGAGGCGGTGCTGCCCGAGGGCGACGGCTTCGACCGGGCGGTCGACGTGCACGTCGCCAACCTGCGTCGCAAGCTTCGTGGCGCGGGCGCCGGCGAGCCGATCGAGACCGTGCGCGGCGTGGGCTACCGCCTGCGAAGACGTCCGTCGTGAACCGCATCGGCGTGCGGCTGACCGCGGCGATGGCGCTGATCGCGATCGTGTCGCTGCTGGCCGTCCCGATCGCCACGACGGTGGCCGAGCGCGCCGCGTACCGTCGCCTGCCCGAAGGGCTGCGCGAGCGGGTCGAGCGGTTCAGCCGACCCGCGCCGATCCTGCCGATGATGCGCGACAGGGAGGCCAGACCGACGATCCGGGACGGCCGCACGATGCCGATGATGGGGACCTCCCCGGCGTTCGAGGGCGAGGCGGCGACCCTGCTCCTCCTCGTCCGCGACCTCCGCGAGCT
>CAZLQH010000140.1:0-4082 GCA_964561595.1 uncultured bacterium | reverse complement strand
CGCTACGACCGGCTGCACGTCGTGGGCCTCGACGGCTCCGTGGCGCTGGGCGACGTGGTGCTCCGCGGCGAGATCGCCTACCTGTTCACGGACGACCCGTCGGGCACCGATCCGGCCGTGGGCGAGCCCTCGTTCCACGTCGTGATCGGCGCCGAAACGCCGGTGCCTGACGGTCCCCGCCTGGTGACGCAGGTGATCCTGGACGGCGAGACGAAGCCGGACGCCCCGACCACCGAGACGGGCGAGCTGGACGTCGCCGTCCGAGCGATGCTCGTCGCGACGTACGCGGCGAACGCGCGGACCGACCTCGAGGTGGCCTGGGTGCACGACCTCGACGGCAGCGGCCTCGTAAGGCCCGGTGCGTCGTACACCTTCGCCGACGGCGTGACCGGCACGCTCGCAGGCCTCGTCGCCTACGGTCCGGACGCCAGCCGCTACGGCGACTGGCGTGAGCGGACGGGGGCCGAGGTATCGCTCCGTGTCGACTTCTGAACCGCGTGTCGCATCGCTTCGCCGGCGGGAGATCCGGTTCGCCCCCGCCACGGCCGCGCAGCGCAAAGGGCGAGGCGCCGCCGCACCCTTCCGTTCACGGACCGAAAGGAGACCCCATGCCAGACGTCCTGAAGCACCACGTCCGTTGGATCGCCATCGCCGGCCTGCTGCTCGGCCTCGCCGCGACGCACGCTCAGCGGCTGCCGATCCCTGAACCTGTTCCGTCCGAAGCGACGCCCGACGAGCTTCGCGCGACGACGACCGAGGTGCGCGAGAGCCTCTGTCGTGACGTCGAGCTCGCCGCGCAGATCCTCACCGACACGGGCACCCTCCAGGCCGCGATCCCGATCGTGATGGAGTCCACCGGCATGCAAGCGGCCGAGATCGAGGAGCTGGAGCGCCAGACCTGCTCCGGCGACTACGGCGACGCGACGCTGCCCGAGCTTCGGGCGGGCAACCGGATCGCCGTGTGGCTGGTGGAGATCCACCTCGCCGCCCTCGCCGAGGCGCTGCCGGCGCCGTGACCACCGTCGTCCTGGGCAGCAGGGGCGTACGATCGAGAGGGACCGATCGGCCGCCGGGGAGGAACGAGGGCGCGAGGGGACGTGTCGAAGCGAGACTCCGCCGCCGCTGTCCGACGTGAGCTGATCGCGTTCACCGTCGTCGCCTACGCCCTGTCGTGGTCGGTCGAGATCCCCCTCGCGCTTCAGGCGCGTGGCGCGCTCTCGACCGACCTTCCCGTGGCGGCGCACTACCTCGCGTCGTTCGGCCCGCTGTTGGCCGCGTGGATCGTGACGTTCTGGGCTTCCGGGCGCACGACCGCTCGCTCTCCCTGGGCCGGGCTGGCACGTTGGCGCATCGGGGTCGGCTACGCGCTCTTCGTCGTCGGCGTCCCGACCGGCGCGTTCGTGCTGGCGGCCCTGGCGGAGCGGCTCCGCGGGGCCTGGCCCGATCCCGCCCTGCTCGGACGCGTCGACGGACTCCCGCAGCTCGGCATCGTCGCGGCGCTGGCGCTCTGGCTCCTGACGTTCGGACTGGGCGAGGAGACGGGGTGGCGCGGCTTCGCATTGCCGCGCCTCCAAGCGCTCACGACGGCATGGCGCGCCACCTTGGTGGTGAGCGTGGCGTGGGCCGGCTGGCACCTGCCCGCGTTCTTCTACCGCGACACGTACCGCGCGATGGGCGTGACCGGGTTCCCGGTCTTCCTGGTCTCGATCGTCGGCGCGTCGGTGGTGTTCACCTGGCTGTTCAACGCGACCGGCGGAAGCCTTCTCGCGGTGACCGTGTTCCATGCGCTGTTCGACTTCTTCTCGGTCACGCCCGCGGGGGGCGCCTGGACCGCGCCCGTCATGAGCGCGGCGGTGCTGTTCTGGGCCCTGTTCGTCGCGCGCCGCTACGGCCCCGAGGATTTGGCCCCGGCCCCGAGGGTAGCGGAGCCACGGCTGCAGCGGCCCGGAGACGCCGGAGTCCCCTGACGCCTCCGCGTACGGGCCGATCGCGCACGGCGCGACTGGAGGAAGCTCAGAACACGATCACCTTGTCCGCCTCGACCGTCCACGTCCCCAGCTCGTCCATCGTGCTGCGGTGCACGCCGTCCAGCAGCTCGGCGTCGCTCAGCCCACGGGCGTCCATGCAGGTGCCGCAGGCACCGACGTCGGCGCCTTTGCGGGCGACCGAGCGAACCATCCGCGCCACGTTGTAGTAGCCGTTCGGCGTCGTCTGGCCGTCCTTGCCGCAACCGACCGCGTCCGCCATCAGGAACAGCCGCAGCCGAACGTCGTCGTTCTTGCTCAGCTCGCGGGCCAGCCGCAGCCCGTTGTACGAGCGCTCGGTTCCGTAGGGCGGATCGTTCAGGATCATCAGCACGTTCACGGGGTCCTCCTCAGCGAGCTTCGCTCGCGACTCACGATGCGTCCGCCGGGTCGGTCCCGGCCCCGTTCCGCCAGGCGAGGATCGCCAGCGGCACGAACACGACTCCTGTCCAGGCGGTCGCGGGTCCCAGCTGCGTCAGGCCGACGCCCGCCACCAGCGCGCCGACCGCGTAGCCTCCGTCCCGGAAGAATCGGTAGATGCCCAGGGCAGTCGCGCGCTCGGCGGGCGCGACAC
The DNA here is from genome assembly GCA_964561595.1 of uncultured bacterium. GTDB lineage: Bacteria > Deinococcota > Deinococci > Deinococcales > Trueperaceae > SLSQ01. The sequence goes on along the minus strand of CAZLQH010000140.1, from coordinate 1,484 downwards.
GGTCGGCGACCAGGGCGATCAGCACCGGGTACGCCATGCCGGTGCCCAGCCCCAGCACCGTCGCGGCGATCAGCGCCGCGGGAAGCGTGGCGGCGACCGCCAGCAGGCCCAGGCCCACGCCTTGCAGCGCCATTCCCACGGCCACCGGCCCGCGTCGTCCGACCCGGTCGGACAGCGGCCCGAACAGCGGCTGACCGGCGGCCCACACCAGCGGGTATAGGCCGGCCACGAGCCCGATCTGGGCCAGGCCGAAGCCGCGCGCTTCCAGCAGCAACGGCAGCGACAGCCACACCAGGCCGTCCTTCAGGTTCGTGGCGAGGCCCAGCAGGCTGGGGATGCCGACGCCTCGCACCCAGCGGAGCGGCGGCGCGCGTCCCATGGGCGCCGTTTCGGGCGCGGCCAGCGACAGCGCCAGGCCGACTCCGGCCAGCGCGACGCCCAGCACGAACGGCCACGGCCGGAGGCCCGCCTGCGAGGCGATCAGGCCGGTCACGAACGCCGTCACGGCGACCCCGAGGTAGCCGGCGAACTCGTTGATCCCGGCCGCGAAGCCACGCCGCGTGGGCGGCATCAGGTCCACCATCATGTTCACCGTCATCGACCAGGTGAGCGCCTGGCCCGCCCCCAGCAGCACGTTCGCCCCGATCACCACGTCCCACGTCGGCGCCCACGCCAGCAGCGGCGCGACCGGCAGCGACACGACCCAGCCCAGCACCAGCACGCGCTTGCGGCCCAGCCGGTCCGCCGTCGCGCCCGCCAACAGGTTCACGGCGGCCTTCGCGGCCGCGAAGGCGACGACGAAGCCGCCCACCGCCGCGCCGCTTCGAAGCGCGAAGTCCTGCTCGGCCACCAGCGGCAGCACCGTCCGCTCGAGCCCCACCATCGAGCCTACGAACAGGTTGATCAGGGCCAGGAGCCAGAAGCCGCTCCGTTCGGTCATCGCGGCCGCGCGCGTCTCATGCGTCCCGGGCGATGGCGGCCGTCTCGACGGGGAGCCCTTCCGAGCGCCAGTCCGGAACGCCTTCGCGCAAGCGCTGGGCCGTCCGGCCGCGTTGCGTCAGCAGCTTCACCGCCCGGTCCGAGAGCGCGCAATACGGCCCGCGGCAGTACGCCACGACCTGAGCGTCCGAGGGGAGCTCCTCGAGTCGCGCTTCGAGCTCGTCGATCGGGATCGACCGCGCGCCGGGCAGATGGCCGGCCCGGTACTCGTCGGCCGGTCGAACGTCCAGGAGGATCGTCTCGCCCGTCGCCAGCCGCTCACGCAGTTCCACCGTCGTCACCGGCTCGCCGCTTCCGGCGTGCAGGGCGTCCAGCAGGCGGTCCATCTCCGCGAGGCGTGCCTCGCCGACGGCGCGGACCGCCTGCACGAGCCGCTGCACGTCGTCTCCGGCCGCGCTGTAGAACGCCTGGCGGCCGTCGCGGCGCACGGTCGCCAGACCGGCACGCCGCAACACCTGGAGGTGTTGGCTGGCGTTCGCGACGCT
>CAZLQH010000139.1:0-4102 GCA_964561595.1 uncultured bacterium | reverse complement strand
CCGCCGAACACGTAGTTGAACAGCAGCACGAACATGACCGGCTGGACGGTCGAGAACGCCAGCAGCTGCGGGAGCCGCACGTAGCGCATGAGATTGCGTTGCGCCAGCACGAACGTGTCGCTGGCGTTGTGGACCAGGCGCGTGAGGGGTGGCGGGCTCGTCCGGGCGCTCACGATGAACTCCCTTCAGGCGCGGCGGCGCTCTCCGAGCCGGGCCCGTCGTCGATGCCGCTTCCGGTGAGGGCCAGGAACACGTCGTCGAGGGTGGGGCGGTGCAGGCCGATGTCCTCGATCCGAGTTCCGGTCTCGTCGAGCCGCCGGACGATCGCGAGGAGGCTCTGCGTGCCTTCGGCCACCGGCACGGTGACGTGGCGCGCGTCGCGGTCGCCCTGCGTTTCGCCGGCGGCGAGCGAACGGAGGTCGTGGGCGACGTCGTCGACGTCGGCGTCGGGACCGAGCGTCACGTGGACCACGTCGCGGGCCATGCGGCCCTTCAGCTCGGCCGGCGTCCCCTCGGCGATCACGCGTCCGTGGTCGATCACGGCGATCCGGTCGGCCAGCGCGTCGGCCTCGTCCATGTACTGGGTGGTGAGCATGAGGGTCGTGCCTCCCTCTACGAGACGCTCGATGAGCCGCCACATGTCCAGACGCGTCCTGGGGTCGAGCCCGGTGGTGGGCTCGTCGAGGAACAGGACCTCGGGTCGGCCGACCAGGCTGGCGCCGAGGTCCAGGCGCCGCCTCATGCCGCCCGAGTACGTCTTGGCCGGGCGATCGGCCGCGTCCTCCAGACCGAACTCGTTCAGGACCTCGTCGGCGCGGCGTCGGGCCTCGGCTACCGGCAGGTGGTAGAGCCGCCCGACCATGCGCAGGTTCTCCCGTCCGGTCAGGTTCTCGTCGACGGCCGCGTACTGCCCGGCCAGGCCGATGCGCGGTCGCAGCCGCTGGGCGTCGCGGCCGACGTCCAGGCCGAGGACCTCGGCGCGACCGCGGTCCGGCCGCATCAGGGCGGTGAGGATGCGCACGAGCGTCGTCTTGCCGGCGCCGTTGGGGCCGAGGAGGCCGAACACGGTTCCGGCGGCCACCTCGAGATCGACGCCGTCCAAAGCCGTGATCGGTCCGAAGCGCTTGGCGACGTCGTCGACGCGGATCGCGGGATCGTCGCTCACGGCCGACCTGCCGGTTCTGGACGCGCGTCTGGAACTGCGACGGGTAAGAAGGTTCGAAGCATGGAACGAACCATACAGGGGACGCACGGGCGATCCGTGTTCAAAGGACGTCGGGCCGGCCGTCGGCCGCACACGGTCGGCGGGTCGTGGAACGATGGGGGCATGATCGTCCGCGACCGTGGCCTCGGACCGTGCGCGCGCGTCCCTCGCAAGCGCAAGGCGACTCGGTGACGCGCTACCGCCTGACACCGACCGAGCCGTCGATGGCGGCCGACGGCTTCGCGCTGTTCCGCGACGCGTACGCGCGCGCGACGCGCGCGAGCCCGCTGCTTCCGCCGCTCACGCCCGAGCACGAGGCGCGACTGCTCGCACGCGTCATGCGAACGTTCGAGCATGGTGGCGTCGCCGCCTGGCGCGGTGGGTCGCTGGTCGGTTACATGGTGGCCGGCCCGTCGTTCGAGATGCGTGGCCTGACCGCGTCGCTGGTGCCCGAGTACGGTCATGCGGTCGCGCCCGGTGAGGACGCCGGGCTGTACGGTGCGCTCTACGCCGCGACGGCGGAGCACCTGGTTCGGCAGGGCGTCCATCTCCACCTGATCGGTCACTTCGCGGCCGAACCGGAGGCGGCGGCCGAGCTCGTCGATCTGGGGTTCGGCGCCTTCGTAGCGGAGCGCCTCAGGGATCTGTCCGACGTCGCGCAGACGCACCCCGTCACGAACCCCGTGACGAACGCCGTCACGAACCATCGCGACGCTCACGACCATCGCATCCACCGGATGCCGCGCGAGACGTCGTGGGAGCGGCTGGCGCCCCTCGCGGCCCAGCACGCCGCGTACTACCGGCAGAGCCCGCTCTTTCTCGTCAAGGACGACGCGCTGGACACGGCTGTCGCGGAGCTCGAGGAGCACCGCCGAGCAGGCGACGCGCTGTTCGTCTACCTCGCCGCCGGGGAGCCGCTGGCGTACCTCGTGGCGGGTACGTGCCACGGAACGTCGGAAGGGCGACTGCTGGCGGGCACCGCTACCGCTCAGGTCCGCTCGGCGTACGCGGTTCCTGCCGCGCGCCGCGGCGGGATCGGCTCCGCGCTGCTGCAGCGCGCTGTGCGGTGGGCCCGGGAGGCGGGGTTCGAGCGCGTGTTCGTGGAGCACGAGACCGCCAACCTGGAGGGCGGTCCGTTCTGGCGGCGCCACTTCGCGCCCTTCGTCGTGTTCTCCATGCGGTACGTGGACCGCACGCTCTAGCGCAGGGCCCGCTGCAGGCGTGTCGCGCTTCGCGCGGCTCCGCCCCAGAAATCGCCGGCCGCTCCCGAGGGAGCGGCCGGCAGGTCGACGACGGGTTCGGACTCGAGGTCGATCGGTCAGTCGGCGGTCGCGTCGAACAGGGGACCGTCGTCGACGGCGTCGCCGCCGCGGCCCTGACTGGCCGGAACTGCCACCTGGACGGAGCCCGTGCACGACGCGACGCCGTCGCTCGCGGCGAAGTCGACGTGGTACACCCGGCCGTTGCCGCGGCCGTCACGCTCGGCGCGGAGCTCGAACCGGTCGCCGTGCCCGATGACGGCGTCCGGCCTGAAGCTTCCGTCGCCGCGGCCGTTCACGGGCTCGTCCTGGAAGATGCCGTCGATGGTGACGGTGACGGGATCGCCGTCCGGGTCGGTCACGCCGACGATGCCGTTCGCGATCAGCTGGTGGTTGGCGGGCCAGAGGCGGTCGATGGTCGCCTCGGCGTGCGTGCAGACGGGCGCCCGGTTGGCGAGGTCCAGGCCGACGACGACCGGGTCGTGGTCGGAGGAGCGGAAGGCGTTCGGCTCGTACAGCGCCGCCTGTGCAGGCTGTTTGAACGACGTGTCGTAGTCGAGGATGTCGGGCTCGTCCGCGTTGATCGACCAGGCCGCCGCGCCGGTGACGCGCCCGATGCTCGTGAGGCTTTCGCTGGCGAACGCGTAGTCCAGGTGGCCCAGCATGCCGTCGAACACGTAGGTGTACGCGTCTTCGCCCTGGAACGCTTCGAGCAGATCGTCGTACCCGCGGCTCAGGAGCACGTCCACGGGAGCTTCCTCGTCGTACGCGTTGTAGTCGCCGATCAGGAGGACGTGCGAGGTCCCGCTGTCGGTCGGGTCGGTCGCGATCCAGTCCAGGAGCTCCTGCGTGGCCAGGGTGCGCGTCAGATTGCAGTTTCCCTGGTCCGGGTCGTCGTCGCCCGGGCCGCAGCTGGACCCTTTGCTCTTGAGGTGGTTCACGGCGACCGTGACGGCCTGCCCGCCGCCGGTCGGCACGAAGGTCTGCGCCAGGGCGGGCCGGTTCTTGTCGCCGCCGGTGCCGCTGGGGTCCAGGAACGCGGGCGTGTCCAGCACGGCGAAATCGCCGACGGGCGTGACGCTCCCCGACTTGTAGATCAGGGCGACACGGATGGCGTCGCTGCCGATCGGACCCGTCTCGATCGCGGCGTACGTGCCGGCGCCCACGACGTCGTTCAGGCCGCTCACCAGATCGTTCAGGGCGGCGTCGGCCGCGTCGTTCTCGATCTCGACGAGGCCGACGACGTCGGCGTCCATCGCGGCGAGCGCGGCGAAGATCTTGTCGCGCTGACGGGTGAACTCCTCCGCGGTGTCCGCGCCGCGGCACTCCTGACCGCCCAGCGGGCCGCAGACGTCGGCACCCGCATCGAGCGTGACGAAGTAGTTCAGGACGTTGAGGTTGGCGACCGTGACGTTCCCACCGACGGGATCCGGGGCCAGCGGACGCGGATTGGCGGCCACGTACTCTGCGCCCTGCGTCGGCTGGATGCGGTAGAGGCCGAACGCGAAGTTCAGGACGCCCGTCGCGTTCGTGATCGTGTCGCCGCCACGGAAGCGGTTGGTCAGGTCGAACTCGGCGCCGCCTGGGTGCCGGGCCGGGTCGGGGTTCTGCGTCGTCCGGCCGTCGTCGAGCGTGATGC
>CAZLQH010000138.1:0-4148 GCA_964561595.1 uncultured bacterium | reverse complement strand
GAGCCCGAGCTTCCCTTCGCGACGAAGAAGGTCGTGTTCCGGGTCGCCCAGGAGGCGATCCACAACGTCGTCAAGCACGCGGGCGCCCGCCACGTCGAGGTGTCGCTACGGCGCGACGACGACCCCGCCCAAGACGCCTGGAAGCTGATCGTTCGCGACGACGGCGTCGGTTTCGACGCCAGCCGGGCAGCGACGTCGCACGGCGCGCCGGGCCATCTGGGCCTGGTCTCGATGCGCGAGCGGATCGCCTCGGTCGGCGGCACGCTGAGGATCGACGCCCGCGAGGGCGAAGGCACCTGCGTCACGGCGTGCGTTCCGGCCGGGACGGTCGACGCCCGCCAGAACGATGGGGCCGACGCCGATGCCGCGCAAGGGAACGGGGCCGCTCCGTGACGCCGCGCACGCTGGGCCTGCTGCTGATCGCCGCCGGCGTGGCCGGCGCGATCCGGCTGATCGGCGGGCTTCCTGCGGTTCCCGCGACCGTGTGGGTCCTGACCGCGATGGCGCTCGTCGCGGCGCTGTGGTCGCGTCCGCCGGAACGACCGAGCCGGGGGCAGCGTCTCATAGCGACGATCCTGCTGGGCATCGCTGCGCTGGCGGGCGCCGGCCCGCTCGAAGGCGTCGCGCCCGCCGGGATCGCCGCCGCCGCGTTCCTGGCGATCTGGGCGAGGCACCGGACCAGCTGGGCGCTGCTGACCGGCGGATTGCTGGGGTCGGTGGTGCTGACGGACATGGCGTCCGCGATCGCGCCGGCGTGGAATCCGGCGCCGCTGCTGTTCCTGGGCTTCGCCGCGACGTTCAGCCTGGTCTACCTGCTGCCCGGCGAGGCGGGCGGGGGTCGCCGCTGGGCGCTGTTCCCTGCCCTGTTCTTCACCGTGATGACGGTGATCGTGAACGATCCGCTCCGCAGCCTGCCGTCGTGGCTGCTGCCGGTGCTGCTGATCGTGGGAGGGGCGACGATGCTGGCAGGGGTGCGCCGACGCTGACGCGCGTGGCGATCGCCTTCAGGCGCGCGCCCACGACCCGGTCGGCCGCAGGGCGTGCTCAGCCTCTTGGGTAGAACGCCACCTCGTGGCCCTGGAACACCCCCGCGTGGTAGTCGAACCTCGCGGAGAAGACGACCTCGTGGCGGTCGAGCCAGGGAAGGAACACCCGGTCGCCCTCGTGCAGCTCCAGCTCGGCCAGGCGGTCGTTCTCGATCCACGCCAAGCGTCCCTCGTCGCCGTCCTGCGGCTCGCCGGCGGCGGTGGCAAGGTAGATCCAGACGTACCAGTCGTTCGTGCCGTCGAAGCGCGGAAACACGATCATCCCGCGGTAGTCCAGCTGCTCGACCTCGATGCCGGCCTCCTCGCGAACTTCGCGACGGGCGCAGGCCTCCGGCATCTCGCCCGGCTCCGCCTTGCCTCCGAGTCCGTTCCACTTGCCGGTCTGGTGGCCGCGGACCTTGCGCATCATCAGCGTCGCTCCGCCCTGCCGGACGTACACCAGCGTGCTGGGGATCATGCGCGCCGATCCGCCGGCGCTGCCGACCGCCGATCCGCTGCCGCTGTCGCCGGGCGCTCCGCCTCCGCTCACGCCGCGGGGTCCAGGAGCTCCTGCGCGAGGTATTCGAGCCGGGTCCGCGCGTTGTCCTGCGACCCGTACACGCTGCGCACCAGCGCGCCGTCGCGATCGAACACGAACCAGTGCGGCGTGCCGTCCGCGCCCCACCGCTGCGCGCGGGCTCCGTCGATGTCCAGCGCGACCGGGAAGTCCAGCCGTGCGAAGCTTTCGGCGAACCGCACCAGCTGCGGCTCGACCTGATCGCGAGGCAGCTGACGATGCCCGTACGCGGTGTGCAGCAGCGCGATCTGGAGGGCATCGCCGTGCTCGGCAGCGAGACGCTTGAGGAACGGGATTCCGCGGGCGATGCAGCCCGCGCACTCGAGGTTGAACGCCATCACGATGCCCGGCTTGCGCCACCGGGTCGGGTCGGGGAGCGGTCCACGCCACACCCAGTCGGCGTCGCTCGGCCAGTCGGTAGGATCCATGCCTCACGCTACGGGGTCGCGCGCGTCGCCGGCGTCGCCCGGCACGCGGCCCGCGCGGCCCAGCCCGATCCCCTGCGGCCGGTCCGATCCGCCCGTCGCGGGACCGCTTGACCCGGACGACGGCCGCCGATAGTTTGACGTCGAACGACCTGCGGCGACGACGCCGCTCGGCACCACGCCGACCACCGCGGAAGGAGGCGCCCATGGACCGGAGTCCCCCGACCAGCGACGCCCAGCACCGCGCGCTGGACGCCTACGTCAAGCTGGCCCGCGCCGCCGCCGCCGTCGAGGCCGCGGTGCATCGGCCCCTCGCCGAGGCGGGCCTCACGATCAGCCAGTTCGGCGTGCTCGAGGCGCTGCTGCACCTCGGCCCGATGCCGCAAGGCGCGCTGGCGCGCAAGATCCTGAAGTCGCCCGCGAACCTGACGACGGTTCTGGACAACCTCGCGCGACGCGACCTGATCCGCCGCCGACGCGACGTCGGCGATCGCCGGATCGTTCTGGTCCAGCTCACGGACGCCGGCGAAGCGCTCGTCGCCTCGCTCTTCCCCGAACACGCCCGCCGCGTGGCGCAGGCGTTCGAGGCGCTGGACCCGGCGCAGCTGGACACGCTGGGGCGCCTCTGCCGCGAGCTGGGCCTGGCGCAGGCCGCGCCCGGGGACCGGACGGGACGCGGCGCCGGCGCGGCGCGACCCACGACCGCCGACCCCGCTGCCGCCGATCCGACCACGCCGCACCAGCTGGCGCGCGCCGCAGGCGCCGCCGGCGTCAACGAGGAGACCCCGTGACCGACCGTCCGACCGACGAACGCTCCGACACGCCGATCCCGACCGACGCGGGGAAGGCCCCGCTGACCACCCCCGGCCTGCACCACGTCTCCGTGCTGGCCGCGGACCCCGTCCGCAACCTGGCGTTCTGGACGCGCGTCATGGGCCAACGGCTGGTCAAGCGGACCGTGAACTACGACGCCCCCTCGATGCACCACCTGTACTACGGCGACGGCCGGGGCCAGGTGGGCACGATGCTCACCTTCTTCCCGATCCCCCACGCCGCCGCTGCCACGCACGGCACCGGCGAGACGTCCACCGTCGGCTACGCCGTCCGGACGGACGCCCTGCCCGCCTGGCGTCGTCGCCTGGAGGCCGAAGGCGTCACGGTTCACGACAAGGAGCGCTGGGGCCGCCCCCTGCTGAGCTTCCGCGATCCGGACGGGCTCCGGATCGAGCTCGCCGGCCAGGCCGAGCCGCCCGCCGTGTCCGGCTGGGCCGACGAGCCGCTTCCCGAAGCGATGCGCCTGCGCGGCTTCGACGCCGTCACGCTGCGGCTCGCGTCCGCGACCGCGACCCTCGAGCTGCTGGACGCGATGGGGTTCGCGACCGTGAGCGAGCGCGCGGAGGGCTCGGCGCGTCGGCTGCGGCTCGAGGCCGGCAGCGGTGCGCTGGGACAGGCGATCGAGATCGTCGAGGAGGGACGCCCCCTCCCCGGCCGCGACGGCAGAGGCACCGTGCATCACGTCGCCTTCCGGCTTCCAGACGCCGCCGCCCAGCTGCGCGCCCGGGATGCGCTGACGGCGATGGGGCTGCAGGTCAGCGACGTGCGAGAGCGCGACTACTTCCGCTCGATCTACGTGCGCGAGCCGGGCGGCGTGCTGTTCGAGTTCGCCACCGACGGACCCGGGGCGACGGTGGACGAGCCAGCGGAGGCGCTGGGCAGCGCGCTCCGGCTGCCCGCCTGGGCCGAGCCTCGGCGGGCCCGGATCGAGGCGGCGCTGCCGCCCCTGGAGCTACCCGAAGACGCCGCAGACGGCGGCGACCCCCAGAATGCCGTATCGACGCGAGACCGGGAGGCGATCCGATGACCGACGACGCCCGAACCACCGCAGATCCGCACGCCGACGCGCAGGTCCTGGCGCACGGCGCGCCGCTGGACGCGGCGGATGCCGCGCTGATCCTGCTGCACGGCCGCGGCGCCCCGGCGGCGACGATGACGCCGCTGGCCGAGGCGCTGACCGAGGGGCTGGACGCCCGCGTCGCCGTGCGCCTGCCGCAGGGCGCCGGCGGCGTCTGGTACCCCCAGCGCTTCGTCGCGCCGCGCGCCGCGAACCAGCCGTGGCTGGAC
>CAZLQH010000137.1:0-4182 GCA_964561595.1 uncultured bacterium | reverse complement strand
ACCGGATGCGGGATCCACGGCGTGCCGCGGTCGAGGTCGTACTCCACGAGCAGGAGCGTGCCGCGGTCCCGGACGTGCGCGATGACCGGACCCAGAACGGCCTCCGCGTCGGGCGCGAAGTGAAGCGCGTTGGCCATCGAGACGCCGTCCAGGAGCGGCAACGCCAGGGGCCCTGCGAAATCGGCGCGGAGCGTGCGGATCTCCGCGCTCCCCCGCCCCGCGTCGCGGCGCAGGCCTCGTTCGGTCGGCCGCCGATCGACGGCGACCACGACGCCTGCGTCGCCCAGAAGGTCGGCCAGTGCGCGTGTGAACACGCCGCTGCCCGCCCCAAGGTCGGCCCAGGTGCCGCCCGGGAACGGAACGCCGTCCCGGATCAGTGCCACGGCGTCCTCGTGCGTCACGCCGCGACCCTTGGAACCGTCGTCACGTTTCGTCCTTCCGGCGCTCGGTGCGCCACGGCTGAGCGCTGCCGTAGGTGAGGCTCCGCCACGCCCACTCCGCAGGCCCGAACCGGAATCGCTGGAGCCACCAGCGAGCGGCCAAGACCTGGAGAACGAACAGGCTCAGCGCGATCGGAAGGCCCACGGAGGGGCCGGCACGGCCGTAGAGGCCGAGCCCGTAGCCGTAGAACAGGAGCGTCATGACGATCGACTGGCTCAGGTAGACCGTGAGCGCCATCCGACCTGCGGCCGCGAGCGCGCGCTCGAGCCCGACCGCCCAGCCGGGCCGGTCCGGCGCCGTGAACGCCAACGTCGCGAGGCCGAGGTACGCGAAGCCGAGGACGGGTCCGCCGAGCGAGGTCGACAGCACCAGGCGGAACGTGTCGGCCTCCCCGAGCAGGCGCACGGCGTAGGCCGCCTTGAGCGCGAGGCCGACGGGGAGCGCGATCGCGACGCCCCACCGCCACGCGCGACGCGCGTCCTGCGACGCGCCGGCACGCTCGAACGCCCGGCTCTTTGCCAGGGCCGCGCCGATCAGGAAGAGGCCCAGCACCGAAGGGAGGTACGCGACGGCGGACGCGATCACGTCCGCCCCCTGCTCCAGCCGTGCTCGGAGGATCTCTCCGAACCCGCCGTTCCGGTAGAGCTCCACCCACGGCTCCGGGTTCGACGAGGCGGGATCGCCAGCGGCGGTCGCGCCGAGGAACAGCAGGACGCCGCCCGCCCACGCGCCGGCGCCCCACGACGCCAAGGCGCGGGCGCCCAGCGACGCGAAGGGGAGCAGCACGAAACCGATCAGCGCGTACTGGGTCAGGATGTCCCCGGCCCAGATGCCGAACAGGTGCACGAGGCCGATGGCGAGGAGCCAGCCGAGCCGCCGGGCGAACCGAGGCGCAGCGTCGTCGCCCCGGTCTCGGAACCAGCGCCCGAAGCCCCAACCGAACAAGATGCTGAAGACCGTATAGAACGCGCCCTCGGCGAGCACGAGGACGCTCCATTCGAGCCAGCGGTCGGTACCTGACCACCACGTGAGCGGGTCGGCGTGGAGGAACGACGGTCCGCTGAACGCCAGGAGGTTGACGACCAGGATTCCGAACAGGGCGATGCCGCGCAGCGCGTCGACGTGCGTGAGCCGATCGCCTCCGCGCACGGGGCGGTCGAGCGTCGTAGCCGAGGTCGGCGAGCGCATCCGGCCAGCGTAGCGCCCCTGCCCGCGCGCCCGCGTGTCGTGCCACCGGACAGGCGCACGTATCGAGACCCACACGAAGCGACACGGAACTCCTGCAGACTCGGCGATAGGGGCAAGATCGTCTTGAGATACCTCGCAGCGATGCTCGTGGCGGCCGCGAACGCCCTGGCCGCGATGCGACCCGCATGAGCGGCCGTCCAGAAACCACCGGCACGCCGCGCGAGCCGGACCTTTCGGGCGAGCCGCGGAAAGCCGTACGCTCCGACGGTTTCGGACGATTCGTGCCCGCTCTCGGAGCGTCGCTCCCTCTCGTCGTGATCTTCCTCGCCGTGTCGACCATCCCCTTGGGAGCGGCACCTGAACTGGGCCTCACGCCGGGGCAGCTATCGGGCTGGATCTTCGCGACCTACGGGATTCCTGCCGTGCTGAGCGTCGTGCTGGCGGCCCGGTACCGCCAGCCGCTGCTCGTGACCGGCAACGTGGCGGTGATCATCTTCGTGGCCTCGCTCGGGGGCCGGATGGCGTTCTCCGAGATCGTGGGCGGGGTGATCCTGGCAGGAATCGCGGTCGCGGCCGTAGGCGCGACGGGCCTCGTTCGAGGCGTCGCACGCTGGTTTCCGCTCCCCATCGTGCTGGGGCTGGTTGCGGGAATCGTCCTTCCGTTCGTGTCCGGCATCTTCGATCAGTTGGCGGAGGAGCCCGTCCTGGTGGGCGTGACCATCGGCGCCTACCTGCTCTCCATGCGCTTTCTCGGGGGGCGGATCCCTCCCGTGCTGTCGGCGGCGGTGGCGGGCGTCGTGACGGCCGCGATCGCAGGGCGCCTCGTTGGAACCTCGGCCGGCATGGCGTTCGCCTGGCCGGCGGTCACACCCCCCGAGTTCACGCTGGAGGGGATCGTCACGGTCGTGCCGGTGGTAGCCGCCTTGATGATCTTCCAGGCGAACATCCCGGCGATCGTGTACCTGCGGGGCGAAGGGTACGAGCCGCCCGAGCGCGCCTTGTTCGGGGCGAGCGGACTCGGGGCTGCCGTAGGCTCGCTGCTCGGACCGACGGGAGTCTCGGTGCCGGTCCTCGCGATGCCGTTCACGGCGGGGCCGCGCGCCGGACCGAAGGGAAGGCGTCACTGGACCGTGTACATCCTCGGGTTCGCCGCCATGCTCATCGCGATCCTCGGGGCGGCGGCGGCCGCGGTCGTGGAGATCGTCCCGCTCCCCCTGCTTCTGGCGATCGCGGGCTTGGCGATGGTCGGCGTGCTCACCCGGTCGGTCCGGCAGATCGTCGAGGGGCCCCTCCTCCTGGGGCCGCTCGTGACGATGGCCGTCGCCATTTCGGAGCTTGAGCTGCTGGGACTCGGTTCGCTCTTCTGGGCGCTCGCGTTGGGCACGGCCACCACCGTGCTCACGGAGCGTGAAGGCCTTGCCTCCTCGCGAGCGGCGGACCCGCCGGAAGACGGATCGTCCGCGGACGCAGATCGGGCTTCCTGAACGCTCCACCCTGATTCGACCCCGGCCGACGCTCCCGGTCACGGTGCTGGTTCGTTCGGCCGTGAGCCCCTGTCCTTGGTCGCCGCGCTGGCCTCGACGTCCGGTCGCCCCGCGCTGACGACGGCGACCGTACGGTCAGTCGGAGCGGGTCGGTGCGTGCGTCCGCGGGCCGGCTCCAGCGAACGACAGTCCACCCCTCGTGAGGGCGACGACGGCGACGGTCGCGACCGTGAGAACGGCGAAGGCGACCACGTCGCCCATCGTGCTGCGTGGAACGAGCTCGCCAGCGGCGTTGAAGCCGGCGTGGGCGAGGACGACGATGAGAATGCTGCCTCCGGCGCCGTTGGCCAGCCAGACGTAGAGCACCGCCAGCTCCATGAGCACGAGGTTGGTGAGCCAGAACCGGAGCGAGCCGAATCCGAGGCCGTGCTGGTAGGAGCCCTCGATGAAGTACAGAGGCAGGTGCCAGACGGCCCAGACCGCACCGATCCCCAGCGCCGCGTACACGGGACGGGTCGTGGCCTGCCAGACGTCCGACGCTGCGCCCCGCCAGCCCGGCTCCTCGGCCAGTCCGGCGGCCAGCGCGAACGCGACCACGCCGGCCACGGCGCCGACCGTGTAGGTCGGAACCGTCGCCGTCGCGCCTGCCACGCCGGCCACGGCCGCACCGAGCACGGCGGGCCCCACAGTCATGCCGGCGAGGGCCAGCCACCACGGGGCCTCGATCCCACGGGGATCCCAGACGCGACGAACGAACGCACGCCGGTACGCTCGGTCGCGACGGCTCACCAGCCACGCCGCCCCGACCAGCGGACCCAGCCCGCCCGTGATGAACAGCAGCGGTCCGGGGAGCTGGTCGAACGCGGCGGCGCTCCACCAGAACGACCACGTCCACGCGAACGTCGAGGCGACGTACGACAGCACGGACGCCTGGCCCTGTTGGCTCATCGACACCTCCGGACGCATGGAAACCGGCGCCCGAGCGCTCCGGGCACGGCTTCGACGCATGCCCGAGGATAATCCTTCGCGGCGTCGAGATTGACCGAGCGACGCATGATCCCCTCCTTGC
>CAZLQH010000136.1:0-4197 GCA_964561595.1 uncultured bacterium | reverse complement strand
CGCGTAGCGCGCCAGCCAGGCGCACGAGCTTGGCGACGTCGACCAGCTCGGGGGTGTCGTCGGACGTATGAACGACGGTGGCGACCAGCTCCTCGACGTGCTCGGAGGTGACGGCCAGTGCGGGCACGCCGTTCATGACGAAGATCGCGTGGTCGCCCTGGAACCAGGGATCGCCTGGGACCAGCGTGCCGTCGGCGTCCAGCGTCCTGGCGATCGTGCGCTGCAGGTCTTCCGAGCAGCCGTACGTCGAGTACGCGTCGTCCCCCTTGCGGTAGCCGACGGCGTCGAGGTTGATCGCCAGGGCGACGTCGCCGAGGCGGCCCTCGTTCGCCGCGAAGTACGCCTGCTCGCCGGGGTTGGCGTAGTGGTCCTCGCCGTTCAGGGCGACGAGCTCGACCTGGAGCGGGCCTTCGTGGTCGGTCAGCAGCTCGCCCAGGACCAGGAGGGCGACGACGCCCGCAGCATCGTCCAGCGCCCCGGGCGTTCCGATCTTCGCGTCGACATGGGCGCACGCCACCACGCGGCGTGCGTCGCGCGGGCCTCGCCTCGCCACGACGTTGGTGCCCCACGAGGGGATGCGGACCGCGCGGCTCTCGAGCATGATCGGTCGCCCGACGACGCGGGCAAGCCGTCGGCCCTCCTCGTCCCGCATGTACACGGACGGGACGTCGACGTCGCCATCCTCGATCAGCGGGAACGGGTCCAGCGCGCCGGCCGTGTCCACGTCCTGCCGGGTGGCGGCGACGACGGCCGCGGGGCGCGCCGACTCGAGCGCCTGAACGATGCGCCTGTGGCGCTCGGTCTCGTAGTAGGGGAACCGCTTGGGCGTCAGCTGTTCGGCAGCGATCTCGCCTAGAAGGAGCACGATCCGCCCCGCCGCATCGACCTTCTCGAGCTCCTCGACGGTCGAGGCGACGGCGAGGGGAGCCGTGACACGGCAACCCGGCGCGTACGGGCTGGCTGCGGCGGTGAACGACGCGCCGTCGGCCTCGAGCCGGACGCCCTCGCTGGCCCAGTGCATGCAACCGAAGCGCGGGGCGGCCACGTCGAAGCCCAGCCCGGACAGGACGGTGGCGACGTACGCGGTGGCGCGCTGATTGCCGTCGCTCCCGGTCGCTCGTCCGGAGGTGCCGGCGCAGAGGTTGTGAAGATGCGTCCGCGCACGCTGTTCCAGCAGATCGCCCGTCATGGACCTCACCTCCCAGGTGGGCTCCATCGTAGGCGAGCGGGCGGGATGGGGGCCGGGGCGCGCGTCCCGAACGTTCCGACCGTCCTCGTATCATGCCGATCGTGCGGCGATCACGCGTTCCCCTCCTGCCCGCGCCTTCGCTGACCGTGTACCTCGTCCACGCGGGCGTCTCGGCGTTCGCCTTCGCGGTGATGGCGACCTTGGCCTCCGTCTACCGCTTCCAGGAGGTGGGGCTGACGCCGCTTCAGCTGGTCCTGGTGGGCACCGTACTGGAGGCCACGGTGCTGCTCGCCGAGCTACCGACCGGCGTCTTGGCGGATGCGGTGTCGAGGCGACGCTCGCTGCTCGTGGGCACGGTCCTGATCGGCGTCGGCTTCGTCCTCGAAGGGCTCGTTCCGACCCTGGCCGCCGTGTTGCTGGCGCAGGCGGTCTGGGGCCTCGGGGCGGCGTTCGAGTCGGGCGCCGTCGAGGCGTGGCTGTCTGACGAGATCGGCGAGCGTGCGGCCAGTCGCGCGTTCCTGCGCGCGGCACAAGTGCAGCAGGCGGCGGCCCTGGTCGGCATTCCCGTCGCAGCGCTGACGGGGCGCGTCTCGCTGGGGCTTCCCCTCGTCGTCGGGGGCGTCGGGTTCCTCCTGCTTGCCCTGTTCCTGGCGCTCTCGATGCAGGAGACCGGCTTCGAGCCGCGCCAAGGCGTGGACCGCGACCCTGTGCGCGGCATCGTCGGCACGCTGAGGCGCGGCGTGGCCCTGGCGCGGGCGCGTCCGCTGGTGTGGACCATCCTCGGCGTCGCTCTGTTCGCGGGTGCATCGTCCGAGACGTTCGATCGCTTGTGGGAGGCGCAGATGATCGCGGGGCCGGGACTCCCTGCCCGGATCGGCCCACCCACATGGTTCGCGCTCGTCGCGGTCGTCACCGCCGCACTGGGCATCGCCTCGGCCGAGGTGGCGCGGCGGGCCCTGGATCGAGCGGATCCCGACGGCCGGGCCCGCCGCCCACTCGTGGCGGCGCTGCTGGCGCTCACGCTGCTTCAGGTCGGAGCGGTCGCCGCGTTCGGCCTGGCGGGTCGGCTCGATCTGGCCGTCTCGATGTACCTCCTGGCTCGCGTGTCGGGGCGGCTGAACGCGCCGCTGTACCGGGCGTGGCTGAACCGCGAGCTGGAGCCCGCGACGCGCGCCACCGCGTTTTCGGCGGCGGGCGTCGCCGACGCGCTGGGTCAGGTCGCGGGCGGTCCGCTGCTGGGACTGGTCGCGGTCGCGGTGGGCATGCCGGCCGCGTTCGTGGGCGCGGCGATGCTGCTGGGGCCCGCCGCTTGGCTTCTGGGCCGGGCGTGGCGGCGCGAGCCGCATGTCGGACCTTCCGGCGCATAGGCGCACGATCGATCCGTTCGGCGGCGACCGTCCGAACGGCGTCCTGGGCTCGCAGAGCTACGATGTCCCATGGCCGAACGCTTCGAGCTGGCAGCCCGTCTGTGGCGCTACGACGGCCGCGCCGCCTGGCACTTCCTCACCGTTCCCGCCGAGGTGTCGCTCGAGATCCACGAGCGCTACGGCGTGATGAGCGGTGGATTCGGATCCCTCCGGGTCGAGGCGACCGTCGGTCCGACGTCGTGGAGAACGTCGATCTTCTACGACAGCTCGTCGGCCAGCTACCTGCTGCCCGTCAAGCGGCAGGTGCGGACCGCCGAACGGCTTTCGGCCGGTGACGAGGTCGCCTTCGGTCTGCAGGTCCTGTAGCGGGCCGGCTCGAGAGAACGCAGGGGCACGAACCGAGGTGTGCCCGACGTGGAACGGGCGAAGCCCGTTTCCGGCTCGCGCCGTCACGGTGACCCGCAAGGGGTCGTGGCGTTCCGATCGCCGTTCACGGCCGTCAGCTCGTCGACGACCGCGTGAACGGCGGTCTCCATCGCTGCGCGCTTGCTTGGGGAGACGTCGCGCAGCAGCGCATCGAGCACGGCGGCGGCGCGAGCGTGACTCTCGGCCACGAGGCGACCCCCCTCTGCGCTCAGGCTCACCTGCTTCTGCCGCCGGTCATGGGCGTTCTCGGCTCTGCCGACGAGTCCCTTGTGCACCAGCCTCTCGACCAGATGACTGGTCGCGGCGATCGACAGGTTCAGATGCGATGCGATCGCGGAGACCGTCCTCGGCGCCTCCGCGTGGAGGTACTGGAGCGCCGCGACCTGCGGCATCGACAGACCGTGTTCCTTCAGGAGCGCGCTCATGTCGTCCACCATGGATCGCATGTAGATCCGCACGAACCGCAGGAACGCCCGGGCGCCGGGATCCGGCGTGGGGGGCGCATGCGCTTCGTCGGCGCCCGACTCGGGGCGGGTCACACGCTGCGTCGGTACTGCCGTACCGACAGGGGCACGAAGACGGCCAGGATGCCGACGATCCACGCCAGCGTAGGCCAGACCGGGTCCAGCGGGCGCCCCAGGGTCAGGGCACGCACGGCGTCGACGGTGACCGAGATGGGCTGCACGTTCGCGAACGCCTGCAGCCACTCCGGCATCGTCTGGACGGGCACGAACGCCGACGAGGCGAACACCAGCGGAAACACCCAGATGAATCCGGCGACCTGCGCCGTCTCGGGGTCGCGCGTCACGAGCCCGATGAACGCGCTGATCCACGAGAACGCGAAGCCGAACAGGATCACCAGAGCGACCGCTCCGAGGCCCGCCAGCACGCCGTTCTGGAATCGGAACCCGATGAGACCGCCGACGATCAGCATCAGCGTGACGACGAAGACGTTGCGGATGCTGTCCGCGATCGTCCGTCCCCCCATCACGGCCGCGCGGCCCATGGGCAGCGAGCGGAAGCGGTCGATCATCCCTTTCGACAGGTCCTCGGCCAGCCCCACGGTCGTCTGAGTGGCGCCGAACAGGACCGTCTGGACCAGGATGCCGGGCATGAGGTAGTTGATGTACTGATCCACGTCGGGCGGCAGGAACAGGGCACCGCCGAACACGTAGTTGAACAGCAGCACGAACATGACCGGCTGGACGGTCGAGA
>CAZLQH010000135.1:0-4401 GCA_964561595.1 uncultured bacterium | reverse complement strand
GCGCCGTTGAACGAGATGATGCCGGAGATGCCGTTGTTCTCGAGCACGGCGTTGCGCAGGCGCACTTCGCTGGTGCGGTTCACGTTGATGCCCACGCGGCCGTTGTCGTGCGCGTGCAGGCCGTCGGCGTCGACGAACGCGTTGATCACCTCGACGCCGTGCGATTCGTTGTCGTGCGAGGTCACGTCGCGCAGCTCGACGGTCGCCATCTTCTCGGCGAGGATGCCGTGCTGGCCGCCCTCGACGGTGAGGCCGGTCAGGCGGGCGTCGCGGACGCCGTCGACGTGCACGACCGGGCCGCTGGCATCCTCGGGCACGCGGATCACGGCGTCGCCCTGGCCGTCCAGGGTGACCCTGTCCTGCGTGATCGTCACCGGTCCTTCGCAGGTGCCGGTGAGCATCAGGACGGTGTCTGGCGTCGCGACGGACACCGCATCCGAGAGGTCGTCGCCGGCGGAGCAATCCACCGGCACCTCGACCTCTCGCTGCTCCTGCGCCGTGGCGGGCCCCGCCAAAGCGAAGAGCACGGTCGTGACGAGCATCAGGGTGCCGCGGATGGCACGGACGGTGGGGTTCATGGTCGTCATCGTCGGTCTCCTTTCGAGTCGCGACGAGGGTCGGCGCCGCCGGCGTCGTGAGCCCATGGGCCACGTAGGCGGCTCGAGGCCAGGGTAGGGGGGCGCCTCGAAGAGCTCCGTCGAGTGGGGAACACGGAGACGGGGAGGGGCCGTGCGCGGACGACCCCGGCATCACGACCGTCCCATGCGACCGAACGCCGTCCCAAGCGCATGCGCCTCGCGTCGTCCCACGCGTGCGAGCGTTCCGTGCGGCGCGTCCATTCGCTCCTCCCTCTTGACACGCTTCCCCTCTTCGCGTAATCATTCATTCAACGAATCAATGAATAGCGAGGTGGCGATGTCCCGCCCCACCAACGACCGTACGAACCGGCCCGACCGGGCCTCCGCCCGCGACGACGCCCGCCGTCGCAACCAGGAAGCGGTGTTCCAGGCCGTCCACCGCGACGGGCCGATCTCCCGGATCGACATCGCGTCGCGGCTGCAGCTGAGCCCCGCCGCCGTCACGAACATCACCGCCGCCCTGATCGAGCGGGGCGTCGTGTACGAGTCGCGCACCGCCGACGCCACCGGCGTCGGGCGCCGCGCCATCCTGCTCGAGGTCGACTACGACGCGGCGCTGGTCGCCGGCATCAAGATCAGCAACGCCGGCCTGACCTGCGCGCTCACGAACCTGAACGCCGAGGTGCTGCACACCGAGACGCACCCCGTCGCCTCGACCGAGCCGGACGACGTCGTGCGTGCCGTGGCGGACGCCTTCGCCTCGCTGAGCGCCGCGGCGGACCGACCGATCGCCGCGATCGGCGTGAACCTGCCCGGCGCGGTGGACGCCGACCGGCGGACGGTACGCACCTCGCCCCTGCTGGGCTGGGACCGCGTTCCGCTGGGCGACATGCTGACCGAGCGGCTGGGCGTCGACGTGCTGGTCGAGAACGACGTGAACGCCCTGGCGCACGCCGAAGCGTGGTTCGGCCACGGCCGCGAGCACGACGACTTCCTCGTCGTCACGCTGGGCCGCGGCGTCGGTCTGGGCATCGTCCTGAACGGCGAGGTGTACCGCGGCCCCAAGGGCGGCGCCGGCGAGTTCGGGCACCTGCTGATCGACCCGCACGGCCCCAGCAGCCGCTACGCCAAGCGCGGCACGCTCGAGACGTACCTCTCCGACGACGCGATCGTGCGCGACGCGCAGGAGCACCTCCCCGCATTCCCCGAGAACGGCACGGCGCGGGACGTGGCGCAGGCGGCGGACGCCGGCGACCCGGACGCCCTTGCCGTGTACGAGCGGGCCGGGCGCATGCTGGGCCGCGGCCTCAGCTTCCTCGTCGACCTGTTCGCGCCCAGCCTGATCGTGCTCTCGGGCGAGGGGATGCGCGGCGGCGACGCCCTGGTGCGCCCCGCCACCGACGAGATGCGCCACCTGGCGTTCGGCGACCTGGCCGACCACGCCCGGGTCGTCGTCGACGACTGGGGCGACGACGCCTGGGCGCGCGGCGCCGCCGGCCTGGCCGCCAGCCGTTTCCTTCTGGACACCGCCACGCAGGTAGGGGGTGATCGATCGGCCCGAGCGGCTCCCTGAGCACGACCCGTCGCCCGTCCGTCACGTCCGACCCACCCAAGGCATCTCGATCTCCGGAGGCTCACCATGAAGACCGCCCGCATCCTCGCTCTCCTGCTGACCGT
This sequence comes from uncultured bacterium, assembly GCA_964561595.1. Classification (GTDB taxonomy): domain Bacteria; phylum Deinococcota; class Deinococci; order Deinococcales; family Trueperaceae; genus SLSQ01. The sequence goes on along the minus strand of CAZLQH010000135.1, from coordinate 2,146 downwards.
CGCCGTCGCGACCGGCTTCGCGCTCGCCCAGACGACCGTCAGCTACTTCTCCTTCACCACCGACCAGTCCCACATGGACGAGCTCGAAGCCCTCATCGAGATCTTCGAGGCGGAGAACCCCGACATCGAGATCGCCGTCTCGACCGCGCCGTACGACAACTACTTCACCAAGCTCCAGACCGACTACGCCGCCGGGAACGCCGCGGACGTGTTCGAGCTGAACTACGAGAACTTCGTGACGTTCGCCTCGCGCGGGCTGCTGGAGCCGCTGGACGAGAAGCTGACCGGCCCGGACGGCGTCCCCGAGGGCACCTTCTACCCCGCCGCCCTGAACGCGTTCGCGCACGACGGCGTGCAGTACGGCCTGCCGATCACCTTCTCGACCGTGGTGCTGTACTACAACCAGGACCTGTTCGACGAGGCCGGCGTGGCGTACCCCACGAACGACTGGACCTGGGACGACCTGATCGCGGCCGCGACGCAGCTGACCGACGCCCAGAACCGCGTGTGGGGCGTGCACCAGCCCGTGCAGTTCTGGGAGTTCTACAAGGTGGCCGAGCAGGCCGGCGGCGGGCTGGTCCTCGATCCGACGATCCAGATCGACACGCCCGAGAACCGCGAGGCGCTCCACTACCTCGTCGACAAGACCCGAGAGCACGGCGTCATGCCCACCACCGCCGAGATGAGCGGCATGGGCGACACCGACATGTTCGCCGCCGGCCAGCTGGCCATGACGGTCACCGGCATCTGGATGTTCGACACCTTCATCAACACCGCCGACTTCGCCTGGGACATCGCCGTCGAGCCCGGTCAGGACCGCAAGGCCACGCACTTCTTCTCCAACGCCGCCGTCGTGAACGAGAACGCGTCCGACGTCGACGCCGCCTGGAAGTGGGTCGAGTTCCTCTCGTCCCACCCCGCCGTCGCCGAAGCGCGCATCGCGAGCGCCTGGGAGCTCCCCGCCCTCTCGCTCGAAGCGTCCGACGTGCTGGAGCCGTACCTGGCGCAGCCGCAGCCCGACAACCGCGAGGCCGTGTTCGAATCGCTCCGCTACGCCGTGAACCCGCCCGTCGTCGAGAACCAGCCCGAGCTGCAGGACATCGTCAACCAGGAGCTCGAAGCCGCCCACCTGGGCGCCAAGACCGTCGAAGAGGCGCTGGCCGCCGCGCAGGCCCGCGTCGAAGAGCTCCTGGGCGAGTAGGCGTTCGCCCCTCGGCACCCTCCCCGGAGAGCTTCGGCTCTCCGGGGACCCACGATCGAACGACCCACGCCCGAACGCGCCGCGCCCGAACGAGTCACGCCCCTATTTGACGAACGGAGCTATCCCATGACGGTGCACCGCCCCTACGGCATCGACGACCCGTACAAGCGCCTCCCCACCGAGCGCTTCCCCCGCGACCCCGAGGCCGGCGACACGGTCCAGATCGGCTTCCGCGCCGACGCCGACGTCGAAGGCGCTCACGTCGAGCTGCGCCACCCGAATGGCGCGACCGCCGACCACCCCGCCCAGTCGTTGGGCGAGGGGCTGTGGTCGGCCACGCTGCCGGCGCTGCCGGCGGGCGCGCACGCCTACACCATCCGGACGCGCACCCCGGCCGGACGGCAGGACAGCGAGACGTTCGACCTCCCGGTCGGCCGCTGGCGCGTCGCGGACCGGCTGCACGACGTCGAGACGACGGCGACGAGCGTGACGCTGCTGCTGGCGACGAGCGACGGCGAGGCAGAGGCGACCCTCGACGCTCAGGACGAAGCCACGACGCCACCTCGCGCCCCCGCGGCCCGCCTCACCCTGTCGTTCCCCCTGCCGGGCGTCTGCACCACGACGTTCTCGGCCGGGTCGGGCCCGACGCACGACGCGGCGTCGCCCGTGGAGACGCTCCCTTGCACGACCGACCGCGCGGGCGGCGTTCTCACCGTCCGCGCCGACGGGATCGAGGTTCGCGTCGACGAGGGCAGCCTCGAGGTCGTCGCGACCCGCGTCGCCGAGACCGAAGCCGGCGTGAACGGATCGGGCCCGAGCGGCCCGTCGAACGCTGGCGCCCAGGTACGCACCACCGCCGCGACGGCGTGGCTGGAGCTTCCCAGCGGCGACGTCGCCCGCTTCCGGACGGGCTACGACCTGCGCGACGACGAGGAGCTGTACGGC
>CAZLQH010000134.1:0-4429 GCA_964561595.1 uncultured bacterium | reverse complement strand
CGTCCAGGCTCGCGTCGATCGCCTCGGCGACCGGGAGCGCGACCGGCACGCCGCCGCGGGGGAGCCCAAGCACGATCCGTCGCTCGTCCTCGCCGCGTGGACCCAGCCGGCTGCGGACCTCCTCCGCCAGCTTCCGCCCTGCTTCGTCTCGGTTCTGGAACGTCGTCATGCTCGTCGCCTCCGTGGGGTCGCGGCTTCGGGCCCGGACGGCCTCGCGTCGTCCTGGCCGCATCGCCCGGCCGTCCGGTCGCTCGGCAGCGTGCTCAGGTACGCCGTGGCAGCCCCGCCATCGGCCCGATCCGCTCCAGCAGCGCGTCGGCGTCCACCCCGCGCAGGATCCGGATCCGCGCCCGTCCGCTGCGCGCGATGGTGGCGAGGAACCGCTTCAGCGGGGCGCGCTCGATCGGCCCGTCGGGGCAGACCGTGCGTGCGCCCGCCTCGTTCTCGGCGATCCAGTCCGTCCCCAGGCAGTGCACGACGTCCACGTCCACGTCGGCCGGCACGGCGACCAGCTCCAGTTCGGCCCGCTGCAGCGCGTCCAGCGTCGCGCCCACCCCCGTCACGCCGTCGCGCTCCAGCCGCTCCAGGCGCGCCTCGTCTTCGTCGTGCAGCGCGTCGCGAATGAACGCGGCCAGCGGCTCGCGCCAGCGGGCGGGACCCAGATCGGGATCGACCAGCGCCGGTCCGGTGGCGAGGACCCGCTTCTTCATCGGCTCGGACAGGGCGTCCTGGAGCTGGTTCACGCGACGCTTCTCGCCCAGCAGGACCAGCCGAGCGCCCTCGCGGGCGCCGACGGCGATCTCGATCTGGCTGGCGACGTGGCGCACGAACTTCGCGGTCCACTCCTCCTTGCGGTCCTCGAAGTCGTCCATCCCCGAGCCGCCCCGCGCAGGACGGCCCGGCATGCCCGTCTCGTGCTCGGCGTACTGGCGCCAGTCGGTCGGATCCATGGCCCGGACGTACGCGGCCGCCTCGGTCACCTCGCCCACGTCCTGCACGAACAGGCGGGCGCGGCGCTCGTCGGCGAAGACCGAGACGACCGGCTGCTCGGAGGCCAGCAGCAGCTCCAGCGGCGCGATCCACGGCTGGCCCCAGCGTGCGGCCGCCTGGCGAGCGCCGCCGGGGAGGGGCGGCGCCACGCGGAGCAGGCGATGCACCGAGAACGCGTCCGGATCCTCGGTCGCGAACAACACCAAGGTTCCCTCGCCGACGTCGCGCAGCGCCGTTTCGACGTGGCGCTCCAGCCGCTCGCGCACCGGGCGGTCCAGCGGTAGCTCGCGCAGCGCCGCGTCGGCCCGCTGCGCGGGCGCGTTCGGATCGGTGTCCGCATGCACGTCGAGGTAAAGGCTCGCCATCGGAGCGTCCTGCTCCTTCAAGCGGCCCAGGAGATCCTCGAGCTCGCGGCGAACGGGAAGGACGGTCGTTTCAGGCGCATGGGCGTCGGACATGAGGCCTCCTCGAAAGGGAGAACGCGTGCCGAGCCGGACGATGCGGTCCGGAACGGACGCAGCTTCGTCGAGGGGCGACCGCTCTGGGGAACACCAGCTGGTGCGCCGAGGGGCGTCGCCTCGTGTCCCTACCCTAGGGCCTCGACGCCCGGATCGGCGTCGGGCATACTCCGACCGAGCGCGCCGGGCACGCCGCGGGGCCGCTGCGCCGGTCCGCCTGGGGGTCGCTCGGTATGCGCGTCGCTCAGCCCGGCGCCGCGGCGCCCAGCACCTCGGTCGGGGCGTCGCTGCCGCCGGCGGGCTCGAGCGAGATCACCACGGACTCGTACGCGTCCGCTTGGACCTCGACCGTCCGCTCGACGAACGTCGTGAGCGGGACCAGCTCGGCGCCGCGGACGCCCCACACCTGGAACGTGAGGCCCTCCGCCGGCACGTCGCGCATCACGACCAGCGCCCGGCCGTCCGGCAGGAACAGCACGCTTCCCGGCGCGACGCCGTCGGGCGCTTCGGGCAGGCGCGCGGAGGTCACGTCGTCGCGCGAGAGCCAGCCCGCCAGGCGCCTCTGATCGGTGGCCAGCTCGTCGGCACGCGCTTGGACGGTGCCGACCAGCGACTCGAGCACCGCCACGCGGCTTTCGAGGCTCCGCAGCTCCGTGCGGGCCTGCAGAAGCTGCTGGCGTTGCCAGGCGCCCCAAGAGCCCAGGACGGCGGCGAGGATCAGGCTGGCGGCGAGTCCGCCGATCCAAGCCGCTGCGAACGTGCCGCGGCGTGGGGGCGCCGGATGCACGGGAGCGTCGACCGACGCCTCGTCACGAACGCCAGCGTCCCGAACGCCAGCGGCCTGAACGGGGTCGTCGCTCGCGCCGGGCCGCCAGGCGCGCAGGCGCTCCTCGATCCGGTCCCAGCCGTCCTGGGGAGCCCGCTCCTCGGGAAGCGCCTCGACCACCGCGACGAACGCTCCGTCCAGACGCGCGAGCGTCTCTTGGCAGCGGCGGCAGCTCGCGACGTGGCGGTCCACGGCGTCCATCTCCTCGGCGGGGAGCTCGTTCAGGAGGAACCCGACGAGCTGCTCCTCGTGCGGATGGGGATCGTTGGTCGGCCGCTGCGGACTCATGACGGCCGCTCCGAGCCGTCGTCCTCGGTCGCGCCCGGTCGCGGCGACCGATGCGACGTGGGGCCCGCGCCGAGCGCGTCTCGCGCCTTCGACATCGCCCTGCGGATGCGGCTCTTGATCGTGCCCAGCGGCACGCCGTCGGCCTCTGCCAGCTCGGCGTGACTGTAGCCGCCGAAGAACGCCGCCTCGAGCAGGCGCGCCTCGTCGTGCGACAGCGCCGCGAACGCCTCCTGCACGGTCAAGCGATCGGTGGGGTGCGCACCCGTACCGTGCGGTCCGTCTGGACGCGCCCCCAGCGGCACGCCAGGATTCGCGACGTCGACGCCGTCCGCCTTCACGGGGCGCGAGCGGCGGGCGCGGAGCCGCATGCGGCAGTCGTTGCGGGCGATCGAGTAGATCCAGGCGCGCACCGAGCCGCGCCCCGGGTCGAACCGCGCAGCGGCGTCGTGCACCTTGACGAACGTGTCCTGCAGCACTTCCTCGGCGTCCTCCCTGCTGCCCGTCATGCGGTACGCGAGCGCCAGCACGTTGCGCCCCAGCGCATCGTAAAGCTCGCGGAGGGCCCCCGCATCGCCGTCCCGCACCCGCCGTACCAGCTGTGCCTCGGCGTCCACGACCGCCATCATAGAAAGATATGCGCCTTCGTGCCGTTCGGATGCCCGTTGTCTTCACGCGATCCGGACGGGCTTGGAAGCGAACGTCCGGCCACGGCCGACGACGCCCGCGTCAAACGAGCGGGGCGCCGCACATGCGGCGCCCCATCGACACGTGGACGTTCCAGCCTCAGGGCTCGACCACGAACCAGACGTCGCCGACGTTCTGACCCGTGGCGTCGCCGGGAACGGCGTCGCGGATCCAGTAGTACAGCGGCGTGCCGCCGTACGTGACCTGCATGCCGCCGTCGTCCCGCTCGATCAGCGCGAGCTCGCCGTCCGCGCCGTCGCCGGCCATCGGCAGCACGCCCGCCGCGGCGTCGAAGCCGCCGACCAGCGGCGGCCAGTTCGTCGCGCAGCCGCCGGAGCAGTTCGACACGCCCATCTCGTCGTTCGCGAACAGGTACAGCGTCATGCCGGTCGGGCCCACCAGGATCGGACCGTGCTCTGGATGCTCGGCGACCCGCACGACGGGATTCAGGTTCGCGACCCACCAGACGTCGTTCACGGCCTGGCCGGTCGTGTCGCCGGGCGCGGCGTCGTTCTGCCACCCGTACAGCGGCCAGCCGTTGTACGTGACCTGAAGGCTGCCATCGTCGCGCTCGGTGGTCCCGAACTCGCCGGGAATCGCGAGGGGCGCGACGGGCACGCTCTCGCTCTCGACGGTCAGGGGCGGCCAGGCCTCGGCGCAGCCGCCGCTGCAGTTGCTGACGCCGGACTCGTCGTTCGAGAACACGTAGAGCGTCATGCCCTGCGCGTCGGTCAGGACGTGCCCGAGCTGCGCGTCGTAGCGCACCTGGACGACGGGATCGGCGGCCTGCGCCAGGGCGGCGGCAGCCAGGGCCAGCGCCGCGATCAGCGCGGCGACACGGGCGGGGACGAAGGACCTGAGTTCGAGACGGTTCATAGGGTCACCTCCACTCAGAGATATGCGCGGAGGGGCGGATCGGATGCATCGCGGCGGTGGAGCCGGTGCCGCGCTCGTGACGAACGAGCGCCTCGAGCCGGGCGAGACGGTCGGCGCGGCCCCGCGAACGAGCGCCTCTTGCGATGACCGGCCACGCAGGACGGGTCGACTATGATGATGGGCGCGGCCACTGGCCACGCCGCACGCCGTGGCGAGGGCCCTTAGCTCAGCGGTGAGAGCAGGCGACTCATAATCGTTTGGTCACTGGTTCGAATCCAGTAGGGCCCACCACGCGATCCGTTCGCGA
>CAZLQH010000133.1:0-4432 GCA_964561595.1 uncultured bacterium | reverse complement strand
CATGTCCAAGCTCGGCCAAGAGAAGTCCCGTCAAGCGCTCGTCCACGTTCCCGCCGGCGACGTCTGGGCGTTCCTGACGCGCGAGGGAAGCGATCCTGCGGTCAAGCTGGTGTTCGACGCGGGCGTCGCGGGCGAGGCGGCGTTCCTGCTTCACCGGGAGCGTGGAGTGCTGGCGCTGGTCGCGAACTACGACGAGGGGCACGTCGAGCGGCTGGGCGTGTTCGACGAGATCCGTTCGTACGATCGCTCGTTCGCCGACGGCTTCACCGCCTGGATCCGCGAGCTGGCGCCCCAGCGCGCCTGGCTGAACTTCAGCCAGCGTGACGTGCTCTGCGACGGCCTGTCGCACGGCCACTTCCTGCGGGTGGAGGAGCTGATGGCGGCCGCGGCGCCGGACGCCGCGCTGCTGAGCTCCGAGCCGTTCCTGAAGGACGTGCGCGGCGTCAAGACGGCGGAGGAGGTCGCTCGGCTCCGCGTCGCGATCCAGGGAAGCGTGGAGCTGTACGAGACGATCCGGCCCGAGCTGCGCGTCGGCATGAGCGAGCGCGAGATCCAGGCGCGCATGAAGCAGATCGCGTCGGACCTGGGCTTCGGCGTGCACCTCGGCGACTACGGCGGCCCGCTGGTGTGCATCAACCGCGTCGGGCTTGCCCATCGCGCGCCGGGCGACGATCGGCTGGAGCCCGGCGACCTGCTGATCCTGGACCACGCGCTCGCGTACGAGGGCTACCACTCCGACCTTGCGCGCACGATCTACGTCCCGCGCGAGGGCGAGACCGAGCCGCCCGAAGCGGAGCGTGCCGCGTTCGCCAGCGCGAAGCAGGCGATCGAGGCCGCGTTCGAGGCGCTCCGTCCCGGCGCCAAGGGGCACGAGGTCGACGCGGCCGCCCGCGCTGTCCACCTCGCCAACGGCTTCCCTGAGATCTCTCACGCCACCGGCCATCAGATCGGCCGGCACGTGCACGACGGCGGCACGATCCTCGGTCCCCGCTGGGAGCGCTACGGATCGGCCCCGGAAGGCGACATCCGCGTGGGCCACGTGTTCACGATCGAGCCCACGATCCTGATGTCGCCCCGCCCCTCGATGCTGGTCGAGGAGAACGTGCTGGTCACCGAGGACGGGGCGTCGTGGCTCAGCGAGCGTCAGCACCAGCTTTGGGTCGCCGGCCGCTGACGATCGATTCGGCGACGGCACGCCCCCGCTCGGCGTACGATGCGGATCGCGACGCGACGGGGTCGCGTCGAGAGCGGCTTGACGTCTCGAGTCCCCACCGGAGGAACCCCATGCCCATCCGATTCGTCCTCGCGGCGCTTCTCGCCGCCTCCCTGTCCGTCGCGACGGCCCAACGAGCCTGCGAAACCGTCGGCGGCACCGCCACGATCGCTCAGTGGAGCGAGCCGGGGAACCTGAACCCGCTCATCTTCCCGACCACCTACGACACGAACATCCAGGAGCTCGTGTTCGCGCGGCTGATCCGTCCGCTCGCGGACCTCTCCTTCGAGCCTGACATGGCCGAGTCGTGGACGGTGAGCGACGACGCGCGGACGCTGACGTTCACCTTGCGCGAGGACCTGACGTTCCACGACGGCGAGCCGGTCACCGCGGCCGACGTGGCGTTCACCTTCACCTCCATGGCCGACCCGGCGTACGACGGCGGCCGCTTCGCGGAGATCAGCATCCTCGAGGGCGCACAGGCGTACCGCGACGGCGAGGCCGACGGCGTCGCCGGCATCGAGGTACTCGACGAGCGCACCATCTCGTTCACGACCGTCGAGCCGTTCGCACCGTTCCTGCCCGTCATCGGCGGCGTGTACATCCTTCCCGAGCACCTGTACGGCGAGGTTCCGATCGACCGCTGGCAGGAGCACGCCACGAACCGCGAGCCGTTGGGCTCCGGCCCGTTCGTGTTCGACGAGTACCGCGCCGGCGAGTTCGTCTCGGTCCGCGCGTTCGAGGGGTACTGGGAGGGCCGGCCCTGCCTGGACCGCCTGATCGTCCGCTTCGGCGACCAGAACACGCTGCTCGCCGCGCTCCTGAACGGCGAGATCGACGCCGCGCCGGTCCCGATCGACGGCGCCTCCAGCGTCGACGATCACGCCTCGCTCGATCTCCAGGTGGTCGAGACGTTGACGTTCCAGTACATCGGCACGAACCTTCGCGGCCCCGTGCTGAGCGACCTGGCCGTCCGGCGCGCCATCGCGCACGGCGTGAACCGCCAGGCGATGGTGAACGGCCTGCTTCAGGGCTACGGAACGACGCTGAACACGATCTTTCCGACGAACCATTGGTCGTACCCGGCCGACGTCGAGGGCATCGACTACGATCCCGAGGCCGCTGCGGCGATCCTGGAGGAGGCCGGCTGGGAGCTGGACGGCGACGTGCGCGTCAAGGACGGCGAGCGCCTGGCGCTCAGGCTGTTCGTGCCGACCGGCAACCAGGTCCGTGAGCGCACCGCGCCGCTGATCCAGGCGAACCTGCGGCAGATCGGCATCGACGTCGAGATCCGCACGATGGACTTCGCGACGCTGGTCACCTTCCTGCTGCCGCGCGACGACCAGGGCGAGCCCCGCCCCGTCACCGCCGGCGACTTCGACCTGTTCCTGCTGGGCTTCGGGATCGAGCGCGACCCGAACGAGTACCTCAGCTACCTGATCGAGAGCGACATGCCGCCCAACGGCTACAACTTCATCGGCGTCGACGACGACCCGGTCGAGGAGCTCATGCGCGAGGGCCGCGTCACGCTGGATCAGGAGGAGCGCCAGGAGATCTACCGCGAGGTCGGCCGGCTGATGCGCGCGTCGCTGGCCTGGATCCCGCTGTACCAGGCACAGGACCTCTACGGCGTCAGCGAGCGCCTGGACGGCTTCGGTCCCGACGTGCGCGGGGTCAACGTGAACGTCGCCGGCTGGTCGGTCGACTGAGCCACGAGGCGGGGGCGTCCAAGCGCTAGCGACGTCGCTGGCCGGGCGCCCCCGCATTCTGCCTCTCCCCCTCGCCCATGCTGCCCTTCTTCCTGCACCGCGTTCTGCAGGCCGCCGTGATCCTGGTCCTGGTGTCGTTCGTGGGCTTCGCGATCACCCTGGCGGCCCCCGGGAACGCGCTGCAGACGTTCATCGATCCCGGCGTTTCGGTCGAGGACCTTCGCGCCGCGGAGCAGCGTCTGGGCCTCGACCAGCCCGTGCCGCTGCAGTACCTCCGCTGGATCGGCGAGGTGGCCGGCGGGAACCTGGGCTGGTCCACCCGCACGGGCGCGCCGGTCGCCGACCTGATCGGGGCGCGACTGGGCCCCACCCTCACGCTGATGGGGACCGCGTTCGCGATCACCTTGGCTCTGGCGCTGTGGCTGGGCACGGTCACCGCCGCGCGGCCGTATTCGTTCCTGGACTACGGCGTGACCGGCGCCGCCTTCGCCGGCATCAGCGTGCCCAGCTTCTTTTCCGCCATGGCGCTCATCTATCTGTTTTCGCTTCAGCTGGGCTGGTTCCCGACCTCCGGCCTCGAGTCGTACGCCGCGGAGTACGAGGGCTGGCGGCGCCTTCTGGACCGCGCGGCGCACCTGGTGCTGCCCGTCACCGTGCTGGTGCTGACCGGCACGGCCGAGCTGGTCCGTCACGTCCGCGGTGCGGTGGTCGAGACGCTTCAGGAGGACTACGTCCGAACGGCGCACGGCAAGGGCCTGCCCGCCGGCCGGGTGTTGCGTCGTCACGCGCTCCGTAACGGCCTGCTGCCCGTGATCACCCTGGTCGGCGTCGCCCTGCCGCGCCTGCTGGCGGGATCCGTCGTGATCGAGGTGGTGTTCGCCTGGCCCGGCATGGGCCGGCTGCTGGTCGAGTCGGTGTTCGCGCGCGACGTGCCGGTCGCGATGGCGATCAACATGATCGCTGCGAGCCTGGTGCTGCTGGGCAGCCTGCTGGCCGACATGGCGTACGCCGTCGTCGATCCGCGCGTGCGGTACGGATGATCCGCAGCCGTAGGCCGGTCGTCAGCGCAGGGGCGAGACGCCCCGCGCCCCGCGCCTGGCGTGCGTTCCGGCACCACCGGCTGGCGGTCGTCTCCGCGGTGGTGGTCGTGGCGCTGCTGATCGTGGCGGTGTTCGCGCCGTGGCTCGCCCCGCACGATCCGTACGAGCTGGCGATCGGACCGAACGGCGAGATCGCGTTCGCCGCTCCGCCCTCCGCGACGTTCCCGCTGGGGACGGACAGCGTCGGCCGAGACGTGCTCTCCCGCCTGATCTACGGCGGCCGCGTCAGCATCACCATCGGACTCGTGGCGGCGCTCGTGGCCATCAGCGTCGGCAGCCTGCTGGGCGCCACGGCCGGCTGGTTCGGCGGCTGGACCGACCGGGTCATCTCGCGTTTCGCCGACGCCGTCGCGACGTTCCCGGCGCTGTTCCTGATCCTGACGATCAGCAGCTTCGTCGCGCCCAGCATC
>CAZLQH010000132.1:0-4478 GCA_964561595.1 uncultured bacterium | reverse complement strand
CCCAGCATCCCGAACGCGTCGGCCCGGTTGGGCGTCAGCTCCAGCTCCAGCACCGTCTCGGCGGGCCACGCCGCGCTCAGCTCCGTACCCAGCGGCAGGTCGTCCGCGAACGTGATCAGCCCGCCGGCGTAGTCGTACACGCCCAGCTCCCTGGGGCTGCACAGCATGCCGTCGCTGAGCACGCCCAGCACCTCGCGCCGCTGCACCGTCATCTCGCCGCCCGGCTCGCCCGTGGACGGCAGCACCGCTCCCGGCAGGGCGAGGGCGGACACCACGCCGACCTGCGCGTTGGGCGCGCCGCACACCACGGTGCGCCGCGTCGTGCCGTCGTCCACCACCGTCATCGTCAGGTGATCCGAGCCCACGATCGGCTCGGCCTCGACGATCCGGGCCACCACGACGCCCGCCGGCGCGGCCGGCAGCTCGTGGACCGCCTCGACCCCGAGGCCCAGGCCGGGCAGCAGGTCGCTCAGGCGGGCGGCGTCCGGAAGCTCTTCGACCAGCTCGGCCAGCCACGAGACGGGAACGTTCACAGCGCCCCCCGGAACTGCCGCAGCACGCGCAGGTCGCTCTGGTAGAACCAGCGGATGTCGGGCACGCCGTACGGCACCATCGCCAGCCGCTCGATCCCGAAGCCGAACGCGAAGCCGGTCACGCCCTCGTAGCCTGCCGCCTCGAACACGGCGGGGTGGACCATGCCGCAGCCGCCCAGCTCCAGCCACTCCTCCTTGCCGGTCTTGGGGTGGGTCCACCAGATCGCGAACTCGGCGCCCGGCTCGACGAACGGGAAGAAGCTGGGCTGCAGGCGGGTGCGGGTCCCCTCGCCGAACAGCGCGTCCGCCATCTCCTGGATCGCGCCGCGAAGGTCCGCCATCGTGATCCGCTCGCCGACCACCAGCGCCTCGAGCTGGTGGAACTGCGCCTCGTGCGTCGCGTCGACCGCCTCGTTGCGGAACACCTTGCCCGGCACGACGACCTTGAACGGCGGCCTGTGCGTCTCCATGTAGCGCACCTGCATGGGGCTGGTGTGGGTGCGCAGCAGCCGGCCGTCCTCGGCCCAGAAGGTGTCCTGCTCGTCGCGCGCGGGGTGCTCGGGCGGGAAGTTCAGCGCGCCGAAGTTGTAGTGGTCCGTCTCGAGCTCGGGGCCGGTGACGACCTCGTACCCCAGCCCGCGGAACACGTCCAGCAGGTGGTTCGTGACCTTGGTCAGCAGGTGGAGGCCACCGACCGGGCCGTGGCTCCCGGGCAGCGTGACGTCCACCCGCTCGGCGGCCAGGCGGCGGGCCAGCTCGGCCCGTTCGAGCTGGTCCTTGCGGGCCTCGAGCGCCTCTTGGATCGCCTGCTTGACGACGTTGATCCGCTGTCCCGCCTCGCGGCGCTCCTCGGGGGGGAGACGCCCGAGGCCCTTGAGCTCCGCGGTGATGCGCCCCTTCTTGCCGAGCCAACGGACCCGGACCTCCTGCAGGGCGCGCAGGTCGGTCGCGGCTTCGATCTCGGCGCGGGCTTCGTCGTGCATCGTTCCTCCTCGGGGTCGGGCGGGCTCAGGATCGTGCGAGCCCAGGGGCCCGGCGGCCTGGTCGCGACCACAAAAAAGCCGCGTTCCCTACAGGGAACGGCGGCGCTGCGACGCGGAGGGTCCGCGCCGCTCAGTCAACGAACGCTTCGGTCCGGCCAGGACGCGTCATGGACAGACTTTAGCCCCGGCCCGGACGAGCGTCAAGCGTGAGGCCGGGCGGCCGCCCGGCCTCACGAAGGCGCCGCGTCCTTGGGAACGATCAGGTCCTCGTCGCCGCGGAACACGTCGCAGAACCAGCGGCCGCGGTACGGCAGCGGGTCGGCCACCAGCTCGGGCGGGAGCCGGCCGGCGGGCCAGCGCTCGGCCTCCTCGCGACTCGCGAACGGCCCGACCAGGACCGCCTCGCCGCCCCACTCCTGGGGCGGGGTGGGCAGCATCAGCTCGCGGTGCGTGCCGCGCAGGTCGCGCACCGTCCGGAAGAACGCCAGCGCCTGCTCGTACGCCGGCCGGGCGACCAGGTCGGCCGCGGCGTCGTCGAACCGGGTCAGCTCCGCCTCGGAGAGCGGCGGGAACGCCAGCAGCCGCTCGGTCCCCTCGCCGGGCACCCGGTAGATCCGGCGTCCCTCGAACAGGTCCCACACCAGCTCCGCCGCGACCTCCGCCAGCTCGGGCGAGACCCGCACGATCTCCTCGGCGTTCAGCATCCGGTACTGGTCCGGCGCGTCGCGCCGCACCGTCTCGAGGTCCAGCCCGGCCCGGGCCGCGCGCCGGCGCGCCAGGTCGCTGGGCACGTGCTCCCGCACGTCGTCCTCGTGCACGTCGCCGTCGCGCCGGTCTTCGCTCATGCGAGCACCGGAGCGGCGGCACGCTCGAACCGGGCGGGCAGCTCCGGGGCGTGCAGCAGCTCTCCCATCGCCTCCATCAGCCGCAGGTAGTGCTCGAAGCGGGCGTTCTCGCCCATCAGGCCCAGCCGCCAGATCTTCCCGGCGGTCGACCCCAGGCCGCCGGTGACGCTGATCGCGTAGCGCTCCCGCAGCGCGCCGCGGACCGCAGCGTCGTCCAGGCCGGCCGGCAGCCGCAGCGCCAGCACGGTCGGGAGGCGGTGCGGCTCGGGCACGAACGGGGCGAACCCCTCGGGCGCCAGCGCGTCCAGGATCGCGGCGCCCAGCCGGCGCACGCGCGCCTCGCGTACCTCGAGGCCCTCCTCCAGCGCCGCGCGGATCGCCTCGCCGGTCGCCCAGTGGAGCTGCACCGGCACGGTGTGGTGGTAGGCGCGGGCACCGCCCGGCTGCCAGTAGGCGCGCATCCCGACCGCGTCGGCGTACCAGCTCGCGACCGGCGTGCGGCGCGCGGCGACCGCCTCCATCGCCTTCGGTCCGTACACGACGGGCGCCAGCCCGGGCGGAGCCGAGAGGCACTTCTGCGAGCCGGTGTACGCGTAGTCCACGCCCAGCCCCGCCATGTCGAACGGCATCATGCCGACGGTGGTGACCGCGTCGACCGACAGAAGCGCCCCGCTCCCGCGGACCGCCGCCGCGATCTCGGGGAGCGGATTCAGCACGCCGGTGCTGGTCTCGCCGTGCACGACGGCGACCACCTTGGGCCGCTGCCGGTGCGCCGCCGCGCCGACCTCGGCCGGGTCGATCGCGACGCCCGGCTCGGCCCGGACGACGCTCACCTCGGCGCCCAGGCGCGTGCCCATCTCCACCATGCGCTCGCCGAACACGCCGTTCGAGGCGACCAGCAGCCGCTCTCCCGGCTCCAGCAGGTTCGCGAGGCCCGCCTCCATCCCCAGCGACCCCGTTCCCGACAGCAGGCTCGCGAACGCGCCGTCGGGCGCGCCGTACAGCAGGGTCAGGTCGGCCACGACCTGGTCGTTGTAGGCGAACACCTCGGGGTCCATGTGGCCCCGCATCGGCCACTGCATGGCGGCGAGGGCTCGCGGATGGATGGGGGTGGGCCCCGGGGTGAGCAGCAGGACCTCGCCGGTCGGTCGCATGGTGATCCTCCAGACCGTCGGGAGCGGAGCGCCGAGCGGTCGCGACCCGGCGTCGCGACCAACAAAAAGACGACCCTGCGTTCCTAGGGTCATCCGTCGGGCGACACGCGGGGAGCGCGCGTCGCTAGCAGGTAGCTCGGGCCGAAACCGACATGGGGCGCATGGTACCCGCGTGCGCGCGGGGTGTAAAGCGAGCGCCGACACACCGCGGCGTCACGGCCGGCCTTGTACCGGGCGGCCGCGAGACGCTAGGATGACGGACGGACGACGGTCCGGCTGCCGTGGCGGGTGGGTGTTCCAGAGCCCGCCTTTTTCGTTGCCTGGCGCACCTGAAGACGCTCGGTCGCTGTGCGGCGCGGACCTAAGGAGGTACCATGGATCTGGCGCAAGCCGCTCGCGAGGTGCTCGCGCCGCTCGGCTACGAGGTGCTCGAGGCGAGGATGTCCCGCAAGGGACGCACGCCCCGGGTCCTGGTGCGCATCGATCGTCTCGACGAGGAGCTCGTCTCGGTCGAAGACGTGCAGATCGCGGGCGAGGCGTTCGGGCTGGAGCTCGACCGCATCGATCCGATCGCCGCCGCGTACCAGCTCGAGATCGAGTCGCCCGGCGCGGAGAGGCCGCTCTTCCGCGCGAGGCACTTCGAACGGTTCCACGACCTGCGGGCCAAGGTCCGCACCGCCGATCGCGCCTTCACCGGCGTCGTTCGCGAGGTCGAAGGGGACCGGGTCACGTTCGAGGTGGACGGCGAGCGGATCGTGCTGGACCTGGACGACATCGAGAGCGCGCGGTTGGCCGAGTGGCCCGACGAACCGCGCTGACGACAACCGAATAAGGAGACGGAAACCCCATGAACAAGGAATTCATCGACGCCCTCAACATGATGGCGGCGGAACGCAACCTCGACAAGGACCAGCTGCTGGTCAGCTTCGAGGAGGCGCTCGAGCACGCGTTCGAGCGCAACGT
>CAZLQH010000131.1:0-4482 GCA_964561595.1 uncultured bacterium | reverse complement strand
TCAGGAACCAGGCGGTCAGACCGGCGGGCACGAGCGCCATCACCCAGCCCACCCGGTCGCCCAGGGGCCGGGTGACGAACGGCGCGGCAACAGCCGCGACGAAACCGATGAGGACGGCGATCAGCACCGAACGCTCCGGCGGCGCCCACGACGCGTTCTCGGGCGAGCGGAGGCCGTTGCGGGCCCCGACCGGGTCGGACATGACGAGACGTCGACGGCTGCCCGGGAGCGAGCAGGACCGCGCGGCGTGGCCTTCATTGCGTTCCTCCTAGCGTCGATGAGCGCGGGTCGCCGAAGGAGACGATCCCACGGCGTCGCTACGCACGTAACCGCGATTCTACCCGCCGCTCGCCGCGCGGTTCTGCAGGCGCCCTGACGGTGCCGGGGCGACCCACCGCCGTGCAGGCATGTCGCTCGAGATGGTCCGTTGTCGTGCATGCGCGAATCCAGGCCCAACATGCGCACGTCCACGACGGTGACGCGTCCCTGACGTGTCTCTCCGACCCTGACGGCGCGTTCGTGCGCACGTAGGGGGCTTCGTTGCGCATGCGCAACATCGAACGCTGCGGAACGAAGAGCACCCGCCCCGGCACGCCGCGCCGCCGATCCGCCGCGAGCGCACGACCGCCGCGAGGTGTCCGTGCCGGGGGACACCTCTTCAGGCAGGCTCGACCCTCGTCGCGAGCGACGTCGTGCGGCGGCGAGCACGGTCGACGGCGACGGCCGCGCCGAGCGCCAGCAGCGTGAGGGCGACCAAGGACGCCGCGTAGCCGCCGGTCACGACGCGGAGGGCCCCCACGCCCAGCGGCGACGCCGTCTGAAGCACGGCGATCGCCGTGGTCATGCTGCCGCTGATCGTGCCGTACTGTCCCGCCCCGAACGTCTCCGCCACGAGTCCGGCGCGCGCCAGGGTGCTCGCGCCGTTCGCGAGCCCGAACAGGGTGGCGAACACCCACATGCCGGGCGCGCCCGGGACGATCAGCAGCGCGGCCAACGAGGCGGCACGCACCAGGTAGGTCACGAACGCCAGACGGCCGAGCGAGATCCGCGCGGTGGCCGGCGCGAACAGCAGTCGGCCCGCCACCTGGAGCAGGCCGATCGAGCCGGCCGCCGCGGCGACGATCCCAGGCGAGACGCCGCGCTCCAGCAGAAGCGGCACGGCGTGCGCGCCGATCGCGACGATCGCCATCCGGTCCAGCGCGAACGCGCCGGTCAGCCACCAGAAGGTGGGGTCGCGCCATGCGTCTCGTGCCGCGACGTCCACTGTCTCGGTCTCCGAATCCCCGATCTCCGAAGCCTCGACCTCGGAGCTCTCGCCGTGAGGCGTCCGGCCCACGGGGTCGCCGTCCGGTCGCGCGGGCGCACGCCGGAGCACCAGGCCGTGGAGCGGCACGGTGATCAGCCACAGAAGAACCGCGAGCGCCCGCAGCGCCGGACGCCAGCCCCACGCCTCGACCAGGATCGTGACCAGCGGAACGAAGATCGTGCTGGCCAGGCCGGCGACCATCGTCACGACCAGCAGCGCCCGGATGCGATCGCGGCGGAACCAGCGCGCCACGACGGCGAACGCGACCTCGTACGTCACGGCCGCAAGGACCAGTCCGATCCCGGCCTGGACCAGGTAGAGCTGCGGCAGCGACGTCACGAACGACCACGCCAGGACCAGTGCGCCGCCGGCGATCGATCCGAGCGTCATCAGTGCCCGCGCCCCGTGCCGGTCGACGATCCGGCCGGCGGCCAGCGCCGCGAGTCCCGAGGTCAGCAGGGCCACGGAGAACGCTCCGGACGTCTGCGCGCGCGTCCAGCCCAGCGCGTCCTCCATCGGTACGGTCAGCACGCCGTAGGCGTAGAACAGGATCCCGTAGCCGACCGTCTGCGTGACGGCCAGCATCCACGCGATGGTCCAGCCGTGGAACCGCTCGGGCCGTCGTTCAGTCCGAGCGGGCAGGCGTTCCCTCCGTGGGCGCTCCTTCGTCGCGTGCAGCCTCGCCGTCTCCGCCAGGCTCCGCCTCGCGCTGGCGCACGATCACGTCGTCGCCGACACGAAGCGTTCCGCCACCGCCGGCGATCAGGTTCTGCCCGAACGTCACGCCGCCCGAAGCGTCGCGACGGAAGGTGGCCAGCGACCGTAGCGGCTCGCGACCGCCCACGCCCGTTCGCGGGTCCAGCGTCGTCACGACGCAGCGCACGCACGGTTTCACGACCCTGAACGGCACGCTTCCGATCGTGACGCTGGACCAGCCGTCTTCGGCGAACGGCGCGGCGCCTTCGACGACGAGGTTCGGGCGGAACCGCTCCATCTCGAGCGCGAGGCCAGCGCGGCGGCTCAGGTCCTCGAGCGACGCCGTGTTGGTCAGCAGATACGGGTAGCCGTCCGCGAACGAGACGACGTCGCCCGGCCGGGCGTGCTCCGAGCTCAGCGGTCGGGCCCCGTCGCCGGCCATGGCCACCAGGCGGTGTCCAGGTCCCAGCACCCCGGTCAGCCAGGCGTCGGCCTCGTCGCCGCAGCCCAGCGCTTCGACGGTGTCGTCCCAGACCGACACGGTCGTCGAGGCGCCCGCGTCGGGATCCAACGGCAGGCGTAGATCGGGCAGGCCGGGGGCCGTCAGCCGGAGGACGTCTGGATCGACGACGGGAACGATGCGGCCCAGCCGAGGGTCGGTCCGTTGCGTGACGAAGCGACCGTGCGCGTCGACGATCATCCATCGCCGGTCGTGACGCAGGCCGGTGACGCCGACATCGGCCGCGTCGACGCGGATCCCGCGCGCGGACTTGACGGGGTAGAGGTAGAGGGCGGCGAGGCGCATCCTGGACTCTACCGTGACGTGGACGTGCCGCCAGGGGACGATTCCTGGGTCGCGGTGGCGTTGCGCATCATCTCCGTCGCCGCGCGTTCGGCAGCGGCCAGCCCCGCGGTCGATCCCTGCAGCGCCGCCGCGACGTAGCGCGCGAAGGCGTCGAAGCTGCGGGCGGTGGCCTCGGGCGAAGCCCAGCGCTTGACCGTCAGGAGCACGCCGCCGATGCCGGTGGCACGCCGGAGCGCTTCGATCCGCTCGGTCGCCTCGTCGGGCGTGCCGATCACGACGGTCGGACGCTGATCGAGGTGCTCCACCCAGCGGTCCCGTGGCACGTCTGGACGCGGCGCTCCGGTGACGGGCACCTGGAAGTCGAAGCGCTCGCGGGCGGCGGCCTCGCGGACCTCGTCCAACGCGCGCTCCTTGCTGTCCGCGAGGTGCACCGTCATGGGCAGCACGGCGGCGCTGCGGTGCGCCTCCCGGCCCGCCTCCCGCGCGCCGGCCTCGATCTGGGCCCAGGCCTGCTCGAACCGGTCGGGTGGCGTGCCGACCAGCCAGCGGGCGCCGAAGCGGCCGATGCGGCGGAGCGACTCGCGGTTCGATCCGGTCACGATCGCGATCTCGGGGTGGGGCCGGCTGCGGGGCCGCAGCTGCAGGACGGCGTTGCGGAGCGTGAAGCCGTCGCCGTCGTGATCGAACGGCTCGGTCTCGGTGAACAGGCGCATGAGCACGTCGAGGCGCTCCAGGAACATCGCCGGCTGACGGGCGGGATCGAGCCCGAACACCAGCGGGTCGGTCGGGATCCCGCCGCCGGGCCCGACGCCCAGCGCCACGCGCCCGCGCGTGAGGTGATCGAGCAGCGCGTACTCGCCGGCGAGGGCCAGCGGGTGGTGCAACGGAAGAGGGACGATGCCGCTGCCCAGTCGGATCGAGCGGGTGCGCTCAGCGGCGACGGCCAGGAACGGGGCGGGGGAGGGGAGCGGCTCCCAGCCGCTGCTGTGGTGCTCGCCGATCCACGCCTCGTCGTAGCCCAGGCGGTCCAGCCGAACGATCAGGTCCAGATCGTCCTGGAGCGTGACCGTGGGGTTCTGACTGGGGTCGTGCAGCGGCTGGAGGAACGCGCCGGTGCGGAAGCGGGGTGGCGGCGACACATTGGACATCGATGGAGATCGATTCATGTCATCACTATACATCGATAGAAGTCGATGCAAGGCGATGTCGTCGTCGCGGCGACGTCTCGTCACAGCACGGTCGCAGCGGCGCCGGGGCTCGCGGGAGCCGGTGGCCGCCCGCGGAAGCGTGTGGCCTACGCCCCGCCGCCCCACGGACCCGGAATCGGTAGGCTGACGCGAACGGAGGTCGCGATGGACGTTCCCGAACCTGCCCGCGCCCTGCTGGAAGCCCGCTACCAGAACGCCTCATGGACCTTGCTGCACGCGTGGATCTCGGACGAGACGGTGCTCGCGGTGGTCGCCGTGGCCGAGGACGAGGTGTTCGACCCCGAGGAGGACCATTTCGACGTCGACGGCGTCCGGATCGAGGCGCTGCAGATGTTCGACACCTTGCAGGAAGGCTGGGAGATCGAGGAGGACGCCGCGTTCGAGCTGGGCGACGTCTTCGGCGAGCTCGTCCGCGCCTACGAGGAGGGCGATGCGCCAGCGCCCGACGCGCTGGAGTCCTGAGCCCA
>CAZLQH010000130.1:3172-4485 GCA_964561595.1 uncultured bacterium | reverse complement strand
GCGGGCGTGGGGGCGGCGTCGCCCGGATCGGCCTGAGCCAGCCCAGCGGCGGACAGCGCCAGGAGCACGGCGAGCGACCCGGCCAGGAGTCCCGCCGACAGCCCGGCGGCGAGGGATCGGTTCGTGGTGGGCGAAACGTTCATACGTTCCACGATGCGTGACGGGCCGCGACGCGTTCCGTCAACTGGCCGTCACGCGCTTACGGCTCCGGCCAGGGGGCCCTGAGCTCCTCGCCCAGCGCGGTGCGGACCTTCTCGATCTGCGGCGCCGGAACGTGGTCGTTCAACGTCGCGAACACGGCGCGGGCCAGCTCGTCGAAGGCGACCGGCTCGGGTCGCGCGCGTCGGGGACTCGGGGTCCTGGCTGCGACGCTCGCGGCTCAGAGATCCAGCTCGAGCGCCTCGATCGCCGGGGCGTGGAGCCGGTAGCGGCCGCGGGTGCCCTCGACCAGGCCGTCGTTGCGCAGATCGGCGACGGAGCTGGACACCGAGACGCGGGTCGCCCCGATGAGCGAGGCGATCTCCTCGTGCCGTAGCTCGGTCTCGAGCTCCAGCCAGTCGTCGTCGTCCTCGGCGGGGTGTCCGAAACGACGGGCCTGCTCCAGCAGCGTGAGCGCGACGCGCACCTTGATCGGCGCGTACCCGCCGGTGAGCTGATCGCGGCAGCGGAACAGGTTGCCGGCCAGGATCTCGGCGAACGCCAGCACGAACGTCGGCGCTTGCAGCGAGAGCTGCTGGAACTGCCCGCGCGACATCGGACAGGTGGTGACGCCGTCTCCCAGCGCCACGGCGTCGGCGCGGTACTCCGCGTCGGGACGCAGGAACGCCTCGCCGATCATGTCGTCCGGTCCGACGATGGCGAGGATCCGCTCGCGCCCGTCGGGCGTGAGGCGGGTGAGCTTGATGCGGCCGTTCGCGACGACGTGCAGCGATTCGGCCGGGTCGCCCTCGCGGAAGATGTGCTCGTCGCGCGCGTAGTGCCGCTCGGGGCAGACGCGCATGAACACGCTTCGATCCGCATCGTCGAGGCGACGGCTGAAGCCGCTTTCGGTCACGAACCAGGGCCGGTCGGTCGTCGTCATGCCCGACTGTACGTGGCGTCACGGAGATCGCGCGTGACCTGGACTCCCACGGCGGTGGCCACCCGCCGGGACGCCTTGACAGCCGCGAGCGAGCGGACTAGGGTAGCCGCATGTTTAGGTTCGCCACAAAATCTCACGAGGTAGGGCGCAATCGCCGTGTCGTCGCGTCCCGCTCGTCCGTGCATCGCCGGTCCCGCCGTCTCGCCGCGCAGCTCCTCGTCCGCCTGGCGCT
>CAZLQH010000130.1:0-3072 GCA_964561595.1 uncultured bacterium | reverse complement strand
GCCTGGCGCTGACCAGCCTGACGCTCGCCGGCCTGGCGCTGGCGCAAGACGCGCGCCTGGACCCGCCGCTTCGTGTCGTCGCCACGGTCGGCATGGTCGGCGACACCGCCGCCACGGTCGGAGGCGCCTGCACCGACGTCGTCTCCCTGATGGGCCCCGGCGTCGACCCCCATCTGTACCAGGCCACCTCGGGCGACGTCCGCGAGCTGAGCCGGGCGGACCTCATCCTCTACGGCGGCCTGACCCTCGAAGGCCAGCTCGGGGACGTACTGGAGCGCTTCGGCGAACGAACGACGACGCTCGCGGTATCGGAGGCGGGCGTGCCCGAAGGGCGCCGGATCCGCGTCTCCAGCGCGTACGGCGTCGACCCGCACGTGTGGATGGACGTCTCGCTGTGGGCCGGCACGCTGGACCCGATCGCCGCCGCGCTCGGCGACCTCGCCCCGGCGTGCGCGGCCGGCGTGCGCGACCGCGCGGCCGCGCACGCTGCGGAGCTGAACGCCCTGCACGACTGGATCGCGCGGGCCGTCGCCACCGTGCCGGAGGCGAACCGCGTGCTGGTCACGGCGCACGACGCGTTCGCGTACTACGGCCGGGCGTACGGGCTCCAGGTGGTCGGCATCCAGGGCGTCAGCACCGACGCCGAGCCGTCCATCGCCGACATCCGCGCCACCGCCGAGACCATCGCCCGAACCGGGGTTCCCGCCGTCTTCGTCGAGACGACGATCAATCCGAGAACGATCCAAGCGGTCCTGGACGCGACCGGCGACATGGGCGCCTCGGTCGAGCTGGGCGGAACGCTCTACTCCGACGCCATGGGCGAGCCGGGCACCGCCGAGGGCACCTACATCGGGATGCTGCACGCCAACACGGTCGCCATCGTCGACGCGCTGGGCGGCGAGGCGCCTCCCCTCCCCGGCGCGCTGGACGACTGGGCCGACCGTCACGGAATCGCGGACGTCGCCGCTCCGTGAGCGTGCACGAGCCCGACCTCGCGGTCCACGTCGAGGACCTCACCGTCGCCTACCACGCCAAGCCGGTGCTGTGGGACGTCGACCTCGACGTGCCTCCCGGCGTCATGGCCGCCATCGTGGGCCCCAACGGGGCGGGCAAGAGCACGCTGCTCAAGGCGATCCTGGGGCTGATCCGACCGACCGCCGGCCACGTCTACCTGTTCGGCAGGCCGTACGCCGAGCAGCGGCACCGGGTCGGCTACGTCCCGCAACGCACCAGCGTGGACTGGGACTTCCCGACGACCGTCGCCGACGTCGTCGAGATGGGACTGTACGGCCGGCTCGGGTGGCTTCGGCGACCGGGCCGCACCGAGCGGGCGCGGGCGCTGTCCGCCCTGGAGCAGGTCGGCATGAGCGACTACCGCGACCGTCAGATCGCGCAGCTCTCGGGGGGGCAGCAGCAGCGGACCTTCCTGGCGCGCGCCCTGGTGCAGGACGCCGACGTGTACTTCCTGGACGAGCCGATGGCGGGCGTCGACGCCACCTCCGAGCGCGCCATCCTGGAGGTGCTCCGGGAGCTGCGCGACCGCGGGAAGACGGTCGTCGTCGTCCATCACGACCTGCAGACGGTCCGCACCACGTTCGACTGGATGATGCTGCTGAACGTGCGCGCCGTCGCGCAGGGTCCGGTCGAGGAGGTCTACACCGCCCAGAACCTTCACGCCACCTACGGTGGTCAGGTCGCGCTGCTGGAGGGCGCCGGCCTGCCGGGCGCGCCCGGCTGAGATGGACGCGATCGTCACCCTGCTGGGGGACTACACCCTACGCACCGTCGCGTTGGGCGCGATCCTGCTGGGCGTGACCAGCGGCGCGCTGGGCTCGTTCGCCGTGCTGCGCAAGCAGAGCCTGCTCGGGGACACGCTCTCCCACGCCGCGCTGCCCGGCATCGCGCTGGGCTTCCTCGTCGCCGGAGGACGCTCGCTGAGCGCCGTGCTGGCCGGCGCCCTGGCGACCGGCGTCCTGGCGGCGCTCACGATGCTGCTGCTGGTCCGGCGCAGCCGCCTGAAGACGGACGCCTCGCTGGGCGTCGCGCTGAGCGTGTACTTCGCGGCGGGCGTGGTGCTGCTCAGCTTCGTCCAGGGCCGCGCCGGCGCTGGCCAGGCCGGGCTCGAGACGTTCCTGTTCGGCCAAGCGGCGGCCATCCTGCGCAGCGACCTATGGATCATGGCGGCCGTGACGGCGCTGTCCGTCGCCCTGGTCGTGGCCGGCTGGAAGGAGCTCAAGGCGGCCACCTTCGACCCGGTGTTCGCCGCCTCGCTGGGCCTGCCGACCGCGTTCCTGGACGCGGTCATGACGGCGATGATCGCGCTGGCGGTGGTGCTGGGCCTGCAGATGGTGGGCGTGGTGCTGATGTCGGCGATGATCGTCGCCCCCGCCGTCGCCGCGCGACAGTGGACCGAGCGGCTGGGCACGATGGTGGTCCTGGCGTCGACGTTCGGCGCGGTCGGGGGCGTGATCGGCGCCCTGATCAGCGCGACCGGCCGCGGGCTGGCCACCGGGCCGCTCATCGTGCTGAGCCTCACCGTGATCGTGGCGGTCTCGCTGGCGTTCGCTCCGAACCGGGGCCTGGTCGCGGCCGCCGTGAGGCGCGCGCGGAGCGGTCGCGCGTTGCGGGCTCGCCAAGTCCTGGCCACCATGGACCGCCTGGCCCGTGAGCACGGCCATCCCGACTACGCCACCGAGCAGGGCATGCTGGACACCTACTTCGGGACCTCCACCGCCGGGCTGCTCCGCGACCTGGAGGAGCGCGGCTGGGTTCGCCGCGTGGAGCACCGGCCCGAGGAGGGCGTCCACTGGGCGCTGAGCGAGGCGGGCGCGGTCGAGGCGTCGCGGGTGCCGACCGACGCGGGCCGAGACGCGGGCCGACACGCGGGCCGCCGATGAGCGCGCTGCTCACCTCGATCCCGTTCGCGATCGTGGCCACCGGCGCGCTGGTCGGCGTCGCCGGGTCGCTGCTGGGCACGTTCCTGATCCTGCGCGGCGACGCGATGCTGACCGACGCGATCAGCCACTCGATCCTGTTCGGCATCGTGATCGTCTGGATGCTCACCGGCCAGAC
>CAZLQH010000129.1:0-4514 GCA_964561595.1 uncultured bacterium | reverse complement strand
AGCCCTTTCGCGTCGGCGGGCGTGGAGGGGAGCGCGACCTTCAGCCCGGGGACGTGGCTGACCCAGGCGTGCAGGCTCTGGCTGTGCTGGGCGGCGGAGCGCCGGGTGGCCCCGAGGGTCGTGCGGACGGTGAGCGGCACGGTGAGCTTGCCGCCGGACATGTAGTGGATCTTGGCGGCCTGGTTCACGAGCTGATCCATGATCAGCGTCAGGAAGTCGCCGAACATCAGGTCCACGACCGGCCTGAGGCCGGTCATCGCGGCGCCGACCCCGATGCCGGTGAAGCCGGGCTCGGAGATGGGCGTGTCGATCACGCGGTCGGTGCCGAACTCCTCGACGAGACCTGCGAGGACCTTGAACGGCGTGCCGGCCTCGGCGACGTCCTCGCCCAGGATCAGCACCCGCTCGTCGCGGCGCATCTCCTCGGCCAGCGCCTCGTTCACCGCCTTCGAGAAGCTGATCACGCGGGTGCGGGTGGCGACGTCAGGCGTAGACATGCTGGTCGACCTCGCTCTCGTCGGGGTAGGGCGCGTCGAGGGCGAAGGTCACGGCGGCCTGGGCCTCGTCGCGGACCTCGCGCTCGATCGCCTCGAGCTCGGCCGGGTCGACGTCGAGCTCGCCGACGAGCCACGCGGTGAACAGCGTGATCGGATCGCGCTCCGTGCGCCACGACTTCTCTTCGTCCTTGCTGCGGTAGTAGGCGCGGTCGATGTCGCCGACGTGGTGGCCGTGGTAGCGGTACGTGTCGCACAGCAGGAACGACGGTCCCTCGCCGCGGCGGGCGCGGCCCACGAGCTCGGCGGCGGCGGCACGGACGGCGCGGAGGTCCTGGCCGTCGACGTGCTCGACGTGGATGCCGAACGCGCGCGGGCGGTCGAGGATCGCGCCGGCGGTGACCTCGTCGTAGTGGGTGTACTCGTTGTACATGTTGTTCTCGCACACGTACACGATCGGCAGCTTCCAGAGCTGCGCCATGTTCATCACTTCGTACAACAGGCCTTGGCCCAGCGCGCCCTCGCCGAAGAAGCAGACGGAGACGTCGCCGTCGCCGCGCCGCTTGGCGCTCAGGGCGGAGCCGGTGGCGATGCCGGCACTGCCGCCGACGATGGCGTTGGCGCCCAGGTTGCCGTTCTCCTGGTCGGCGATGTGCATGCTGCCGCCCTTGCCGCGGCAGTAGCCGTCGCGGCGCCCGAGCAGCTCGGCGAACATCCGGTCCAGCGAGGCGCCCTTCGCGACGCAGTGGCCGTGGCCGCGGTGGGTGCTGGTGATCGTGTCCTCGCGGCGCAGCGTCTCGCACACGCCGACCGCCACCGCCTCCTGGCCGGTGTACATGTGCGTCAGGCCGGGCATGCGCGCGGTGAGATAGAGGTCGTTGGCGTGCTCCTCGAACACCCGGATGCGCTGCATCTGCCGGTATGCGCGGAGCCAGTCCTCGCGCCCCGTCGCTCCGGCCGAGGCGGCGTCGTGTCGTGCGGACGCTTCGCTCACGCTTCGTCCCCCTTCGTCTGCGCGTTGCGGGCGCGCTTCTGCTTGCGGACGGCGGCCTCGCTGTCGCGCTTGACCTGGGCGAGGTGGTCGTCCATGGCGTGTTTCGCGGCGGTGGCGTCGCGGTCGCGGACCGCGGCGAGGATCGTGCGGTGGTGCGCCTGGCCGCGCTCGGGGCCGCCCTCGATCTCGAAGATCTCGCCCCGGAGCTCGTGCAGCAGGTCGACGATCGAGTCGAGGATGCGCGGGATCAGCCGGTTGCGGCTGGCGCGGGCGAGCTGCTGGTGGAAGCGGTTGTCGGCGCGGATGAACGCGTCGGCGTCGCCCATCGCCCGGCTCATCTCCTGGATGGACGCCTCCATGCGCTCGAGGTCGTCCGCGTCGGCGCGGCGCGCGGCCAAGGCGGCGACGCCTGGCTCGAGCAGCTCCCGAAGCTCGACGAGCTCGCGGAGGCGGTCCTCGTCCTGCCCGATCCGCATCAGCGTCTGGATCGAGTTCTTGAGCGCCCCGGCGGTGCCGTCGACCACGAACGTCCCCTGACCCGTGCGCACCTCGACCAGTCCGTCCTTGGCGAGGGTCTTCATCGCCTCGCGGATGACGGTCCGGCTGACGCCGAACTGCTCGGCCAGCGTGCGCTCGTTGGGAAGCTGATCGCCCTTGCGCAGCTCGCCCTCGAAGATCTGCGCGCTGATGCGCTCGACGACCTGCTCGTACAGGCGGTGGTTCCGAATCCTCTGCTGCACCGTCGCTCCTTCCGGTCGCGCCGCGGCCACGGGCCGTCGTGCGCCAGGAAGCCGCCGTCCCCCGAGCGTCGGGACGCCAGCCATTGGTATGACCGCTATACCTCTTCGAAAACGTGGGGTGAACCTAGCACCCGGCTCAGGGGGTGTCAAGGCGCCAGGCGCGGCGTCGACGAAGACCGTGCTAAAGGGAATGTTTTCACGAGCAATCCGGTCGAAGAGTACACGGATCGGACTTCTTGACAACGATTTGCGGGTCGTGCTACCCCTAAAACGTCCGAAATCGATGCGATCGCGGGCTTCTGGGGACGACCCCGGAAGCTCGACCGATGGCCCGACCGAAGGCGCGGAAGCTGCAAGGTCGATTGCGAGAACCTAGTGGTATGACCGTTGGACCACTGGACCACGACACTCGGCGACCGCCCATCCCGTCGCATCCCCGCCCTCGGGGTTCGACCCCGAACGGCGCGACTCGCGCGGATCGAGGAGGAAACGTGCAGCAGGTCCAATCGCCGGGATCCTGGCGCGAGCGGCTCCGAAGCATCCTTCGAGACCAGGGGATCCTGGTGGCGTTCGTGCTCCTGTTGATCGTGATGTCGTTCACGATCGATCGGTTCGCGACCACCGAGAACATCCTCGCCGTCATCCGCCAGGTGTCGATCCTGGGCACGATCGCCCTGGGCGTCACGTTCGTGGTGATCGGCGGGAACCTCGATCTCTCGGTCGGCTCGATGCTGTCGCTCGCGACCGTGATGGTCGTCGACCTGCACGACAAGATCGGACCGCTTCCCGCGATCCTGGTCACCCTGGTCGTCACGCTGATCGCCGGGGCGGTGAACGGCACGCTGGTCGGCTTCCTCAGGCTGAACTCGCTGATCGTCACGCTGGGCATGCTGTCGGTGCTGCAAGGCGCCACGCTGCTCTACAGCGGCGGCAAGAACGTCGACATCGCCAACCAGAGCGACACCTGGTTCGCGGTCTTCGGCCGAGGCCGTCTGATCAGCATGGGCAACATCGACATCAACGTGCCGGTGGTGCTCTTCCTGGGGCTGGCGGTGGTCCTGGGCATCGTGCTCCACCGGACCGGCTTCGGGCGCAAGGTGTTCGCCGTGGGCGGCAACCGCATCGCCTCGTCGTACTCCGGCCTGCGTGCGTCGCGGATCGTGTTCTCGACCTATCTGATCAGCGCGTTCGCCGTCTTCGCCGGCGCCGTCATCCTGGGCTCGCGGGTGATGGGCTCGCAGAACACCGTCGGGCAGACCTGGGAGCTGCAGGTGCTGGCCGGCATCATCCTGGGCGGCACCAGCCTGCTGGGCGGCTCGGGCAGCATCGCGAAGACCGTGATCGGGATCCTCATCTTCGGCTTCATCAACAACGGGCTCCTGCTCCTGGGGTTCCCGTTCTACGCGCAGTGGCTGGTCACCTGGCTGGTCATCATCCTCGTCGTCTGGCTGGACGTGGCGTCCAAGCGCGGACGGTTGTGGGCGGCATGAGCGGCCGGGTCGCGAGCGTGCCCACCGCCGAGCGCAGCCGTCTGAACGCCTGGGTCCGGTCGCTGGCGCGCCAGCCCATCTGGGCGTTCGTGATCGCCGAGCTGCTGTTCTTCAGCCTGATGCCCGGCACGCGCGAGTTCTTCTTCAGCACCGGCAACCTGCTCAACATCCTGCTGCAGTCGACGTTCATCGGGATCATCGCGCTGGGCATGACGTTCGTGATGATCAACGCCGAGATCGACCTGTCGGTCGGGGCGATCATGGCGCTGGCAGCGTCGCTCTCCGTCGGACTTCAGAGCCAGCTCGGCATGATTCCCGCCGCCCTGCTGGGGTTGGCCGTCGGCGCCGCGCTCGGCGGGCTGAACGGCCTGATCACCTACAAGACCGGCGTCGACTCGTTCATCGTCACGCTGGGCGCGATGCTCGGGATCCGGGGCCTGGTCTTCGTCTACACGAACCAGGAGTCGTACTTCGCGCTGAACTTCGCGTACGCCGACTTCGGGATGTCGCAGATCGCGGGCGTGCCGACGCTGGCGCTGATCTTCGTCGCGATCGCGATCGTGCTCCACGTCGTTCTCACCAACACTCGTCACGGCCGCGACACCTATGCCGTGGGCGGCAACCGCGACGCCGCGGTGAACGCCGGCGTCCGCGTCGGCCGGCACCTGCTGATCAACTTCACGATGCTCGGCGCCCTGGCAGCCCTGTCCGGACTGCTGCTCTCGACGCAGATGGGCGCGTCGACGCCGAACATGGGCACCGTCTACGAGCTGTGGGTCATCACCGCCGTCGTGCT
>CAZLQH010000128.1:0-4517 GCA_964561595.1 uncultured bacterium | reverse complement strand
AGGCGGACGCGTCCGAGGCGTCGGAGCTTCCCACGCCGGACTACCGCCCGTGACGCGGGTCGACGCGGCGATCCTGCCGGGGCGCGCCCTGGGCGTGCTGGGCGGAGGCCAGCTGGGGCGGATGTTCGCGGCCGCCGCCGTCCGGATGGGGTACCGCGTACACGTCTTCGCGCCCGACGCCGAACGCGCGCCGGCCGCGGTGCACGCCCAGCGGGCCGTCACCGCGGAGTGGGACGACGACGCCGCGCTGACGTCGTTCGCGAAGGGCGTCGACGCCGTCACCCTGGAGTTCGAGAACGTGCCGACCCCGGCGCTCGACCGGGTCGCTCGGCACGCCCCGGTGCGGCCCGGCTCGCGTGCGCTGCACGTGGCACAGAACCGGGGCCGGGAGAAGGCGTTCCTGGAGCGCCTCGGCGTGCCGGTCGCCGGCTGGTCGCGGGTCGAGACGGTGGAGGAGGCGGCCGAGGCGTCCGCCCGTCTGGGCGGCCCCGGGCTGCTGAAGACCGCCGGATTCGGGTACGACGGCAAGGGGCAGGCGACGCTGGACCGCCCCGCCGACGCGGCCGCCGCCTGGCGCGCCATCGGCGGCGGACCGGCCGTGCTCGAGGCCCGCATCGCTCTGGAGCTCGAGTTCTCGGTCGTCGCCGCGCGCGACGCGTCGGGCCGGTTCGTGCCGTTCCCGCCCACCTGGAATCGCCATGTGGGCGGCATCCTCGACCTGTCGGTGGCCCCGGCGACGCTTCCTCCCGACGTCGTTCGGGAGGCGAACGAGGCGACCGAGGCGGTGCTGACCGCGCTGGAGCTGGTCGGCGTGGCGTGCGTCGAGTTCTTCTACGGAGCCGACGGCCGCCTGCGGGTGAACGAGATCGCCCCACGGCCGCACAACTCCGGCCACTGGACGATCGAGGGCGCGGCGGTCTCGCAGTTCGAGCAGCAGGTGCGCGCCGTCGCCGGCCTTCCGTTGGGGTCGGCCACGACGCGCGGCGCGGCCGCGATGGCGAACCTGCTGGGCGACGCCTGGGCGGCCGGCGAGCCGGACTGGGCCGCCGCGCTGCGCGTGGGCGGCGCCGCCCTGCACCTGTACGGCAAGGAAGAGGCGCGAGCGGGCCGCAAGATGGGCCACCTGACCGCCGTGGCGGCGACGCCCGACGAGGCGGAGCGGACCGTGCTGGCGGCGCGGGCGGCGCTGGCCGGCTGAGGCCGAGGCCCGCGCCAGCGGCTACGGTAGGGTTTGGCTCATGCAGAACGTCCTGCACCTCGACCCCGAGGCGCGCGATCTCTTCCTCGAGGCCCGTGCGGCCGCCGAGCGTCCCCTGTCCCCGCTGGCCGAGCGGGACAGGCAGATCTTCGTGCTGCGGCTCGAGCGCTGGTTCCAGAACCTCGTGGACGGGCTGCGGCCGGTGTACGGCCGGCGGCCCGACTTCCGCACCTTCGTGGTCGGCCTGTGCCGCGAGATGGCCGAGGCGTACGCCCAGCGGCCCGAGGCGCTCAAGGAGCTCGACCTCGAGCGCGACCTCACGCCGGACTGGTTCCAGCGCGAGTCGATGCTGGGCTACGTGTTCTACGTCGATCGCTTCGCCGGCACCCTCCGCGGCGTGCGCGACCGTCTGGACTACCTGACCGAGCTCGGGGCGACCTACCTGCACCTGATGTCCACCCTCGAGGCGCGGGAGGGTCCGAACGACGGCGGCTACGCGATCCGGGACTACCGCCAGATCGAGCCGGCGCTGGGCGACCGTGACGACCTGCAGGAGACGTGCACGGTGCTGCGCGAGAAGGGGGTCAGCGTCTGCATCGACCTGGTGCTGAACCACTGCGCCGATCAGCACGACTGGGCGCGCCGGGCGCTCGCGGGCGAACAGCGCTACCAGGACTACTTCTACATGTACGAGGACCGCGGCGCTCCCGACGCGTACGAGCGCACGCTCCCCGAGATCTTCCCGGACATGGCGCCCGGCAGCTTCACCTACCAGCCCGAGATCGATCGCTGGGTATGGACCACGTTCCACGAGTACCAGTGGGACCTCAACTGGTCCAACCCGCAGGTGTTCCTCGAGATCGTGCGCAGCATGCTGGACCTCGCCAACCTCGGGGTCGAGGTGTTCCGGCTCGACGCGGTCGCCTTCCTGTGGAAGCGGGTCGGCACGAACTGCCAGAACCAGCCCGAGGTGCACGACCTGCTGCAGGGCCTCCGCGCCTGCAGCAAGATCGCCACGCCGGCCGTCGCCCACAAGGCCGAGGCGATCGTGAGCCCCGACGACCTGATCCACTACTTCGGCACCGGCCGGCGCTACGGCAAGGTGAGCAACATCGCCTACCACAACAGCCTGATGGTGCAGTTCTGGTCCGCGCTCGCGAGCCGCGACACCCGGCTCATGACGCACACGCTGCGCGAGTTCCCGCGTACTCCGACCTCGATCGCCTGGGGCACCTACGTTCGGGGGCACGACGACATCGGCTGGGCGATCACGGACCAGGACGCCTCGGCGGTGGGCCTGGACGCGCACGCGCACCGCGCGTTCCTGTCCGACTTCTACTCCGGCCGCTTCCCCGGCAGCCATGCGCGCGGCCGCGTGTTCGGGTTCAACCCGCGGACCCAGGACCGTCGCATCAGCGGCACCACCGCCAGCCTGGCCGGCCTCGAGAAGGCGCTCGAGACGGGCGACGAGCGGCTGGTCGCGCTGTCGATCGAGCGGATCCTGCTGGGTCACGCGCTGATCCTGGGGTTCGGGGGCATCCCGCTGCTGTACATGGGCGACGAGCTGGGGATGCGGAACGACTACGGCTACGAGCACGAGCCGCACGAGCTCGGCGACAACCGCTGGATGCACCGGCCGCGGATGGACTGGCGCGCCGCCGAGCTCCGCGACCGCGAGGGCACGGTCGAGGAGCGCCTCTTCCACGGCGTCCGCCGCATGGTGCGGGCGCGATCGCGGACGCCGCATCTGCACGCCTCCTACGCGACCGACGTGCTCGACATCGGGCATCCGCACGTGTTCGCGTACGCCCGGCCCCACCCGCTCGGGACGATGGTCGCGCTGCTGAACTTCAGCGAGCAGGTGCAGACCGTGAACGCCGACGTGCTGACCTCGTACGGCATCGAGCAGCCGTACGACCAGATCCAGCAGACGTTCGTCGGCGTCGAGGGGGGCGTGCTGACCCTGACGCCGTACCAGCGTTACTGGCTGATCTGATCGCTGGCGGCGCTGGACGGGCGCCGCCCCGCTTCGCCAGGCCTTGTGCAGACCGGCCCGGAGGGGCTATACTGCCCCGGTTTGCGTCCCCCTGGTCCGCAACGACGGGTCTGGGGGCTGGTCTGTCGCATGCGCCCCGGTGGCGCGGAAGCGGGCCGAAAGCACCACCACGAAGGGACGGACGGTCCGTCCCGCAGAACCCAGAAGCGAGGCCCGTGCCACCGCGCCGGACGTCGCATCGACGCCGGAGACACCGAGAACGAGGAGTGATCACGCTGCCCACCGTCAACCAGCTGCTCCGCAAGGGGCGCAACAAACTGAGCAAGAAGAACAAGACCCCCGCCCTGAAGGGCAGCCCGCAGCGTCGCGGCGTCTGCACGGCGGTCAAGACCCAGACGCCGAAGAAGCCGAACTCCGCGCTTCGCAAGATCGCTCGCGTCCGGCTGTCCAGCGGCTACGAGGTCACCGCCTACATTCCGGGCGAGAAGCACAACCTCCAGGAGCACTCGGTCGTGCTGATCCGCGGCGGCCGCGTGAAGGACCTGCCCGGCGTGCGCTACCACATCGTCCGCGGCGCGCTCGACGCTCAGGGCGTCGAGGTCGGCCGCTACGTCCAACGCAACCAGGGCCGAAGCAAGTACGGCACCAAGAAGCCGAAGAAGTAAGGGGAGTCAGCATGGGTCGCAGAAGACGCGCCGAGATCCGCAAGCTCGAACCGGACCTGGTCTACGCCGACACCACGGTGACGGCGTTCGTGAACAAGCTGATGCGCGAGGGCAAGAAGAACCTCGCCAGCCGCATCTTCTATGGGGCGTGCCGCCTCATTCAGGAGCGCAGCGGCCAGGAGCCGCTCAAGGTGTTCCGTCAGGCGCTCGACAACGTGCGCCCGCGCACCGAGGTCAAGAGCCGGCGCGTGGGCGGCGCCACCTACCAGGTGCCCGTCGAGGTCGGTCCTCGCCGGTCGCAGTCGC
Source organism: uncultured bacterium (assembly GCA_964561595.1). Taxonomy (GTDB): domain Bacteria; phylum Deinococcota; class Deinococci; order Deinococcales; family Trueperaceae; genus SLSQ01. The sequence continues at coordinate 352 of CAZLQH010000128.1, read as the reverse complement.
TCAGCCTTCGCTGGCTGGTGGCCGCCTCGGACTCGCGTCCGGAGCGCACCGCCGTCGAGCGCGTCGCGGGCGAGCTGCTCGACGCCGCGCAGGGCCGTGGCGGCGCCGTGAAGAAGAAGGAGGACGTCGAGCGCATGGCGGAGGCGAACCGAGCCTACGCCCACTACCGCTGGTAGTCGCCGACAAAACCTTATGACGACCGAGACCAAGATCGACCTCCGCATGACGCGCAACATCGGGATCGCCGCCCACATCGACGCGGGCAAGACGACCCTGACCGAGCGCATCCTGTTCTATGCCGGCCGCATCCACAAGATGGGGGAGACCCACGAGGGCGGCTCCCAGATGGACT
>CAZLQH010000127.1:0-4540 GCA_964561595.1 uncultured bacterium | reverse complement strand
CGGAACGACACCGGGTCGGCGCGACCCGGTCCGCCTACGATACGGACCGCGTCGCTCCGCTGCAAGCGACCGACGTCCCGGGCGCGTCTACAGAACGTGCATGCGACCCGGAGCCGTCTCACCGGTCAACCCGGTGGCCGTTGGGCGACCGCCGGCGGCCGCAGCCCCAGGGACGCCAGCGCCAACGCGGCCGGGATGGCGGCGGACACCAGCAGCACCGGCAGGTAGTCGCCGGCCACGTCGCGCCCCACCGCGAACAGCAGCGGCCCGATCGCCGAGCCGGCCACGCCCAGCGTCGAAGCGAAGCCCTTGATCGAGCCGATATGGGCGCGGCCGAAGTACGCGGCGTACGCCGAGCCGCCCAGCGCGCCCTTCATCCCCTGCGCCAAGCCGATGAACGCGCCGTAGACAAGCAGCAACGGCGCGGGAATCCAGCCGGCCATCGCCAACGCCGCCGCCTGGAACACCAGCATCGTCGCCAGCACGAAGCGCGGCGCGACGCGGTCCAGCAGCGCGCCCGTCGCGACGTTCGCGCCGGCGGTGATGAGGCCGAGGGGCAGGAACACGGCAGCGGCGGCAGCCCGGTCGAACCCGCTCTGCGTCACGATGTCGAAGTGGTGGAACACGAGTCCCGTCGACAGCGCCGCGACCGCCACGTCGCCCGCCGTCACCAGCCAGAACGCACCGGTTCGGCGGGCCTGGGCCAACGTCAGGTTCGACTCGACCACGGGCGGCGGCGGGGTCCGACCCGCACGATGCCCGTCGGGCACCGTGCCGTACCGCTCCGGCGCGCCACGGAAGAACGCCACGCCCAGCGGAAGCGCCACGGCGGCGACCATCACGGCCATCCAGGCGTAGCCTCCGCGCCACCCCACTCGGGCGATCAGCGCCTCCAGAAGCCCAGGGAAGACGGCCGTCGCGACCGCCATGCCCAAGCCGGTCAGTCCCACGGCCAGCCCGCGCCGCCGCACGAACCAGAGGTTCACCGTGTGCAGGCTCACGAGGCTCAGCGAGCCTTGGCCCAGTCCCCGGATCAGCACGAAGCCTACGGCCAGCATCGCCAGCGTCGTCACGCCGCTCATGAACAGGCACGCCAGCGCGAACCCGCCCGCGATCAGGCCGACGGACAGGCGCGGTCCGCGAGCGTCGATGAACCGCCCCACGAACGGCAGGGCGAACGACCCCAGCAGCGTGCCGACGGTGTAGAGCAGCGACACCGTGCTCCGCGACACCTCCAGGTCGGCCAGGATCGGGTCGAGGAACACCGACACGCCCACCGTCTGGCCGGGAACCGTCATCATCGTCGTGACGATGGCGGTCGCCAGGACCACCCAGGCGTAGGGAAGCGGCGAGCGATCGACGAACCTGCTGTGGCGAACGGGTGGAGCGGGCATGAGCGACCTCGAAGCGAAACCGAAGGGGGCGAGACGCGAAAGCGCCCCCGAGCCTACACCTGGGCCGGGGGCGCCGCGCGTCGCGAGAGAGGGGTCAGTCGACGCGCACGTACCGCTCCGCGCTGAGCGTGAACGGACCGCTGCCGTCGCTCCACGCCGCGACCGCCACGCGGTAGCTGCCAGGCTCCAGCTCGAGGAACAGCTCCGAGTCGGTCGAGCCGCCCGCGTCGTCGTTCTGATCGAGCCAGCCGGCGTCGTCGAACAGCGCCAGGACGGTATCGAACGCGTTCGAAGACGCGCGCAGCCGAACCAGCGAGCGCTCCTCGACCTCCAGTGCGAACGAGCGGGTCGGACCGTAGCCCACCTCGGGGTCGGCCGGCTCGGTGCCCTGCAGCGACGCCTCGACGCGGCCCGGGAGCGGGAGCGCCTCGGTCGCGACCGGCTTCGCGGCGCGGGCCCGAACCTCGAACGCGCCCATGTCCCACGCGCCGAAGCCGCTCACGACCAGCAGGTGCGCGCCGGGCAGCTGCGGCGTGAACGCGATCTGCGGATCGAGCCCGTCCGGACCGTCGTCGACAGCGTCCAGCATCGAGCCGTCGGGGCCGTAGACCGTCAGGTAGGCGTCGAACGCGTCGCTCAGGACGTCCACCACGACGGGCGTGCCCGGCTCGGTGCGTAGCACGACGACTTCGACGCGGCTCCCGTCCTTGAAGTTCTGGCCCGACGCGAAGGTCAGCTCGCCGCTCACGGAGCCGCCCACGGACAGCTCGGGAGCCGACGCGTAGTAGAAGATGGCGGGCGTGAGCGTCTGCGCCAGGCCCAGCGCCAAGGCCGACAGGGCGAGGACGAAGGCGGGAACGACGGCACGAGCGACGACACGGTTCGATTCGCGCATGGGCGGGACCCCTTCCAGGACGGTGCCGCGAACGCGGCGGCCCGGCGTGGATCGCGAGGCGGCACCGTGCGGTCGCGTCCGACGGCCATCCGTCCGCCCGAGCGTCGCTGCGCCCGGGTGAGCGTTCATCCTACGTCGTACCGTCGGTCGAGCGCCCGACGGATGACCGTCGCCCGGGCGTCTACACTTCGGCGATGACACGCGCACCGAACGCCCCCCGTCCGGTCTTTCGGCTGCTGGCCCTCGCAGCGGCGACGATCGCGCTGGTTAGCCTGGCGCTGCCTGCCTCGTCCGCCGTCGCGCAGGAGGTCGACCGGCCTCCCTTCGGCGTCGTCGAGGGCATGACCGGCCCGGACTTCACGATGATGGGCCTCGCAGGGGACCCGGTCACCCTGAGCGACCTGCGTGGCCGCCCGGTGTTGGTGAACTTCTGGGCGTCCTGGTGCCCTCCCTGCGTCGCCGAGCTTCCGCTGCTGGACCGGACCGCCGCCGAGCTGGCGGACCGGGTTCACGTCGTGCTCCTCAACGTGGGGGAGCCGCACGACGTCGTGGCACCGTTCCTGGCCGAGCTCGACGTGGGGTCGGCGATCGTGCTCCGCGACGCGCGCGACGAAGAGCGTCCGCTGCCGAGCGGGGTCGTGCCCAGCCGCGCGGTGGCGCAGGTGTACCAGACCTTCGGCCTGCCGACGTCGCTGCTGCTGGACGAGCACGGCGTGATCCGAGCCCGCGTCTCCGGCCCGATCGACGAGCCCAGGATGGCGGCGCTGCTTCAGCGGATCGGCGTCCAGGAGAGGTGACGTTGCGCCGCAGCGTGGTGCTGCCGGAGATCCTCGCCATGGATCCGGCGCGGGATCACCAGCGCATCGGCCGTCTTTCGGCCGCCGTCGACTTCCCGTGGGACACGCGGCGCGCGTACGAGCTGGCGCTTCTCAAGACCTTCGCGGTGCCGTCCTCGTCGCGCCTTCTGGCGGGTACGGGCGAGTTCCTGGAGCGCACTGCGAAGCGGCACGACGACACGGTCGCCGTCATCGCCACGTTGGGGCTCGAGGGCTACGACAGCCCGGACGGGCGGGCGGCGCTCCGCGCCATGAACCGCGCGCACCGGGGTCATGCGATCCCCGCCGACGAGTACCGCTACACCCTGTCGCTCTTCGTGCTGGAGCCGCTCCGTTGGAACGCCCGGTTCGGCTGGCGACCGCTCAGCGAGGTCGAGCGGCAGGCAGGATTCCACTTCTGGCGCGAAGTCGGGCGGCGCATGGGGATCCCGGACCTGCCGCCGTCGCTCTGCGCGCTGGAGGCCGAGAGCCGGGCGTTCGAGAAACGCAGCGTCCGCTACGATCCCGTCAATCGCCGCCTGCTGGACGTCACGATCGATCGCGTCCTGGCGCGATCGCTGCCCGGTCCGCTGCGCCGCCTGGGCGCCGGGGCGGTGTACGCGCTGTTCGACGACGTCACGCGGGTCGCGTTCGGTCTGCGTACCCCGCCGGCGGCGCTGCGGGCGGCGGTGCACGGCGGGCTGCGTGCGAGGGCGGCGGCACTGAGGTGGCTCCCTGCCCGGCGCGATCCGGTGGGTCTGCCGGCGCTGCCCAGCCATCCGGGCGGCATCGACTGGGACCGGGTGGGGCCCGAAAACGGAGAGCGGAGGGAGCTCGAATGATCGTCGTCGTGGGAAGCCTGAACCTGGATCTGGTCGTCCGCGTGGACCGTCTTCCCGACGCCGGCGAGACGCTGCTGGCGCTGGGCTACGCGGAGCACGCAGGGGGGAAGGGAGCGAACCAGGCGGTCGCCGCCGCGCGCGCGGGCGGGCGCGTAGCCATGGTCGGACGGGTCGGTCGCGACGAGGCGGGACGGAGGCTGCGCGACGGTCTGGCCGCGGAGGGGATCGACGTGAGCGAGGTCCGCGAGGCCGAGGCCCCCACCGGGCGGGCCCTGATCGAGGTCGACCGGGCCGGCCGCAACCGGATCGTCGTGGTCGGTGGGGCGAACCTGGCCTGGGGGCCGGACGAGCTGCCGAGCGACCTGCTGCGTCGCGCCGATGTCGTGCTGCTCCAGCGCGAGGTTCCCGCGTCGGTGGTGGCCGAGGCGGTCCGTCGCTCGGGCCCCCAGGCACGCGTCGTTCTGAACCTTGCGCCCGCGGGCGAGGTCGCGGACGAGGTACTGCGCAGGGTAGACGTCCTGGTCGTGAACGAGAGCGAAGCCGCCTGGCTGACGGGGTCGACGGTCGAGGAGGTGGCCGCCGACCCGTTCGCCG
>CAZLQH010000126.1:0-4580 GCA_964561595.1 uncultured bacterium | reverse complement strand
GACGTGCTGAGCCTGAACGAGCGGCTGATGGCGCACGTCGTGCGGGAAGCGACCGGCACGGAGATCGCCGTTCCGTTCGCGCGGCTTCCCTACCGCGAGGCGATGGACCGATTCGGCAGCGACAAGCCCGATCTCCGGTTCGGCCTGGAGCTGACGACGGTGGACGAGGCGTTCCGGGGCACCGCGTTCCGCGGGTTCGCGTCGGTGCTGGACGCGGGCGGATCGATCAAGGCGCTGCACCTGCCCGCCGCCTCGGCGGCGGGGATCAGCCGCAAGGTCCTCGACGAGCTCGAGGCGCACGCCAAGGTCCACGGCGCCCGCGCGATGGCGTGGCTCCGGCGCGACGGCGACGGCTTCAAGGGACCGATCGCGAAGTTCCTCGACGCCGAGACGCCCGCGCTCCGGGCGCTGGCCCCGGACGACGGCGACCTGCTGCTCCTGATCGCCGACCGCTGGGCGACCGCGTGCACGGCGCTCGGAGCGGTCCGCACGTCGCTGCGCGACCGTTTGGGCCTGGTCCCAGGAGGCGCCCCGTTCACCTTCGCCTGGGTGCTGGACTTTCCGCTGCTGGAGCAGGACGAGGAGAGCGGAGGCTGGACCTACATGCATCATCCGTTCACGCGTCCGCACCCGGACGACCTGGACCACCTCGAGTCCGACCCCGGGCGGGTCCGCGCCCAGGCGTACGACCTGGTGCTGGACGGCTTCGAGATCGGTGGCGGATCGCTGCGTATCCACGACCTGGACACCCAGCGGCGCATGTTCGCGGCGCTTGGGTTCACGGACGACGAGGCCCGCGCGAGGTTCGGCTTCTTCCTCGAGGCGCTGGGCTACGGGACCCCGCCGCACGGCGGGATCGCCTGGGGCCTCGACCGGCTGGTGATGCTGCTCGCCGGGGCGGGGAGCCTGCGCGACGTCATCGCGTTCCCGAAGAACGTGCGGGGCGGCGATCCGCTCACCGGCGCGCCCTCCCCCATCGATCCCGATCAGCTTCGCGAGCTGCACCTGCGGCTCGCGCCCCAGGCCGACGCCGAGGCCTCCACGACCGACGAGACCGAAGCGGACGCCTCGTGATCCCGCTCGTGATCCTGGACCTCGACGGCACGCTGATCGGCGCCTCGGGGCAGGTCGAGGCCTGCGTCTGGCAGGCGGCCGAGCGCGCTCGCGAGGCGGGCGTGCGACTCGCGGTCTGCACCGGGCGGCCCGGCTTCGGCATCGCCGCCCGGGTCGCGCGCCGGCTCGATCCCGATACGCCCCACATCTTCCAGAACGGCGCGCAGGTGACGTACCTCGACGGCGACACGCTCCAGGTCAGCGCGCTGCGCGAACAGGCGACGCTGCACCTGGTGCGCCGCGCGCGGAACCTGAACGTGGTGCTCGAGCTCTACACGCCCGACGCCATGTACGTCGAGCGGCGCACCGACATCAGCGAGGCGCACGCCAAGATGATCGGCGTGAACGCCATCGTGCGCGACCTGGCCGAGGTGGCGGGCAGCGAGCCCGTCGTGCGCGCCCAGTGGGTCGTCCAGCCGGACCGCCTCCAGGCCGTGCTGGACGTCGAGGTCGAGCGCGTCCACGCCAACATCGCGACCAGCCCCGCGTTGCCCGACACCTACTTCGTCAGCCTCACGCGCGCCGGCGTGGACAAGGGCAGCGCCGTGCGACTCCTGACCGAGCGGCTGGAGGTCGATCCGGCGCACGTCATGGCGATCGGCGACAGTCCCGGCGACCTCTCCATGCTCGAGGCCGTCGGCGTTCCCCGCGTGATGGCCAGCGGCGACGCCGACGTGGTCGCGCGCTGGCCCGACAACACGCTGCCGGGTGTCGAGGCGTGCGGAGCGGCGGAGGCGCTGGACGCGGCGATCCGGATGCGGGTCCGGTCCTGACGGGTAGACTCCCCGCCATGAGCGACATCACCCGCATCGCCGACCTCCCAGGCGCGGTCGGCCGCACCGTCACCCTGGAGGGATGGCTGACCGGCTCCAGGTCCAGCGGAAAGATCGCGTTCCTCCAGCTCCGCGACGGGAGCGGCTTCGTCCAGGCCGTGGTGCCCGCCTCGTCGGTCGACGAGACGACCTTCGCGATCGCGCGGCGGCTGGAGCAGGAAGCGGCGGTGCGCATCGTCGGCGAGGTCGCCGCCGATCCTCGGGCCCCTTCCGGCGTCGAGATCCAGGTGCGTGACCTCGTCGCGGTCGCGCCGGGGGGCGCCTACCCGATCACGCCCAAGGAGCACGGGGTGGATTTCCTCGCAGAGCGTCGGCACCTGCACCTCCGGCACCGTGCGCCGTGGGCGATCCTGCGCATCCGCGACACCGTCGAGCGCGCGATCCACGACTTCTTCGCGGAACGCGGCTTCCTGCGGTTCGACGCGCCGCTGTTCATGCCCACGGCGGTCGAGGGCACCACCAACCTGTTCGAGATCGACCTGTTCGGCGAGGACGCCGCGTACCTGTCGCAGTCGGGACAGCTGTACGCCGAGGCGGGCGCGCTGGCGTTCGGCAAGGTGTACACGTTCGGTCCGACCTTCCGCGCCGAGAAGTCGAAGACGCGCCGTCACCTGCTCGAGTTCTGGATGGTCGAGCCCGAGGTCGCGTGGCTGGATCACGAAGGCAACATGGCGCTCCAGGAGGCGTTCGTCGCCTACCTCGCAGGACGCGTGCTCGAGGAGCGGAGCGCCGAGCTCGAGATGCTCGGACGCGACGTCGCCACCCTCCGAGCCACCGCGTCGGGCGGCTTCCTGCGACTCAGCTACGACGAGGCCCTCGAACGGCTGGCGGACGCCGGCGAGCCGCTCGCCTGGGGCGACGACTTCGGCGCGCCGCACGAGACGATCCTGGGCGGGCTTTCCGATCGTCCGGTGTTCGTCGACGCGTGGCCCACGAAGACGAAGGCGTTCTACATGGAGCCGTACGAGGACGACCCCAGTCGCGTGAAGTGCGCCGACCTGATCGCGCCCGAAGGGTACGGCGAGATCATCGGCGGCTCGCAGCGCATCCACGACCTCGAGCTTCTGCAGGCCCGGATCGAGGCGCACGGCCTGCCCGGCGAGGCGTTCGCCTGGTACCTCGACCTGCGCCGGCACGGCAGCGTGCCCCACAGCGGATTCGGGATGGGACTCGAGCGTCTTCTGGCGTGGTTCACCGGCGCGCAGCACCTGCGCGAGGTCGTTCCGTTCCCGCGCATGCTCACGCGCATGTATCCCTGAGTCGTCGCTCCCGGCGCTCCAGGCGGGCGTCCCTGGCGGGATCAGTCGAGGCTGGAAGGAACCGTCAGGCCGCCCAGCCACGCCTCCGCGGCGCGACCTCCGCGGAGGTACGCGATCCGCTCGACCCCCTGCTCGAGCAGGGTGCGCTCCAGCGACGCCACGATTCCCCGCTCCAGCGCGACGTCGAGGCGCGCGTCGTGCTCGGGCATGTCCAGGACCACCACCGCCTCGCGCTCGACCTCGAGCGTGAACGCCCGCGGCGCGGGCAGCTCCTGTGGCCACGCGCCGGACGCGACCATCACGGCCCGGACCTCGTCCACGATCCGCTGCATGCGCAGACCGGGGTCCGGCGCGTCCACGATCTCGCGCACGACCGGTCGCGCCAGCTGGTCGTCGACACGGTAGACGACCACCTCGCGAACCTCCACCGTCTCCTCGCCGCTCGGCAGCGCCCGAAGGTCGGGCGGCGGGGGCACCTCCGGCGGTCCGGAGCGAAGCAGGTACGCCGACGCGGCCAGAAACGCCAGGGCGGGCAGGAGCACCTGCGGCGACCGCCAGCGAATGCTCGCTCCTCCCCCGTCGTTCGGCGTCGGGTCGTCGGGCATCAGCGCGCCCCCGCCGCCGCGCTCCCGAGCGCGGCGGCCAGCGCCGCCGGCAGCTCCGGCGATGCCAGATCGTCCGCTCCGATCTCGATCAGGACGCCCCGGCCGGCCGCTGCGCCCAGCGCCGCCAGCGGCGCCTCGCCGACGCCGCCGGCCCGGTAGCCCCCGAGCTGGAACAGCGCCGAGGCCACGGCCCTGCCCGCCCGGCGGCCCACCTCCAGATCGGGCACGAGACCGAGCAGGACCTCGCGACGCAGCGCATCGGTCGGATCGCTTCCGGCGCTGGACAGGGCGGCAGCGGCGTTCCGACGGATCGCCATGTCCAACGCCCCTGAGCCGCTCGCCTCTCCCAGCACCCAGAGCCGAATCTCGCCCGGCGGAAGGTCGGCGAGACGGATCGCGACGAACAGGTCGGCGCCGGCCGCGACCTGGAGACGCCGCTCCTGGCTGACGGGCGAGGGGCCCTCACGCGTGAGCGTCGCCTCGGCGCCACCGTCTCGAAGCCGTTCGGCCACCGCCGCCGCCAGCGCCTGCAGCGACGCGCGCGCCTCGGGCGGTGCGTCGTCGTGCGCCGGATCGAGCGCCACGACCGGGCCCGCCTCGGAGCGCGGCTCGGCGTCGCTTCGTTCCGGGGCCGGCGTCGCCCGGATGCGAAGGTCGGTCGCGTCGCCGTCGGCCAAGGCGATGACGTCGATCACCGTGCCGGGCGCGTCGATCCGGATGCGCACCCCGTCCGGCTCGGGAATCAGGTCCACGCGCTCCATCCGCTCGCC
>CAZLQH010000125.1:0-4670 GCA_964561595.1 uncultured bacterium | reverse complement strand
CGCTGCGCCAGCTCCATCGCGCCGCCCACGCCCGGCGCCGCGCGGCCCGGCACGCGCCAGTTCGCCAGGTCGCCGCGCACGTCCGTCTCGAACGCGCCCAGCACGCACACGCCGACCCGGCCGGTCCGTATCAGCGCGAACGAGGTGACGCTGTCCAGGTACGCCGCGCCGGGCAGCACCGTGACGTAACGACCACCCGCGTCGATCAGGTCGGGGTTCTCGTGACCGGGCGCGGCTGCCGGCCCCATCCCGACGATGCCGTTCTCGGCGTGGACCCGCGGAGGGCCGTCGGTGGGCAGGTGGCGGGCCACCTCGGTCGGCAGGCCGATGCCCAGGTTCACGAGCTCGCCGGCGCGGACCTCCATCGCGGCCCGCGCCGCGATGCGCTCCCGGGCCTCGGCCCGGCTCGGAGCGGAGCTCACGGCCGCTCTCCACGGCGGATGCGGGCCGCCTTGCTGCCGGGATCGTAGCCGGGCGGCAGCTCGAGCACCGCGTCGACGAATGCGCCCGGCGTGACGATCGTGTCCGGATCCAGCGGCTGGTCGCTCAGCGCGTCCACCGTGACCCAGACGACGTCCGCGGCCATCGCCATGGCCGGCGCGAAGTTGCGCGCCGTGGCGTGGTAGCGGAGGTTCCCGAACCGGTCCGCCACCGCGGCGTGAATCAGCGCCACGTCGGCCCGCAAGGCGGGCTCGATCGTCACCGTTCGTCCGCGCCACGCCAGCCGCTCGCGCGGCTCGGGCGTCGCCGGCAGCAGCTCCGGATCGAGGTCCGCCAGGAACGCCGGCAGGCCCGCGCCGCCGCAACGGATCCGCTCGGCCAGGAGGCCTTGCGGATGGATCTCGACCTCGATCCGGCCGTCGTTCCAGGCCGCCATGGCGTCGCGGTTCAGGCCGATGTGGGAGGCGATCAGGCGCTTCACGCGGTCCTCGTCCAACAGTCGGCCGACGCCGATCCCGGCCTCGTTCGCGTCGTTCTTGACGATGGTCAGGTCGCGTCCGCCGTGACGCGCCAGCGCGTCGACCAGCAGGAACGGCGTGCCCGGCTCGCCGAAGCCGGAGATCATCACGGTCGCGCCGTCGGAGACCTCGGCGGCCAGCGCCCCTGCACGCGCCAGCGCCTCGTCGCCGCGGGCCACGATCATGCCGCCTCCGCCAGGTCCCGCTCGCAGCGGGTCAGGGCGCGATCCAGCCGTGCCAGCAGCTCCTCGATCTCGGCGTCGTCGATCGTCAGCGGCGGCGCGATCAGGGCGTGATCGCCGAACAGGCCGCCGCCGCCGCGACGCGGGTAGATGAGCAGATCCTCGGCCGCGGCGAACACCGTCAGCCGCTGGGCCACGTTCAGGTCGAAGTCGAACGGGGTGCGGGCGTCGCGATCGGCGACGAACTCCAGGCCCCACAGCATCCCCTTGCCGCGCACGTCGCCGATCATCGGGTGCCGCCCGGCCAGCTCGCGCAGTCCCTCGCCCAGCGTCTCGCCCTTGGTGGCGGCCCGCTCGATCAGCCCCTCGTTCTCGATCACCTCGAGCACCGCCAGGCCCACCGCGCACGACAACGGGTTGCCCGCGTAGGAGAAGCCGTGCGGGAACGCGCCGGCGTCCAGGACCGTCTCGGCGATCTCGTCGCGAGCGGCCACCGCTCCGAGCGGGGTGTAGCCCGCGCCCAGGCCTTTCGAGAGCGCAAGGATGTCGACGTCCGCTCCGGGGTCCCAGTGCTGGTAGGCGCAGAACGCCCCGGTCCGCCCCGCGCCGGTCATGACCTCGTCGAAGATCAGCAGGATGCCGTGCGCTCGCGCGATCTCCGTGATCCGGTCGAAGTAGCCGTCCGGCGGCACGATCGCACCCGTCGAGGCCCCGCCGATCGGCTCCAGCACGAACGCCGCGACGGTGGAGGGATCGAGCGCCTGCAGCGCGCGCTCCAGATCCTGGGCGCACGCCAGGCCGCAGGTCGGGTAGCTCAGGCCGAACGGGCAGCGGTAGCAGGTGGGGGCGGTGACGTGGTTGGGCTCGACCATCATCGGCGCGTAGCCGTCGGTCAGGGGCCGGTAGCCGGTCGCCGCCAGCGCGCCCAGGGTCGAGCCGTGGTAGCTCGGGAAGCGGCTGACGATCCGGTAGCGACGATCGTCGCCCCGCGCCGCGTGGTAGCTGCGGGCCAGCTTGATCGCCGTCTCGACCGCTTCGGAGCCGCCCGAGACGAAGAAGATCCGCTCCAGACCTTGCGTGAGGTGGTCGGCGAGGCGCCGGGCCAGCGCCAGCGCCGGCTCGTTCTCGAACTGGGTCCGGTACGCGAACGTCACCTTCTCGGCCTGCCGCCGCATCGCCTCCAGCACGTGCGGATGGGCGTGCCCGACGTTGGCCACGACGGCGCCCGAACAGCCGTCCAGCACGCGCCTTCCTTCGGAGTCGATCAGCCACACGCCCTCGCCGCGGTCGACGGTGGGCAGCGTGGCCCGGGTCTGGTAGAACAGCGGGTTACGGCCGGTCATGGGGCACCCTACGACGCCCGGGGCCGCCCTGGAACCGTGTGTCCCGCCTCGGCGGCGGCGCCGGGCGCCCCCTCGTGCCGGTAGACCGGCGTGTCCGCGGGCGGCAACGGCTCGCGGCCGCGGATCAGGTCGGCCGCCTTCTCGGCGATCATCATCACCGGCGCGTAGATGTTGCCGTTCGTGATCACCGGCATGACCGACGCGTCCGCGATCCTGAGCCCCTCCAGGCCGTGCACCCTCATCGACGACGGGTCGACGACGGACGCCGCGTCCGTGCCCATCTTGGCGGTGCCGGAGGGGTGCAGCGCCGTTTCGGCGTCACGGGCGACCCACTCCAGAATCTCCTCGTCGCTGCGGACCGAGGGGCCGGGCGAGAGCTCGCCGGCGTCGAACGGCTCGAACGCCGGCTGGGACAGGATGTGCCGCGCGGTCTTGACCGCTTCGAGCCACTCGCGGCGATCGTTCTCGGTCGAGAGGTAGTTGAACCGCATCGACGGCTTGGCGCGCGGATCGGTCGAGACGATCTTCAGCTCGCCGCGGACGTCGGAGAACATCGGTCCGACGTGCACCTGGTAGCCGTGGCCCGAGGCGGGCGAAGTGCCGTCGTAGCGGACCGCGAGCGGCAGGAAGTGGAACATCAGGTTGGGCCACCCCACCTCGTCGTTCGAGCGCACGAACCCCCCGCCCTCGAAGTGGTTCGTCGCGCCCGCGCCGCGCCGGAAGAACAGCCATTGGAAGCCGACCCACGGGCGCCTCCACCACGCCAGCCACGGCGCCATCGAGACCGGCTGCGCAGACGCGTGCTGGATGTACACCTCGAGGTGGTCCTGCAGGTTGCGTCCGACCCCGGGAAGGTCGGCGACCGGCTCGATCCCCAGCGAGCGCAGGTGATCGGCAGGCCCCACGCCCGAGAGCTGCAGCAGCTGCGGCGTGGCGATCGCGCCGGCGGTGAGGATCACCTCGTCCGCCAAGACCCGTTCGGGGCGCCCCCGGTGGAGGTACTCGACGCCGGTCGCACGCGTTCCCTCGAACAGGATGCGCGTCGCGTGCGCGCGGGTCCTGACCTCGAGGTTGGGTCGACCCCGTGCCGGCCCCAGGTACGCCTTCGACGCCGACCAGCGTCGACCGCGGTGGATGTTCCGGTCGAACGGCGCGAAGCCCTCCTGGCGGTAGCCGTTCACGTCGTCGGTCAGCGCGTACCCGGCCTGCTGGGCGGCCTCGAAGAACGCGCCGAACAGGGGGTTCGTCGCCGGGCCCCGCTCCAGGATCAACGGGCCTTCGCCGCCGCGCCAGTCGTCCGCCCCCGTCCGGCAGGTCTCCATCCTCTTGAAGTAGGGAAGGCAGTGCGCGTAGTCCCACGCCTCCATGCCCGGAGCCTGGGCCCAGCGGTCGTAGTCCATCGGGTTGCCGCGCTGGAAGATCATGCCGTTGATGCTCGACGAGCCGCCCAGCACCTTGCCCCGGGCGTGGTAGACGGCGCGGCCACCCATGTGCGGCTCGGGGTCGGTCTCGTAGCCCCAGTCGTAACGCGGGTTCCCGATCGGGAACGGCAGGGCCGCCGGCATGTGGATGAACACGTCCCACGGCCAGTCCGCCCGACCGGCCTCGAGGACCAGCACGCGGGTGGACGCGTCCTCGCTCAGACGGGCCGCGATCGCGGAGCCCGCCGAGCCTCCCCCCACCACCACCACGTCGTAGCGCTCGTCGCTCATCGTTCGCTCCTTCCAGGGGGCGGCCCCCGGAGCGGCCGCCGCTACCGCTCGGTGCGGTCTCGGTTCCATCGTCACGTCCCACACGGCATCTTCGGGCCTCGTGCGAGCGCATGCTAAGGTGCCGGGTCGAACGTCCCGGCACGGCGCCTAGCGGCCCGTGGTCGTTCGCGGCCGCCGCTCGTCGCGACGGTCGGGCCGGCTCGGCTCGTCCGACAGGAGACCATACGCCCGTCCATCACGCTCGACCTCGAAGGAGACTCCGTTGACGCACCGGACCTTACGCACGTTGCTCGCTGCCGTTCTAGCCGCACTGATCGCCCTCCCCAGCGCGTTCGCTCAGGAGACGGGGGACGAGCTCGTCGTCGCCCTGTCGAGCGACCCGACCTCGCTGTTCATGCCGCGCACCGCCGACCGCACCGCCTCCAACGCCGCCTGGTCGCTGTTCGACTCGCTGGTCTGGATCGACGACGCCGG
>CAZLQH010000124.1:0-4855 GCA_964561595.1 uncultured bacterium | reverse complement strand
CGACGACGCGGATCCGGACGTTCGGCAGCGACGCTCGTGGGAGCTCAACGCCGACGCCTGGACCGAGGCGATCCGAGGGGGCGCCGTGGCCAGCCGCGAGGCCGGCACGAACGCGGCGGTGCTGCACGCGGTACGCGCCTGTGAGCCGGCGAGCGTCCTGGACGTCGGATGCGGCGAGGGCTGGCTGGCCCACGCGCTGGCTCGCGACGGGACGAGCGTGGTCGGGATCGACGCGTCGGAGCGCCTGATTCGGGCCGCGTCCGACGGTCCGGGCCGGTTCGCCGTCGCGGAGTACGGCTCGCTGACGGAAGATCCGTCGGTCGTGCCGGGACCGTTCGACGTGGTGGTGTGCAACTTCTCGTTGCTGGACGACGATCTGACGCCGCTTCTGCGGGCGCTGCGCCGCCGCCTGTCGCCGGGGCGAGGGCGACTGGTCGTCCAGACGCTCCATCCGTGGGTCGCGAACGGCGACGGACCGTACCGGGACGGCTGGCGAGTGGAGCGGTTCGACGCGTTCGGAGACTCGTTCCCGGCCGCCATGCCGTGGTACTTCCGGACCTTCGCCTCGTGGTGGCGGACGCTGGCCGCGGCCGGGCTCGAGGTGCTCCGCCTCGAAGAGCCGGGCCTCACGACGAGCGACGCCGCACGATTCGACGCGGAACCGGCCGATGCGCCGCCCGCCAGCGCGCCGCTGTCGCTGCTGATCGTGGCTGCAGCCGCGGCGCGGCCCACCACCGGGCGCAGCTAGCGGTCTTCGTCTCCGGGCGCGATCTCGCTTCCCCAGAGGGCGTCCGGCGGGAGATCGGCTCGAGGCGTCCGCCAGTACGCGCCTCCGCCCCCTTCGCGCTCCATCAGGCGCTCGTCGACCAGGCCCCTGCGCAGGCGCGCGGTGTCCTCGTTGACCGCGCCGAGCGTCGCGTTGACCTCGGCCTCCGAATAGCGCCGGCCGGGCTCGAAGCGCTCGGCGACCCAGCGGAGGAGGACGAGCTGCTTCTTTCGCTGAGCGGGGAACGCCTGGATCCGCCCGTCGCTCACGAACGTCGCGAGCACCTTGCGCTCGTACGCCTCGGCGTCGGTGCCGGCGCTGAGGCGGGGGAGCGTCTCGTGGGCCAGCAGCTCGCGCGCGGTGGCCTGGAGGTGTTCGAGGTTCAGCTCGTAGATGCGCTGGTGCGAGCGACCGTACGAGCGGACCAGACCGGCGCCCGACAGGACCCTCAGGTGATGGCTGACGGTGGGGCTCTCGAGCCCGAGGTGGGCGGCGAGATCCTCGACCGCCCGGCCTTCGTCGGCCAGCAGACCGACGATCTTCAGACGACTCTCGTCGGCCAGTGCCTTGAAGAAGCGCACCAGGACGGTACGATCGGCGGATTCGCTCATGCGGCTCCGAGGCGAGAGTCTGTAGACGAACGTCGAATCAAGTAGATGGGCATCTACTATTCGTACAGCGTCAGCGGACTCGCGTCAAGGGGTGCCCCGGCGTCGATCGTCGCTTCGGCGTCACGTGACGACCGCGGCCGCGAGCGCGCGCCGTGCGCCGCGGAGCCGCCAGAGCAGCCAGCCGATCTGGGCGGTCGTCCCGGCCACGAACGACACCATCGCCAGGACGAGGCCCTCGCCGCTCTGAAGCGCGACGCCGATCGCGAGCAACGCGGTGCTGACGACCAGGAACACCCCCACCGACTCGCTGATCCCCCGCGTGCGCCGCGCGTGCACCAGACGGCCTTGCAGGTAGTTGCGCACCACGTCCAGCGGCGCCCAGGCCAGTCCGAACCAGAAGGCGTGGCGAGCAAGCTCCACCAGCGCCGGGGGCAGTCCCGACACGACGCCGAACCAGAGCGTCGCGAGCGGCGTCGTGGCGATCGTGACCGTCGCCGCCAGCGAGCCGACCGCCAGGAGCACGGTGAAGCGCTGCAGCGGCGCCTCCGCGCCCGGCTCGTCCATCAGCGCCACGACCACCTCGTTGTAGGCGAACCCCATGCTGCGGAACAGGAAGACGAGCCCGTTCACGACCGGCCACGCCGCCAACGACGCGAGGGCCGCCGGCATGCGGCCGATCGCCGCAGCGCCGATCGGCTGCACCAGCAACAGCAGCAGGCTGGTCAGCGCCAAGGGAACGTAGAAGTCCACGAAGCCCCTCCACGACAGGCTCGAGCCGGAAGGGGCGGCGTCCGTGAGCGGCCCCCGAACCACCGGGCGGGTCCGCAGGCCGGTGTAGAGCGCTTCGGCGCTGACGCCGGCGGCGATCGCGGCCGTCGCGACGACGACGCCCGGGATGGAGCCGATCGCCAGGCCCGACAGCGCCACCGTCGTGACCGTGGCGAGGCGGACGCCGGTCCCCACGCCGACCGCTCCCGGATGGCCGAACCGGATGAGCAGCCCCTGATGGAACCGCCGGTACGCGATCGTCCAGGTCCACGGCAACATGATCATCAGCCCGATCCGGGCCGGCTCGATCACCGCCTCGGGCGGGCCGAGCAGCGGCACGAGGATCGTATCGAACGCCGGCGTGAACGCGAAGATCGCATGCACGGCCGTCAGCAGGCCACCGGCCACCATCATGAAGCGGTGCATCAGCCGGTACGCCTGCGGATCGCGACCCAGCGCGGTCGAGGCCGCAAGCAGCATGATGATCGGCGCCTCGATGATCAGCGCGACCGGGAACACGATGCCGCCGTACGCCGCGAGGTGGATCTCCGGGTCGGCCAAGCGCGCCATCACGGCGCTCACCAACGGCATCTCCACGCCCATGAACGCCCAGCTGGCGGCCAAGGGCCACCAGCTGGCGAAGACGCGCGCGAGGGAGAGGGGCTGCTTGGTCACGCCGGAGAGCGTACGCCCCGACCTCCGTGACGGGCGAGCAGCGCGCGACATCGCCGCGCCCGCGCCACGGGGACGTCGCGATCGCATCGAGGTGTCGGCGTCCGGCGCCGCATCCCGGTCCCTCGAACGGCACGCCGCCACGGGGTGCGCGGAGCCGTTTTCGGGCCGTTCGAGCTCGAGCACGGCCCGTCCGGGCCCGTTCGCGAGGCGGTCGCGCGCAAGCCCTTGACGAATGCCGCATACCGGGGTATCTTTTCCTTATCAGCAGTTGAACGAGCGGCCGCGCAGAGAGCGCGGCTTTTTCGTGGCTTTCGGAGGCATGGTCTTCGGAGGCGTGCCTTTCGGAGGCTTTGCTCTCGGACGCATCGCGTCGGGACGCCGAGTCTTCCGGGCTCGCGGGGGGTCACGGCGAGGCGACGCCGCAGCCCGGTCTACAGCCGCGCCTCGTCGACCACGCGCCCGTCGACCCAGTGCGCGCCGCTCTCGTCCGACTCGTGCTTCCAGATCGGGAGCCTGGCCTTGCACCGTTCCAGCGCTTCGCGACAGGCGTCGAACGCCGCCTCGCGGTGCGGGCTGCACGCCACGATGGCGATCGACGCCTCGCCGGGAAGGCACCGCCCGAGCCGGTGCGCCAGCGCCAGGCCCAG
The DNA here is from genome assembly GCA_964561595.1 of uncultured bacterium. GTDB lineage: Bacteria > Deinococcota > Deinococci > Deinococcales > Trueperaceae > SLSQ01. The sequence goes on along the minus strand of CAZLQH010000124.1, from coordinate 1,388 downwards.
CAGCGGGAACGCGTCGCGCAGCTCGTTCGCGATGCGCGCCAGCTCGGCTTCGATCATCGCGTCGTAGCCCTCGTAATCGATCCAGAACACCTCGCGGCCCCGGTTGGGACTGCGGACGGTGCCGAGGAAGCTCGCGACCGCTCCGGACCGGGCGTCGCCGACCTCGGCCGACAACGCGCCGATGTCCAGCGGGTCCCGGGTCAGCAGCAATCGCTGACGGAACGTCGGGCTGTCCTGGGTCGCGTCCGACGCTGCGGGTCCCACGAGCGTTCCCTCAGCCGCCGATCGCGACCATGGTGCGGTCGCGCACGACGGGTGCGGTGACGCCGCTGGCGACCTTCCGGTGGGCCGCCACCAGGAACGCGTCGATCACGGCGGAGACCGGATCGCTGGCCTGGAGCGCCTCGCGCATGGGGTACTCGCGATCGGTGAGCAGGCACGGACGCAAGCGCGCGTCGCTGGTGACGCGCATGCGGCTGCACGCCCCGCAGAACGGACTCGACACCGGGTCGATGAAGCCCAACGCACCGGCGAAGCCGTCCGCGCGGTAGAGGCGGGCGGGCGCCGACGGGTCGGTCGCCACCGAGGTCAGGGGACCGAGCGCGGTCTCGATCCGCTCCCGGCTCTCGGCGCCCGAGACGAAGCGCTCCCGGTACGCCTCCGGATCGGCGTTGTTCAGGTGCATGTACTCGATGAACCGGACGTGCCACGGACGTTCGCGCGTGAGCTCCGCCAGCGGCACGAGCTGGTCGTCGTTGATGCCGCGCACGACCACGGCGTTGAGCTTGATCGGCGTCAGGCCGGCCTGCTCCGCGGCTCGGATGCCGTCCCAGACCTGCGCGATCGTCCCGCCGCCGGTGGCTTCGCGGAACGCTTCGGCGTCCGCGGCGTCCAGGCTGACGTTGATCCGGCCCAGGCCGGCGTCGAGCAGGTCGGGAAGGCGCCGAGCCAGCAGGCTGGCGTTCGTGGTCATGGCGATGTCGGGGATGCCGTGCTTCTTCGCGAGGGCGATCATCTCGGGAAGCTCCCGACGCAGCAGCGGCTCGCCGCCGGTGAACCGGACCGACTCGATGCCCAGCGCGACGGCGGCCTCCAGGATCACGTCCACGTCGGCGACGCTGACGGTTCCCACGGGATCCTTCGCGCCCTCCCGCAGAGGGTCGCAGTAGAAGCAGGCGTAGTTGCAGCGTGGCGTGACGGACAGGCGCAGATCGCGCACCACGCGTCCATGCTGATCGATCAGGGAACGGCTCACCGCGTCGTCTCCTCGGGTCGCGTCGCGTCTCGGACCGCTCCGGGACCGCCTGGCACGTACGGCGATGTCGCGTCGCCCCGGAACGACACCGGGTCGGCGCGACCCGGTCCGCCTACGATACGGACCGCGTCGC
>CAZLQH010000123.1:0-4862 GCA_964561595.1 uncultured bacterium | reverse complement strand
CCGGCCGACCTGTCCGACGACGCCTCCGCCCGGTCCGTCGTCGCGCGCGCCGAGGACGCGCTGAGCGGGCTGGATCTCCTGGTGAACGTCGCCGGACTCTCCGGGCGCCGCTACGGCGACGGCCCCGCCCACGAGGCGACGGCCGCCGGCTGGGACGCGGTGATGAACAACAACGCCCGCTCGACCTTCCTGACGTGCAGCGCCGCGCTGCCCGGCATGCTGCGCCAGCGGCACGGAGCGATCGTGAACACCGCCTCGGTCCTGGCGTACGCGCCGGCGGCCCAGCACTTCGCCACCCACGCCTACGCCGCCTCCAAAGGCGCGATCGTGTCGCTCACCCGCGCCATGGCGGCCAGCTACGCCGCCGACGGCGTCCGCGTGAACGCCGTCGCGCCCGGCCTCATCGCCACCCCGATGAGCGAGCGCGCGCAGGACGATCCCGACGTGCTGGCGTACCTGCGCCAGCGCCAGCCGCTGACCGGGGCGCCCGGAACGCCCGACGACGTGGCCGGGGCGATCCTCTACCTGGCCTCCGACGCGGCGCGCTTCGTCACAGGCGTGACGCTGGAGGTCGCGGGCGGCTGGAGCGTGGCCGGATGAGCCGCGAAGCGACGGGGCGGGGCGCGGCCAGCGTGGCGACCGAGGTCGGTCGGACCGTCCCCGAGGCGTACGCGTGCGACGTGCTGGTGATCGGCGGCGGCTCCGCCGGGGCCGCCGCCGCGGTGGCGGCCGCCGATCAGGGCGCGGACGTGGTGCTGGTCGAGCGGTACGGCTTCCTCGGCGGCACCGGCGCGATGGTGCTCGACACGTTCTACGGGTTCTTCACTCCCGGAAGCGTCGAGAAGAAGGTCGTCGGCGGCGTGCCCGACCGGGTGGTGGCGGGCCTCGAGCGGCGCGGCGTGCTGCTCAAGCGGCCCAACACGTACGGCGCCGGGGCGGGCCTCACGTACGACCCCGACACGCTGAAGCTGGTCTGGGACGAGCTGACGCACGACGCCGGGGTGCGCGTGCTGCACCACTGCGTCTTCGTGGACGTCCTGCGGGACGAGGACCGCGTGACCGGCGCGGTGATCGCGACGAAGCAGGGCCTGCGCGCGGTGCGCGCCCGGGCGGTGGTGGACGCCTCCGGCGACGCCGACGTGGCGACCCGCGCCGGCGCGCCGTTCGAGGACGCCGGCGCCGACGGGACGGCGCAGGCGCTGACGACGACGTTCCGGATGATCGACGTCGACGTTCCGCGGGCCAAGGCGTTCCCGAAGGCCCAGCTGTGGGCCCTCATGGCCCAGGCGGCGGAAAGCGGCGCGTACGACCTGCCGCGCAAGGAGGGCAGCGTCCACGTCACGCCGTTCCCGAACGTGATGCACACGAACATGACGCGCGTCGCGGGCGTCGACGCGACCGATCCCGAGCAGCTCTCGCGCGCCGAGCGCGAGGGGCGCCGGCAGGCGTTCGAGTACGCGCGCTTCCTGCGCGAGCGGGTGCCCGGCTACGAGCGGGCCTCGATGAGCGGACTGGCCGTCCAGATCGGCGTGCGGGAGAGCCGCCGCATCCGCGGCGAATACTGGCTGACGCGCGAGGACGTGCTGGGCGTCGCCACCTTCCCGGACGCGATCGCTCGCTGCGGTGCGCCCATCGAGGAGCACCACGCCGGCGGCGACACCCGCTGGGAGTACCTGCCCGACGGCGCGACGTACGACATCCCGTTCCGCTGCCTGGTGCCGCAACGCATCGACGGCGTCGTGGTCGCGGGACGGTGCCTGTCCGCCTCGCACGACGCGCACGCCTCGGTCCGCTCCATGGGCCAGTGCCAGGCGATGGGGCAGGCCGCCGGCGTGGCGGCCGCGTTGGCGACGGACGGCGTGGTGCGCGCCGTCGACGTCGGCGAGCTGCGCGCCCGCCTGGCCGAGCTCGGGGCGCTGCTGTGATCGTCCGGACCGTCCTGGGCGACGTGGCGCCGGGGACGCTGGGCTGGACGCTGGGGCACGAGCACCTGGTCGCCCGGCCGCCCGCGCTCGTCGAGGACGACGACCTTCGTCTGGACGACGAGGACGCCGCCGCGCGCGAGCTGGCATCGTTCCGTGACGCCGGCGGGGGCGCGGTGGTCGAGATGACGACCGTCGACTACGGTCGCGACGCCGCCGCGCTGGCTCGGCTGGCGGAGCGCACCGGCGTCCGGATCGTGGCCGCGACGGGGTTCAACAAGGGACGGTTCTCGGACGGGATCGTGGCGCGGCATTCGGACGAGACGCTGATGGCCTGGATGGAGGCGGAGGTCCGGACGGGCGCGCTCCCCTGGTCCCCGCCCGAAGAGGTCGCGCTGCGCGTTCCGCGTCCGTACCAGGCCGCGCCGGCGCCGACCGGCGACGCCCCGGTCCGTGCCGGCCTGATCAAGGCGTCGACGGGAGCCGGGGGGCCCAGCGAGGAGGAGCGGCGCGGCATGACGGCCGCGATCGAGGCGCACCGCCGCACCGGCGCCCCCATCGGCACGCACACCGAGAAGGCCGATTGGGCTCTGCAGCAGGCGCGAACGCTCCGCGAGGGCGGCGTGCCGGGCGAGAAGGCGCTGATCGGGCACCTCGACTTCCGTCCCGAGCTTCCCTACCTGCTGGAGGTCGCGGCGACCGGCGTGTTCCTGGGCCTCGATCAGTTCTCGAAGGCGAAGTACCTGAGCGACGAGGCACGGGTGCGGCTGATCGCGGCGCTGGCGTCCGAGGGGCGACTGCCCCAGCTGATCGTGAGCGGGGACCTGGCGCGCCGGAGCTACTGGCCCAGCTACGGACACGTGCACGCGCCGGGTCTGACCCACCTGCCCCGCGTCGTCGCTTCGATGCTGCGGGCCGAGGGGCTGGACGAGGAGGCGCTGCGCACCCTGTTCGTGGACAATCCGCGGCGCTGGCTCGCGTTCGAGCCCCGCTGAGCGGCGCGGGGCGGCGTCAGACCCGCGCCGTCAGCCCGCCGATCGTCAGCCAGTAGTACACGATGTACGCGCCCGCCACCAGCATCAGCACGGAGCTGACCGGCCCGACGTAGCGGACGGCGTGCTTGGCGCGGTCCACCAGGGCGTGCCGGAACAGCGCCAGGCTGATCGTCAGGACCGTGATCACGGCGCCCATGCCGGCGCCGTACAGGATCAGCTGCAGCCCGACCTGGGGAAGGCTGGCCAGCGTCAAGCTGCTGCCGAGCACCGCCAGGAAGATCGGCAGGGTGCAGCTCAGCGACGCCAGGCCGTACGCCAGCCCGAACGCGAAGTAGCCGCGCAGCCCGCGCCCGTCCAGGCCGGCGACGCCTTGGGACATGCGCTCGCCGACGGCGCTGTAGAGCGTCCCGCCGAACCACGACCAGGCGCCGACCACGACGAGCAGGACGCCGGTCGCGAGGCCCAGCCAGGGGAACGCGCCCGCCAGCGAGCGCGTGCCGATCCCCAGCGCGACGCCCGTCACGCCGAAGAGGGTCACGAACCCCAGGGTGACGGTCGCGCCGACCAGGGCGGCGCGACCCACGCGGCTTCCGGCCGAAGCGTCGGGTCCGGCGTCGCCGCGCAGGTAGAGGCCCAGGTAGGCGGGCAGCATCGCGAACCCGCACGGGTTGACGGCCGAGACCAGCCCGGCGCCGAACGCGAATCCGAGCGGCAGGAACGTCGCGATCCGGTCCAGGAAGCCGCTGGAGGTCGAGGAGAGCGCCTCGACCCCCTGGTTCACCGCGCCGACCGATCCAGGCGTCAGCATCGCGCCGACCACGGCGACCGCCAGGGCGGCGCCGGCCAGGGCCAGGAACGACGCGATGCGGGTCGGGGTCACCTGCGTCACCGGACTACTCCCCCGCGATCAGCGCTTGGAGCTCGCGGCGGAACTGCCCTTCGGGCATGAAGCCGGTGTGCTTGTTCACGATCTCGCCCGAGCCGTCGAAGAACAGCGTGGTGGGCATGCCGCGCACCTCGTAGTCGCGCACCGGGTCGTCGCTGGTGGCGTACGCCGCCGGGTACGCGATGCCGTACTCGCTCAGGAACGCGCGGGCCCCGTCGTGCGTGCCCAGTCGGACGAACGGCCCGATGTCGACGCCCAGCATCAGGAACTCGTCGCCCAGCTCGTCGTGAACGCGCTGGAAGCCGGGCATCTCCTCGCGGCACGGCGGGCAGGACGACGCCCAGAAGTTCAGGACGACCGGGGTTCCGTCGCCGACGAGCGATCGCAGCGTGGCTTCCTCGCCGCCCAGAACGTCCTGGCCTTGGTACGCGACCATGGTGAAGTCGGGCGGTCCGCCGCTGGCGGAAGCTTGGACGCCCCACAGGATGGCGATGACGGCTACGACGGCCGCCGCGCCGAGCGCCCAGGGGAGGCGACGCGTCCGGGCGTTCCGGCCACGGCGCGGGGTCTTGGTTCGTCGCTGCTGCGTGGACTTGCTCATGGCTGCCTCCTCGCGATCACGTCCAAAGGGTACGCGCGGGGAGCGAGAGCCGTCCGTCGCGACTCTGACGAACCGGCTGGCGGCCGCGCCGGAGCGTCCCGTCAGTCCGCCGAGGCGACGAGCCCCTCGATCGCGCCTCGGAAGCGCGTTTCGGACAGGTAGCCGGTGTGTCGGCCCACGATCCTGCCCGTCCCGTCGAAGAACAGCGTCATCGGCATGCTGAAGATGTCGTACGCGCGCACGGAGGCGTCGTCGACCGCGTACGCGGCCGGGTAGTCGATGCCGTAGTCGGCCAGGAACGCCTCCGCGCCCGCGCGCGTGCCTAGGCCCACGAACGGTCCGACGTCCACACCGACCAGCGTGAAGCGCGTGCCCAGCTCGTCGTACACGCGCTGGAAGCCCGGCATCTCCTCACGGCAGGGCGGGCAGGCGGAGGCCCAGAAGTTCACGACGGTCGG
>CAZLQH010000122.1:0-4897 GCA_964561595.1 uncultured bacterium | reverse complement strand
GGGACGTACTGGATCAGCAGGAGCGCCGCGAAGCCGGCCAGCATGAGCACGCCGTTTCCGACCACGGCCGCTGCGGTGGACGTCGTCTGGCGCGCACGCAGCTGTCCGTGCAGCGTCAGCCCCAAGGTCGCGAAGAAGAACACGAACGGAAGCAGGTAGACGACCGCGATGCGCGCGTGCAGGGCGTCCAGGGGCCTGGCCGCCACGACCCAGGCACGGAAGTCGGTCCCGAACAGGCCGTTCACGACGATCAACAGCAGGTAGCCCGTGCCGACCGTGGCCAGGGCGAGCCCGATCGATCGCAGCACCCCGCCGCCCAGGCCGACGCCCGCTCCCCCGCCCCGACGACCCGCCAGGGCGTACCAGAGCAGGAACAGCACCAGCGCCAGCGCGCCGTTGGCGACGGCCCAGACCATGATCCCGTTGGTGATCTGCTGCGGAAACCAGGTGTTGACGGGCAGCCACACGGCCGCCTGGTTGTTGAGCCAGAAGTACGTCGCTACCGGCACGACGATCAGGATCAGGGCCGACAGCCACCAGCCCGCGCTGCTCGGACCGACGCCGTTCGCCGGCACGCGCTGCAGCGGTGCGAAGGCGGGCGTCCGCAGCCAGAGCCCTCCGGCGGCGAAGAAGGCGAGGACCATGCCGAGCAGTCCCAGGCCGGTGCCCAGCTCCTTGAGCATCCACTCCTGGTCCGTTGCGGGAAGCGGGTTCGGGGCCGGCACGGTCCGTTGGATCCACTCGATCACGGGAGCCACGCCGGCGACGGTGATGTGGTCGCCGGGGTGGGTGACGGGCGGCTGCGCCAGCCAGCGCGCCGTGCCCTCGTCGATGTCGCCGTACAGCCGGCCGGGCACCACGGGAGGCTCGGTACCGAACACGCCCGCGAGCTTCTCGGTCCTCACGACCCCGGCACCGGTGGGCGCGCCCCACATCAGCTCGGAGAACTCGTCGTAGAGGCTGAACACCAGCCCGAAGTTGCGGGGGAACTGGGGCGTCCCCTCGGGCGCGCCCAACGTGCCGGTCGACGAGCCCGAGACGACGATCGAGGCGTAGTCGTCGGGAGCGACGCCGGCCGCGATCAGGACGGCCCAGCCGCCCATCGAGTGTCCGGACAGGACGATGCGCTCCGGATCGACCATCGGCAGGGATCGGAGGTAGGCGAGCCCGTCCGGCCCGCCGTATCCCGCCGCGAACGCCGGAGGGTCGCTGTTTCCGTGCCCGCTCTGGTCCAGCGCGACGACGACGTAGCCGCGCCGCGCCAGCTCGATCGCGTAGGGAGACTGCGTCTCGCGGTCGTTGATGTAGCCGTGGACCGCCAGCACCCCCGGCGCCGGGGCCGTGGGCGTCGCGGTCGCGGGGACGTACAGCTCCGCGGTCATCGTGCGGCCGTCGGCCGCGACGAACCGGACGGTGTCGACGTCGACGCGTCCTGCGTCGGTCCGCGTCCAGGAGGCCAGCCAGCCGCCTCCCAGCGCGAGGATCACGGCCAGGATCAGCAGGCCGACAGAGCCGGGTCGGCGAACGCGAGTCGAATCCGTCATGACGACCTCCTGGGCCCCGTACGCGTGAGGGACGCCAGTCGTCTGGGTCCGGGGCCGGGAGCCGGCTCCAACCTAGCACCGGCCTCGGGTCGCCGACGAGACGTTCGCCACGACCGTCCCGTCAGCCGGCGGGAGGTTCCCAGCCGCGCACGTGGCGCGTCCAGGCGGCGAGGTTCTGCAGCATCTGCGTAAGGAACCGCTGGGCGGCGTCGTCCGTCAAGCTGCCGTCCTCGTCGAACGCGTCGCGCGCCTTGGGCACCATCACCTCGGGACGCTGGAGGATCAGCGCGTCGTTGTACGTCAGGATCTTGCGGACCTCGACCTGCGCCCGCGCCGTGCCGAACAGACCGGTGGTGGCCCCCATCACCGCCACCGGCTTGCGGGCCAGAGGCGGGTCGCTGGGAGGCCTGGACGCCCAGTCCAATGCGTTCTTGAGCACCCCCGGCAGGCTGTGCTGGTACTCGGGCGTGGCGATCAGGACCGCGTCGGCATCGCGGATCGCCTGCTTGAGTCGCGTCACGGCGTCCGGATCGCCGCGCTCCTCGACGTCACGATCGTAGAACGGGACGTCGTGGAGATCGAAGATGGTGACGCGCATGTCGCCTGGCGCGTGCTGCTGTGCGGCGCGCAGGAGCTTGCGGTTGTACGAACCGCTGCGGAGACTTCCGGCGATGCCGAGCACGTCGAGGGCGTCTTCGCTCATGGATGACCTCCTTCGGTCATCGTAGGAGCCGACGCGGCCCGTCCATGTATGCGCGTGCAGGACGGGTTCGCGAGTTCGGTGTTCAGGCGATGGCCGCGGTCGGCGCGTGACTTCGGTCCAGGAGTCCTTCGAGCAGCTCCACCGCCCGACCGGCGCCGCCCGCGTCGCGGAACGCCTCGGCGACTCGCTGCGCGCCCTCACGCCGTGCGCGGGCCTCTCGCATCGCGGCCCGCAGGCTGCCCGTCGTCAGCTTCCGCCGGGGGACCATCGTCCCCGCGCCGCTGACGTCGGCCCGGCGCGCGGACTCGCTCTGGTCCCGGCCCCACGGCACGACGCAGACCGGCACGCCGGCGGCCAACGCTCGCTGGGTGGTGCCCATCCCGCCGTGCGTGACGACGAGGTCCATCTCGGGAATCACGCTGGCGTGGGGAAGGAAGCGGACGATGCGGGCTCGGTCGTGCGGCGGCTGGAAGCTGCCGGGGTCCAGCGCGGCGGTGGTGACGACGACGCTGCCCGGCTCGTCCGCAAGCGCGTCGAGCGCCGCTTCGATGATCGCTCCGTCCTCCTGCAGCTCGGTGGACACGCTGACCAGCACGCGCGGCCGTGGCAGGTCCGCGAGCCATTCGGGCGCCTCGCCGGCGGGCGCCCACAGTCCCGGCCCGATGGCGTGGACGCCGCGTGGCCACGGCCGCCTGGGGTACTCGAACGGCTCGGCCGTGCGGTAGAGCAGCACGTCCGCTCGCAGGAACAGGTCGGCGTAGCCGTCCAGCGGTGGCGCGCCGACCTGGGCGCGAAGCGACTGCAGCCGCCTCACCGGCTCCCTGAGCGTGCCGTTCAGCACCGCCCACACGAGCCGGTCGCGCAGGCGATGCGCGGCGTTCGTCGGAGGCGCGAATCCGGGTCCGAACGCAGGCGTCGTCGGGGACGGCACGGGCAGTGCGTACGGCAGGAACATGGCCCAGGCGCGGCCCGTCCGGAGAGCCTCCGCCTCCGCGACCGCGGCGGCGCCCCAGGTGTTGGCGTCGACCAGGAGGAGGTCGGGATCGACCTCGGCGCGCGCCGCCCGAACGTCGTCGACCTCGTGCGGCGCGCGGGACAGCCAGCAGTCGAACGCCGCCCGGAGCTGCCGCATGGGGCTCCCCTGCCGGTAGTCGTCCAACGTCAGCGCCTCGATCTCGGCGGCGATCGCACGATGCTCGAGTCCCTCGGCCGTCACCCGCTCGGCCTCGGCGGCCAGCGTCTGGACGACGACGCGGTGGCCGGCGTCGCGCATGGCGAGCGCGACGTCCATCATCGGGTACAGGTGGCCGCGTGCCGGCGAGGTGTAGATCAGGATCGTGCTCATTCGCGCTCCTCCCGTGTCGGCGCCTGCGACACGCCGCCGGCCAGGACGCCGCGCACCAGACGGGCCATCGTTCGCTGGGTCGCCTCGACCGAGCGACCCAGATCGAGGCGCAGCAGCTTCCAGACGTACAGGTCCGTCGCCGCGACCAGCGCGTCGACGACCTGGCCATCGGACGCGTCGACAGCTGCCCCTTGGAACGCCTGGTCGTTGGCGCCGTCGGCCTCGGGGCCGTCTCGCACCGGCGCGAGAGCGAAGGAGCGCCTCACCCAGGCGCGGTGGTAGGCGCGGCCTCGCTCCACCCCCTCGCGCGCCACGGCCTCGCCTTCGTGCTCCTGAGCGAGCAGGTTCAGCACGAGCCGTCCCTCGGCCTCGTAGTGCGCCACGAGGCTCGCGATCGCCCCGTCCACGTCTCCCTGCCGCGTCGCGCCTCGCTGCGCCTCGACCCGCGCGGCGACGCGCTCGCCGACGGCGTGCAGGCAGCCGTCGCGCGAGCCCATGTGGCGGAGCACCGTCTGCACCGTGACGCCGGCGCCTTCGGCGATCGCGGGAAGCGTGACGTCGCCCAGCGGCACGCTGGCGAGCAGCGTCTCGGTGGACGCGACGATGCCTTCCCTCGTCTGGGCCGCCCGCCTGGCGCGGTTGGTCATGTCGTACGTGCGGGGCATCGCGTCACCTCGATTCGTGTTGATGATAGATACATCGATATTCCGTGTCAAGTCCATACACACGAATGTTCTCCCGCGCGGCGCTGCCGACCGGAGCGGTAGAGTCGGCCATGCACCGCCTCGACAGCTGGATCGACCACGTGCCGTACGACGACGCGACCGGGCGGCTCCGCACCCTCTACGACCGCATCCGGGGCCCCGACGGATCGATCGACAACATCATGAGGGTGCACAGCCTGCGTCCCCACACGATGGAAGGCCACCTGGCGCTGTACAAGAACGTCCTGCATCACGCGCGGAACACGGTCCCGCGCTGGCTGCTCGAGACGGCCGGGGTGTACGTCAGCCTGCTCAACGGCTGCGACTACTGCGTCGAGCACCACTACGAAGGTCTCCGCCGCCTCCTGACCGACGACGCTCGGGCCGAGGCGATCCGAGCCGCCCTGCGACGCGGGCGTCCCGAAGAGGCGTTCCACGGCCGCGAGCTGGCCGTGCTCCGCTACGCCGAGGCGTTGACGGTCGCGCCCGCCACGATGAGCGAGAGCAACGTCGAGTCGATGCGCGCCGAGGGGATGAGCGACGGCGAGATCCTCGAGGTCAACCAGGTGGTCGCCTACTTCGCGTACGCGAACCGCACGGT
>CAZLQH010000121.1:2156-4898 GCA_964561595.1 uncultured bacterium | reverse complement strand
GCCCCGCGCCGGGTCGCGCAGGTCAGCGCGCCAGCAGCTCCTCCAGCGACGGCACCGTCCCCGTCGGTCGGTCCGTTCCCAGCAGCCCCTCGGCCTCCTGGACGTCGCGCGCCTCGCTGGCGGGATGGTCCACGACGACGGCCAGGCAGCGCAGCGCTCGCTCTCCGTCGCCCCTGGCCCGGGCCAGCCGCGCCCGCGTCACCAGGGCGTGCAGCGCGGAGGCCGGCTCGTCGGCGTCGCGCGCGATGTCCAGCGCGGCGTCCAGCCGCCGCCCGGCCTGCTCCGGGTCCCCGGCGCGCAATGCGGCAGAAGCCAGCCGCGCCTGCGCCCGACTCCGGATCGACGACTGGCTGTAGCGCTCGGCCAGCTCCAGCGCGCGGCGCGCGTGCTGGACGGTGTCCCCTAGGTCGCCCCGCTTCTCGGCCAGGTCGGCCAGGTTCAGCTCCAGGTACGGCACCAGGTGCACGTCCACGCCCTCGGCGATGTCGAGGCTCTCCGCGATCATCTCCTGGGCCTCGTCCAGCCGGCCTCCGCTGATCAGCAGCTCCGCCAGGTTGTTCAGGTCGATCGCCAGCCCGACCCGGTAGCCGGTCGCGCGGTTCCGCTCGATCGCGGCGCGGTAGTGCGTCTCCGCGTCGTGGGCGTGACCCAGGACGGCCTCGACGTTCGCCAGCGAGCGCAGATCGCGCGAGACCCGAGCCGGGAGCCGCTCCTGCGAAGCGGCCAGGGCGGCCGTGTACGAGAGCCGCGCCTCCTCGTAGCGACCCGAGCCCACCAGCACGTCGCCCCGCAGCTTCAGCGGCCGGTGAAGCGTGGCGCTGTCCAGTCCCGGCGTCGCCCGGGCCAGACGCAGCGCCGTCTCGGCCACCTCGAGCGCTTCGGCGAACCGGCTCAGGCGGAAGAGGTGCATGCCGCGGCCGCACATCGCCACGATCGCGACCGGGACCGCCGAGGCCGAGAACGGCTCCAGCGCCTCCACCGCCTCGGCGAACATCCGCTCGGCCTCCAGAAACCGTACGCGCATGTCGGCGTAGAGGCTCAGCGGCTCGGCGGCCGCGGCCAGCAACGCGTGCCGGCCCGCCTTCGACGCGAACGTCCACGCCGCCCTGAGGTTCTCCCAGTCGGCCTCCGTGGCGTCCAGAGCCGCGCGTGGATCGGGCCCCAGGATCGCGTCGAGCCGAGCGGCCACCCGCTCCAGGTACAGCCGCGCGTGCCGCTCCTCGACCTGCGCCCCCGCCGGGTGGGCGCGTAGCCGCTCGAGGCCGAACTCGTGAATCATCGGATGAAGGTCGTACCGTCCCGGCGCCGCGCCCTGCAGCCAGCCGGCCGCCTCCAGGCGAGCCAGCGCCGCCGCGCCCGCGCCCGCCACGGCGTACGCCGCGGCAGCGTCGAACGGCCCGCGGAAGAGCGATAGGCGCGCGAGGAGCTCGGCATCCTCGGACCCCAGCAGGCTCCAGGTGCTCTCCATCACGCGTCGCAAGCCGGCGTGGCGGGGATCGAGCGACAGCCCCGGATTGTCCAGCGCCAGGAGGTCGCCCGAGACCGCGTCGGCCAGCTCGGCGCACGACCGGAAGCGGAGCCAGCCGGCCGCCAGGCGTAGCCCCAGCGCATGCCCCCGCAGCGCAAAGCAGACGCGCACGACGTCCGCCGCCACGCTGGCGTCCATGCGGAACGTCGTCGCCACGCGCTGGGCGGCGGTGACGAACAGCCGGACGGCGTCCCGTTCGGCGGCGCCCGAGTCGTCGGGGCCGCGGGGCACCTCCAGCCCGTCGACGCGGAAGATCCGCTCCGACGGACGTCCCGCCGGCAAGCGCGTCGTGGTCACGACCTGGAGGTCGGGCGTCAGGTCGAGGAGGCGCTCGATCGCGTCGCCGAGCTCGGGCTGGAGGTGCTCGGCGTTGTCGAGCACCAGCACCGTCCGCCGTCCGGTCAGCCCGTGAGCCAGCTGCGCGATCGGCGACTCGGGACCCTCGAACGCGACCTCCACGACGTTCGCGATGGCGGCCACGGCGAACTCCACCCCGACGACGGCGTCCAGCGGGACGAACGCGACGGATCGGCGAGCGTCCGCCCGCAGTTCGTCGACCAGCTCCCACGCCAGTCGCGTCTTCCCGACGCCTCCGGGTCCGGACAGGGTCAGCCAACGCTCCTCCTCCAGCAGGGCGCGCAGCGCCGCCAGCTCGCGCCTGCGCCCCACGAACGGAAGCTCGGTCGACGCGCGCAAGGGTGCAGCGACGACCGGCTCGTTCGCGGAAGGGTCGACGGCGTCCTGGCGGATCGCCTCGGCCAGCTCGCTCGTGGTCTGGACGGGCGGCAGGCCCAGCCCCTCGCGCAGCGCCCGCCGACAGGTCTCGTACTGGCGCAGCGCACGTGCGCGATCGCCCCCGCGCCAGGCGGCGGCCATCACGCGCCGGTGCAGCTCCTCGTCCAGCGGATCTTCGGCCGCGAGCTCCTCGAGCAGCGACAGCGCCGCAGTGAACGCGCCCTCCTCGACCAGCCGTTCGGCTCGCCGCAGCGCGCACGCCCGGACCAGCTCGTGGACGCGGCGTCGCTCGGCGTCCAGCCAGTCGAGGAACGAAGGGGCCGAGGGCAGGTCGAAGCCGGCCAACAGGCACGAGCCCGCTCGCAGAGCGAGGGCTTCTCGCGGCCAGAGCGCCAGCGCGCCGGCGTGATCGTCCGCCGCGAAGCGTCGCTCGAACTCGGCCAGGTCGCTGTGCCCGCGGAGCCGGACGGTGTCGGTAT
>CAZLQH010000121.1:0-2056 GCA_964561595.1 uncultured bacterium | reverse complement strand
CCGGCGAAGGCGTCGGGGAACCAGGCGTACGGCCAGCGCGGCCGGTACCAGCCCCCCGCCCAGCGAGCGCTGCGAACGTCGATCGTGGACGGCCGCCGCTCGGGGAAGTGCGGCCAGCCGATCGTGCCGACCGCGACGCCGTCCGTTCCCTCGACCCGCCAGCGGATGTACGGCTCGACCTCGTGGGGCGCGCCCGGCCCCGCCCATACGTCGTCCCACGCCGTCGCACGCAGCCCGCCGGGGTACTCGAGCAGGTACAGCGCGATGCCGTCGCGGTGCTCGAACGCGGTGCGCGGGTCCGTCCGGACGCTGGCGAAGGCGCGCCCTGGATCGCCGAACAGGTAGCGGAAGGCGTCGAGGTGGTGGATGCTCATGTTCAGCAACGTCAGCCGCTCGTACTCCGCCAGGTAGTCCTGCCAGTGCGGGACGGCGCGCATCTCGATCGTGGCCAGCACCGGCTCGCCCAGCGCGCCGCGGTCCAGGAGCGTCTTCAGCGCGCGGACGCCGTGGTCGAAGCGCATGTTCTGGTTCACGGCCAGGCGGACGCCGGCCCGCTCGCAGAGGCGTACGATCTCCGCCGCGTCGGCGAGGGTGGGCGCCAGCGGTTTCTGCGCAAGGATGCCCTTCAGGTGGGGACGCCGGACGGCGGCGCGCACGACGTCCAGCTGCGCATGCGGGGGAACGGCGACGTCGACGATCTCGATGCGCGGATCGTCGAGAAGCTCGTGAACGTCGTCGTACGCGACGGGCACGCCGCGCAGCTCGGCGACGGCGCGGGCGTGCGCGGGCGTCCGGCTGGCGATCGCGGCGACGTCGAAGCCGGCGTCTCGGTACGCGACCAGCTGGACGTCGCGCACGATGAAGCCTGCGCCGATGCAGCCGATCGCGTGACGTCGCGCCGGCGCCCGAGGCAGCAGATCGCGTGCGGGATCGATCGCGAGCTCGGGAGGGACGTTCATGGGCGGTCCTCCGGCAGGCCGATCAGACCGCGAGCGCGCCGGTGATGATCCGCTCGACCTCGTCGATCGTCGAGGAGGCCGGGTCGATATCGTCGGCGACGACCTCGCCGTTACGGAGCACGACGATGCGGTCGACGACCTGGAAGACGTGATGGATGTTGTGCGCGATGAAGATCGACGAGTGGCCGCTGTCGCGTGCGTTGCGCACGAAGCGCAGAACGCCGTGCGTCTCTTCCACGCCCAGGTTGTTCGTGGGCTCGTCCAGGATGATCAGGTCGCTGTCGAAGAACAGCGCGCGGGCGATCGATACGGCCTGACGCTCGCCGCCCGACAGCAAGCTGACGGGGGTGTCGGGCGCCAGCTTCTTCGTGATGCCCACCTCGACGAGAAGCTCGCCGGCGATCCGGTTCATCGCGTCCTTGTCCATCCGGTTCAGGAACGCCGGGCCCTTGAGCGGCTCGCGACCCAGGAACAGGTTCCGAGCGATGGACAGCTGGGGCACCAACGCCGAGTCCTGGTGGATCGTCTCGATCCCGAAGCGGATCGCATCGTTCGTGTTCCGGATCGAGACCTTCTCGCCGCGAACGAAGATCTCCCCGCTGGTGGCCGGAACGACGCCCGAGAGAATCTTGATCAGCGTGGACTTGCCCGCGCCGTTGTCCCCGAGAAGGCCGACGATCTCCTTCTCGTGCACGGCGAAGTCGACTCCCGCCAGCGCCTGGACGGGGCCGAACGACTTGTGAACATTGCGCATCCGGACCAGGGGCTCGGCCATGGCTACCTGCCCCTCGCCGGGTTGCGCCGCTCGATGTACGACTGCAGCGCCATCATGATCAGGATCGTCACGCCGACGAAGATGTTGTACGCCAGCCCCGGCACGCCGATCATCACGATGCCGTTGCGCATCATGCGCAGCATGAGCACGCCCAGGACGGTGCCGATGATCGTGCCCCGCCCGCCGGCCAGCGCGGTTCCGCCGATGACGACCATGGCGATCACCTCGAGCTCGTAGCCGGTGCCGCTGTTCGGGTTGGCGGCCGAGACCCGGATCGAGCTGGTGATGCCGGCGTACGCCGCGAGGAACGCGGTGAGGATGA
>CAZLQH010000120.1:0-5028 GCA_964561595.1 uncultured bacterium | reverse complement strand
GCGCAGGGCTTCCTGTCGGCGCTGTTCGGCACGCTTCCCGCCCCGGACCTGTTCCTGGTGGCGATGCTGACGTTGCTCGGGAGGCTCGTGCCGTGGCAGCTGGTGGTGGCCGCCTACGGCGTCGGACTGCTGCAAGACGTGGTCGGCTTCGGCGTTCTCGGTCTTCACGCCGTCGGCCTGGCGGCGGCGGCGCTGGCCGCGACGGTGGTCCGCATGCAGCTCTCCGGTACCGGCCTGCTGGAGCGGGCCGTGATCGTCGTCGCCGCGCAGGCGGGCAAGTGGCTCGTCGCCGCGCTGCTGCTGGTGTGGCTGTCCGGCACGCCCGAGGATCCCGCCACGCTGCTGGCCGTCGCGGTGACCGAGACCGTGCTCACCGTCGCCGCGGCGCTGCTGCTGCTGCCGTGGGCCGACGCCCTGCTCGAGAAGACCAAGCTGCTTCGCAAGGAGCTGCTGTGATCTCGCGGATGCGCTTCCTGCTCGCGATGATGCTGACGCTCCTCGTCGTGTTCTCGGGCCGTCTGGTGTGGCTCCAGCTGGCGCGGGCGGAGCAGTACACCGACCTGTCGCTGCGTAACTTCACGCAGCAGCGCCGGATCGCGCCGCTGCGCGGACGGCTGCTGGCACGCGACGGCACCGTGCTGGCGGACAACCGCGTCGCGTACGACCTCATGTACTGGGGTGGCGAGGTCGAAGGCTGGTCGCGGCTTCAGAGCATGCTGGGTCTGACCGGCGACCCCAGGCCCCCCGATCGCAGCGATCCGTCGGAAGCGCGCGCCGGCTCGGTCGTGGCGTGGAACATCCCCGACCCGTTGGTCCCCGCGGTCGAGGAGCGCGTCGCGGGTCAGGCGAACCTCTACCTGCGCGAGCGGATCGAGCGGATCTACCCGACGAACCTCGCGGCGCAGACGATCGGCTACACCGGGCTCGCCGATCCGGCCCGCGACGCCGGCTACGCGGTGGACGACATGATCGGCGTGACCGGCCTGGAGGCGGGTCTGGAGCCGTGGCTGTTCGGCCGCCCGGGCCGCGAGCTCGTCGAGGTCGATCACCGCGGCGTGCCGATGCGCCGGCAGGAGGTCGAGCCCGCCGTGCCCGGCGAGGACGTCCGCACCACGATCGATCCGCGCGCCCAGCGCGCGGCCGAGGACGCGCTGGCCGGCGCGCTCGTCTACCTGAACGCGCAGCGTCGCGAGAACGATCTTCCCGAGCTCGCCGTCACGCGCGGCGCGTTGCTGGCGATGGACCTGGAGAGCGGCGACGTCCTGGCGATCGCCTCCTCGCCGTCGTTCGACCAGAACGTCTTCACGCACAGGCCCAGCGATCCGGACGCGGTCGCCGCGATCCTCGGCGACGACGTGCTGCAGCCGCTCCAGAACCGCGCCATCGAGGCGTTCCCGCCCGCCTCCACCTTCAAGATGCTCACCTCGTACACCCTCCTCGAGGAGGGGTTCGTGGCGCCGGGAACGCGGTACGGCTGCACGCCGTCGGTGCGGCTGGGCGGGATCGTGTGGCAGAACTGGGCGACGTACTACCGGGGCGACTACACGGTGGCCGAGGCGATCGCGGACAGCTGCAACACGTACTACTGGCACGCCGCGCTGGACACGACCGGGTTCGACGACGGCTGGGGGCCGTTCATCCGCGCGCTGCACGACGACGCGCGCACGTTCGGCTACGGCGAGGCGGTCGGCGTCGGGCTTCCCGGCGAGCGGAGCGGACGGGTGCCGGACGAGGCCTGGGTGCGCGAGGCGAAGGACACGTCGTGGTACCCCGGCTACACGCTGAACACCGTCATCGGTCAGGGCGACGTGCTGGCGACGCCGCTGCAGACGCTCCGCTTCATGGGCGCGCTGGCGTCGGACGGGCGGATGGTGCAGCCCCGCCTCGTCGCGGCGGTGGGCGAGGAGGCGCAGGCCGTCGTGGCGAGCGAGATTCCGGGACGCTACTGGGGCGTGCTGCGTGACGGCATGCGCAAGATGGTGACCGATCACGGCTCGAGCCGCGTGCTGGGGCCCGCCGCGTCGTTCCCCGTCACGGTGGCGGGGAAGACCGGCACGGCCCAGAACGGCCGCGGGGAGGGGCTCGAGCACGGCTGGTTCATGGCCTACGCGCCCGCCGAGAGCCCCGAGATCGCCGTGGTAACGTTCCTCGAGAACGCAGGGTCGAGCAGCGCGACGGCGGTGCCCGTGGTGCGCGATTTTCTGGTGGACTACCTCCAGCTGCCCGTTCAGCTGGCCGAGGGGGCGAGGGTCGAGTGAAAGCGCGTGGCATCCGCGGGGGCATCCTGCTGAGCTTCGAACCGGACGACGACCTGCAGACGGTGGGCGCCGCGCTGGAGCAGCATGCCGAGCTGCTCGAGGGCAAGGTGTCCGTCGAGGTCACGACCCGTCTGGCGCCCGATCTCCTGGACGCCGTACGCGACGCCGTGCGCGAGGCGGGCGGAACGTTCGCCGACCTGCGTCCACCCACCGCCGTCGCGCAGGCACGGGGCGAGACGGTGATCCTGGCGAAGACGGTGCGCTCCGGCGGGCGCGTCGAGTCCAGCGGCTCGGTCGTCATCCTGGGCGACGTGAACGCCGGCGCCGAGATCCTCGCGAACGACGACATCATCGTGATCGGCACGCTGCGCGGACTGGCGCACGCGGGCGCCGGAGGGAACGACAAGGCCGTGATCTGGGCGCAGCGGATCCGGAGTCCGCAGCTGCGGATCGGCTCGGCGCTGGCGCAGGCGGCCGGCAGCGACGATCGCCCGCCCGGCGCGGAGATCGCGCACCTGCGCGACGGTCAGATCGTCGTGCGGCCCTGGGGATCCTGAGCTCGACGCGTCGCCTCGGAGCCGGCCGCGATCAGGGCCGCGCGGGAGGTCCGTCCCGCCAGCCGCCGCCGGGACCGCCGCTCCAGTGGACCTCGCCGGCGGGCGCGTCCAGCAGGCGCGCCGCGACCTCCTCGAGCCGAACGCGATACGCGAAGCGGGTCCGCAAGAGCCACAGCTCCAGCTCGCGCGTCAGCGACGGCACGTCGCCGGCGCGCTGCAGCGCCCGCGTCCGGCGCGCGTACGACAGCGCGCGGTTCACCGCCAGGTCGAACAGCTCGTCGCGCGCACCGTCGCTCATTCCAGGACGCCCCCGCTCGAAACCGTTCAGACCGCTCGGACGCGCGCCTCGTAGCCGGCCGCGCGGAGCGCCCGAACCGCGGTAGCGAGCGTCTCCGCGTCCTCGAACGCCAGCCGCACCGCACCGCCCGCCTCGCGGATCGAGAGCACCTCGATCTCCTTCACGTTCACGCCCGCCTCGCCGCAGGCGGCCGTGATGCGTGCCAGCTGGCCGGGCACGTCCGGCACGGCGATGACCACCTCGGGCCGCGGCGGGAGCAGGCTGCGGCGCACGATCGGGATCCCGTCGCGCGTTCGCTTCCCCTCGATCGCGGAGGCCAGGAACGCTTCGGGATCGTCCAGGCGGCCGTCCAGATCGTCGAGCGCGCGCCGGAAGCCGCGGAGCGCCTCCCGCACCGCCTCGGCGTTCCCGGCGACCATGTCGCGGCTCATCACGGGCGAGCCGGACGCCACCCGCGTCAGGTCGCGAAAGCCGCCGGCGGCGAGCAGCATCATCAGGTCCCGCTCGCCGTCCTCCGACGCGAGGCGCGTCAGCGCCAAGGCGGCGAGGTAGGGAACGTGCGACACGGTCGCGACCAGTCGATCGTGGCGCTCGGGCGGGACCTCGATCGGGCGGGCGCCCAGGTGCTGCACGAACGCGCGGACCCGCTCCAAGGCGACGGGGTCGGTGGTCTCGGTCGGGGTCAGCACCCACACCGCGTTCTCGAGCAGCGCGGCGTCGGCGTGCCGGACGCCGGACCGGTCCGAGCCGGCCATCGGGTGGCCCGCGACCAGGCGCAGGTCGCTCAGCGACGCGACGATCGGGGCCTTGACCGACCCCACGTCGGTGACGATCGCATCCTCGCGGAGGTGGGGGGCGAGCTGCCGAGCCAGGGGGACCAGGGTCCTTGACGGCGTCGCCAGGACGATCAGGTCGGCCTCGGCCAGCCACGGGCCGGGCTCGAGCCTCGCCTCGTCGATCACGCCGTGGAAGCGGGCCACCTCGAGCGCCTCGGCATCGGGATCGAGGCCGATCACCCGGTCGGCCAGGAAGCGCTGCCGGGCGCCCAGCGCGATCGAGCCGCCGATCAGCCCGACGCCGGCCACGACCACGGTCCCGAACAGCGGAGCGGGCCGCATTCAGCCGGCCTCCGGCGCGGCCGCATCCGACGTGCCGGCGCCCAGCGCGCGCGCGAACGCGACGAAGGGGGCGAGCTGGACGGGATGCCGCGCGAACGCCATCTCGGGGTGCCACTGGACCGCGAGCACGAAGCTGCCGGTGTCCGCCTCGAGCGCCTCGATCACGCCGTCGTCCGCGCGTGCCGTGACGCGGTAGCCCTCCGGAGCTGCGTCGACCGCCTGGTGGTGGTGGCTGTTCACCGTCACGGTGTCCGTTCCGAACGCATCCGCCAGCGCGGAGGGCGCGCTGAGCGTCACGCGATGCGACGGATCGCCACCGCGGTCGCGCTGCTCGTGCTGATGCGTGCCGGGAACGTCCGGGAGGTGTTGATGCAGCGTGCCGCCCCCGGCCACCGCCACGAGCTGGATCCCGCGGCAGATGCCGAGCACCGGTAGGCCCCGGTCCCGAGCGACGGCGTACAGGGCCAGCTCGAACGCGTCGCGCTCCGCGTCCACGACGCCCAGTCCCAGGCTGGGCGCCTGGCCGAACAGCGCCGGACCAACGTCCACCCCGCCGCTGAGCACCAACGCGTCCACCCCGTCCAGCGCCGCCGCGGCAAGCTCGGCCGGCAGGGTGGGCGCCAAGGTCGGCAGCAGGCCGGTACGGACCAGCGCGTCGACGTAGTTGTGGCCGGTGAGCGCGTCGATCCGGCGAAGCGGCGTCTCGCGCGCCTCCCGGCTGGTGGTGACGAGCACGCGGGGTCGGGCCGTCACGCGCCCGGCCTCAACAGGTGGTCCAGGCACGGCCGGTAGTCGAT
>CAZLQH010000119.1:0-5073 GCA_964561595.1 uncultured bacterium | reverse complement strand
TCCAGCTCACCGAGGCTTATCGCAGGTAGCCACGTCCTTCATCGGTTCGAGTGCCTAGGCATCCACCGTGCGCCCTTAGTAACGTAACCTTTTCGGTCGCAAGTACTAAGAGTCAATGACACGCAAGATCGGATCGAAATCCGTTCTTGCTCTACGCTCGAGATCGATCGACCAGGACGGTCTGCATCGACGGTTCGAGCGCGGATGTCTCGCTTCGTCTTCGCTTGTCATCGTTCGCGCCTCTCTCTCGAGCGGCAAAAATAAGTGTATACCCCCGTCTCGGACCGTGTCAACCCCAGGCTTCGCGCCTTCGAGCGGCTCCGCTCCCGACCCGTCCCTCACGAGAAGAACGGCGGCGGCCGCACGGCGGCGGCCGCTGCTCCGACCGGCGCGCCGGCGAGCACGACGGCCAGGGCGGCACGACGTCGCCCCCGACCCGGGGGTCGGGGGCGACGTCGCCGTCCGTCGTGGACGCTCAGAACGGCACGCCGGCCACCAGGATGACGTTGGCGTACGGCGTGAACTCGCCGGTACGAACGATCGCGCGCGCGGAGCGCGACCGCTGCTTGAGCGCATCGTGGTCGATCCGCTCGAGCGGCACGCCCTGCGGCCAAGCGGCCTCCAACGCGGCGGAAGCGTCCGGCGCGGCGCCGGGCTGCTCGGCGTTGGCGAAGCCGCGCTCGACCACGAGCTCGGCCACGATCGCCGCCAGCACCGCGGCCTGCCTAGGCAGGCCCGGCGCGATCGCCAGATCGACGACCGGAACGCCGGGGGGCGCCGGTAGACCGGCGTCCCCGACGACGAGCGTATCGCCGTGACCGAGCGAGGCGACGAGCCGCGAGAGCTCGGCGTGAAGCAGGCCGGCGGCCTTCATCGCGGCCTCAGTCGCAGGCCGGGTTGGTGACCAGCTCGAGCGGGACGGCCACGTCCACGACCTCGGCCGGGACCGGCTCGCCGGCGACGAGATCGGCGGCCAGCTCGACCGAGGTAGCGCCCAGCTCGTCGGGCAGCTGCGCCACCGTCGCGGCCATCTCGCAGCGCTCCACCGCGGCGCGGGCGTCGTCGGTCGCGTCGAAGCCCACCACCAGGATGTCGCGACCGCTGGCCTGGATGGCCTGCAGAGCGCCGAGCGCCATCTCGTCGTTGTGCGCGAACACCGCGTCGATCTCGGGCTGCGCCACCAGGATGTTCTCCATCACGCTCAAGCCCTCGGCGCGGTTGAAGTTCGCGGTCTGGCGAGCCACCACGCGAAGGTCGGTGCACGACTCGCTCAGGTAGGCGTTGAAGCCGGCGCCGCGAGCGCGGGCGGCGGTGGTTCCCGGAATGCCCTCGAGCTCGACCACGTCGCCGGTTCCACCGAGGCGGTCGCAGATGAACGCCGCCGCAGCCTGACCGCCCGCGGCGTTGTCGGACGCGACGTAGTAGGCGAGGCGCCCTCCGTCGATGCCGCGATCGACCGCGATGACGGGGATGCCCGCCGCGTTGGCCTGCATCACGGCCGGCACCACGGCGGCGGAGTCGGTGGCGTTGATGATCAGCACGTCGACGCCGCGAACGATCAGGTCCTCGATGTCCGAGACCTGGGTGCTGACGCTGTCCTGCGCGTCGGTGACGAGCAGCTCGACGCCGGCCTCGTCGGCCGCGGCCTGCGCGCCGTCGCGCAGGGTGACGAAGAACGGGTTGTTGAGGGTCGATAGCGACAAGCCCACGGTGCCTTGCGCCAAGACGGCGCTGGCGAGAAGGGCGGCGAGGGTCATGATCAGTCTGCGCATGGGAACTCCGTTTCCGGACGCCGGCTCGGCGCCCGCGTCGGTCGATGTGTCAGGTCCTCCGGGCGGTCAGGATGCGGTCGATGAGCAGCGCGGCCAGGATCACCCCTCCCTTCACGATCTGCTGGTAGAAGCTCGGAACGTTCAACAGGTTCATGCCGTTGTTGATCACGCCGATGATGAGAGCACCGACCAACGTGCCGAACACCCCGCCCCGGCCGCCGAACAGCGAGGTGCCGCCGACCACGACCGCCGCGATGGCGTCGAGCTCGAACATCACCCCGGCGGTCGGCTGGGCCGAGTTGAGGCGTCCGGTCAGCACGACCGCCGCGAGGGCGGCGGCGAACCCGCTGAAGGCGTAGGTGAACGCGGTCACCCGGCGGACCGGGATCCCGGCGAGGCGGGCGGCCTCCTCGTTGCCGCCGATCGCGTAGATCGCACGGCCCAGCGCCGTGTGCCGCAGCAGAAGGCGCGTGAGCACGAGAAACGCCAGCAGGATCCAGACCGGCATCGGCAACCCGAGAAAGGTGCCGTAGCCGATCTCGGCGAACAGCGGCGGCAGGCCGGTGACCGGCCGACCGTCGGTGAAGGCCAGCGCCATGCCGCGGAAGATCGTGAGACCCGCCAGCGTGACGATGAACGGCGCGATGCCGGCGTAGGCGACGAACAGCCCGCTGAGCGCGCCGAGCGTCGCACCGAGCGCCAGGCCGGCGACGATGGCCAGCCACGCCGGCAGGCCCGAGACGGCCAGCGTCGCCGTGACGACGCCGACATAGGCCAGCAGCGAGCCGACCGACAGGTCGATGCCGCGGCCCAGGATCACCGCGGTCATCCCGAAGGCGATCAGGGCGTTGATCGAGATCTGCCGCAAGACGTTGAGCAGGTTGGGGACCGACAGGAAGCGGTCCGAGAGCAGCGACAGCGCCAAGATCAGGGCGAGAAGCGCGAGCACCAGCCCGAAACGGGCCAGCAGCTCACGCCACCGCACGCGCGCCGGTGACATGGGCGACCACCTCCTCGCGGTCGAAAGGAGCGTGCAGAATCGTCGCGACCGCTCCGTGGCGGAACACCAGGATGCGGTCGCACAGCTGGATCAGCTCGTCGGTGTCGCTGGACGCGAGCAGCAGCGATAGGCCGCGGCCGGCGAGGTCGTCGAGCACCTCGTAGAGCTCGGTACGCGCACCGACGTCGACGCCCCGGGTCGGCTCGTCCATCAGCAGCACGCGCGGTTCGGCCGCGAGTCCCTTGCCCACGACGACCTTCTGCTGGTTGCCGCCGGACAGGGTGGCGACCTCTCGCTCGGGATCCGGGGGGCGGATGCCCAGACGGCGCGTCCAGGTCATGGCGTTGGCGCGCTCGGCCCCCGGCCGCATCAGTCCGACGCGCGACAGGCGCGGAAGCACGGCGTGGGCCAGGTTCGCCTGCACGCTGGCGACCAGCGACAGGCCCTCGCCCTTGCGGTCCTCGGGGACGTAGGCGAGCCCCCGCTCGAGCGCGGCGCGCGGCGAACGGACCGGCACGTCGTCGAGGCTCGCCTCTCCCTCGGCCCCGTACAGCGTCCGGCAGAGCCGGCTCCGGCCCGAACCGGCGACGCCGGCCACGCCGGTCACCTCGCCTTCGTGGAGGGTCAGCTGGTTTCTGGCCAGGTCGGCTCCGCCGTAGTCGAAGCGGGCCCGGACCGTTTCCCGCCGCGTGCTGGCGCGACCGAAGCGGGCGACCTCGCGCCCGACCATGTCGCGCACGATCCGTTCGCCATCGACCTCGGCCAGCACGTGGGTGGCGACGCGGCCGCCGTCGCGGAGCACCGTGACGCGGTCCGCGAGCGCGAACACCTCCTCGAGCCGGTGCGAGATGTAGACGAGCGAGGTACCGCCCTGGCGGAGTCGTCGCAGGATGGCGAACAGCCGGTCGCTCTCCTGCGACGACAGCGCGGCGGTCGGCTCGTCGAGCACGAGCACGCGGCTCCGCCGGCCGAGCGCCTTGGCGATCTCGACGAGCTGCTGCTCGCCGATCGGAAGCGATGCGACCGTTCGACGCGGATCGACGTCGAGCTCGACCTCGGCCAGCAGCTCGCCCGAGCGCTCGACCAGCTCGCGGTGGCGCACCAAAGGACGCAGCCGGCCGAGGAACAGGTTCTCGGCCACGCTCAGATGCGGAACCAGCGCGAGCTCCTGGTACACCATCGCGATCCCGGCGGCTTGGGCTTCGTGCACGCCGCGGAACGCCACCGGCCGCCCCTCGAACACGATCTCGCCTTCGCTGGGCGGCTGCACGCCCGACAGGATCTTCATCAGCGTCGACTTGCCCGCGCCGTTTTCACCCACCAAGGCGTGCACCTCGCCGGCGCGAAGCTCGAAGTCGACGTCGCGCAGCGCCACCACGCCGCCGAACCGCTTGCCGATGCCGCGCATCTCGAGCATCAGAGGCACCTCGCCATGCGGGTCTCGATCTCGGGGCTGGAGCCGCGCACGATCAGCCGGACCGGCAGGGTCAGCTGGCGCGGTGGCCCGGCCTGCCCGTCGATCCGCTCGATCAGCAGGCGCACCGCCTCGCGGCCGAGAGCCTCGAGCGGCTGCCTGACGGTGGTGAGGGCGGGCTCGGCCAGCTCGGCGAAGGCGATGTCGTCGACGCCGACGACGGCGACGTCGTCCGGCACGCGCCGACCGCTGCGGCGCAGGAGGCGCAGGACGCCGAGCGCGACGGCATCGTTGGCGCAGGCCACGGCGTCGTAGGACGTCTCGGCATCGGCCAGGGCACGGCGCACCTCGGCCGGAAGGCGATGGTCGAACGGGACCTCGGCCTCGAACGCCAGCTCCCCCGTCCACGCCTCGCGGAACCCCTCCGAACGCTCGCGTGCGCTCTGCAGCCGCGCGGGACCGTGCAGCACGACCGGTCGCCTCCGACCCGCGGCCAGCAGGTGACGGGCCACCAGTCGGCCGGCCTCGCGGTGATCGGCCGCCACCCCGTCGCAGCCGCCGGCGGTGCGGTCGACGGTGACCGTCGGAAGGTCCGGCGGCCGGCCCGGCGCGTCGCGGGGGGCCCACACCACGCCGTCGACCCGCTGCGCCGCCAGCAGCTCGAGGGCCGGCCGCTCGCCCTCGGGCGTGCCTCCGGCGTCGGCGACCAGCGTGCCGTAGCCGGCCTCGCTGGCGGCCGCGCAGACCGCGCGCAGGAGCGCCGGGAAGTACGGATTGCCGAGGTCGGGCAGCAACACCCCGAGGGTCCGACTGCGGCCGGTCCGGAGGGTGCGCGCTTGGGGGTGCGGCACGTAGCCGACGTTCGTGGCCGCCGCCTCGACGCGACG
>CAZLQH010000118.1:0-5104 GCA_964561595.1 uncultured bacterium | reverse complement strand
GCCCTGGCCGTTCGCCTGATGGCACGAAGCGCAGTTGGCCTGGTAGACGGTCTCCCCGGTCGCCTGCGCCAGCACGCTGCCCGACGCCAGCAGGCTCGCCGCGAGGATCAGCTTCGCAATCGTACGCATGATCGCCTCCGTCCTTTCGGTTCCAAGGTCGCGAGCGAATCTCGCGACCCGATTCCTGGCGCGTGCAGCTGGGCGCCAATGCTCCAAGCGTAGCAGCCTGTCTGCACGGCACCGTGCCAGCGCCGACGTTCCGTGCGCCCGGCGGACACTACACTGCCCGGGCGTGCGGGTCCGTGCCCCGTGGGGGACAGCCAGCGGAAGGAGCGACGATGGTGCGATTGACGCAGGAAGGCCGGGACCGCCTGGAGCGAGAGCTGGGTCGCGAGCGGGAGCGACTCTCGGACGTGGACGCGTTCCTTCGCGAGCAGATGGCGTGCACGTGCGACACCGACGCGATCACGCTGCGCGACGCGCGTCTGGAGAAGGCGCGGCTGGCCGACGCCGTGGATCGGCTGGAGGCGACGCTGGCCCACGCGCGCCTCCTGCCCGCCGGCAAGACGTCGTCGACGGTCGAGCTGGGGGCGGTCGTGACGGTCGTGCAGCAGGGGAGCGACGACGAGACGACGCTGCAGCTGGTCGAGGCGCCCGACGCGTCCGCCTCGGCGGACGACGTGATGCGGATCAGCGACGTCTCGCCGCTGGGCCGACGCTTGCTGGGGCTTCGCGTGGGCGACAGCGTGCGCGTGCCGCTGGGCGAGCGGACGGTCACGTACGAGGTTCGAGACCTGCGGTACTGACTGCGACCCGCCCGGGGCCCGTCCCCGCAGGCTCTACGCGGTGGCCGGCACGCTTCGGGCGGGGACGTTCCACCCTTCCAGCCGCGACCCGGGTGCGTCATCGTCTCCACGTGCCGCCCGCTCGGGGCGGCGTGCGAGGAGGGCCCGATGAAGCATCTGCTCGTGCTCGGCGCCGGTAGCGCAGGGACGATGGTGGCCAACAAGCTGCGACCCCGGCTGGCGTCCTCCGAGTGGCGCATCACGCTGGTCGACCAGGACGACGAGCACCACTACCAGCCCGGCTACCTGTTCATCCCGTTCGGGATCTACCGCCGTGACGACGTGGTGAGGCCACGGACGCGCTTCGTGCCCGACGGCGTCGAGCTGGTGCTCGGCGAGGTCGACGCGATCGACCCCGAGCTCGGCACGGTCACCCTCGAAGGCGGCCGCGAGCTGGCGTACGACCAGCTGATCGTCGCGACCGGCACCCAGCCGCGCCCCGACCAGACGCCCGGCATGCTGGGCCCCGAGTGGCGCCGGACCATCCACGACTTCTACACGCTGGAGGGCGCCGAGGCGTTGGCCGAGGCGCTGACCGGGTTCCGGGCCGGACGGTTCGTCGTCCACGTGAGCGAGATGCCGATCAAGTGCCCCGTCGCGCCGCTGGAGCTGCTGTTCCTCGCCGACGCGCACTTCCGGGAGCTGGGCGTGCGCGACGACGTCGAGCTGGTCTACGTCACCCCGCTCGACGGCGCCTTCACGACGCCGGTCGCGGCCCAGCGCCTGGCCGGCATGCTCGGCAGCCGGGGGATCACGGTCGAGACCGACTTCGTCGTCGAGCGCATCGACGACGCCGCCAAGACCGTGATCTCGTACGACGAGCGCGAGGTCCCGTTCGATCTGCTGGTCACCGTTCCCGTGAACATGGGAGCCGACGCCGTCGGTCGCAGCGGCATGGGGGACGAGCTGAACCACGTGCCGGTCGACCCCGGGACGCTGCGGTCGCGGCGCTGGCCCAACGTGTTCGCGCTGGGCGACGCCGCGGACCTGCCGATCTCGAAGGCCGGATCGGGCGTTCACTTCTCGGTCGACGTGTTCACGGAGAACTTCGTCGAGCACGCCGCCGGCCGTCCGATGCCCCACCGCTACGACGGCCACGTGAGCTGCTTCGTCGAGTCCGGGAACGGCAAGGCGCTCCTGCTGGACTACAACTACGATACGCAGCCGTTGCCCGGCCGCTACCCGCTGCCCAGCGTCGGCCCCTTCGCGCTCCTCGAGGAGACGGCCATGAACCACGCCGGCAAGATGATGTTCAAGTGGACGTACTGGCACCTGCTGCTGCACGGGCGGGACGTTCCCCTTTCGCCCGAGATGACGATGGCCGGCAAGGTGGACGAGAGGCCCATGACGCCCCAGGCGTCCGAGGTTCCCGGAGCGGTGCGATGAACGGTCCCGTGGAGCGCCCGACCGTACCGACGACCGACGCCACGGACGCAGCGGCGGCCGAAGCGGCGAAGCCGGACGCGCCGGACGTCGCGGCGCTCCAGGCGCAGCTCGCACGGATGGAGCGGCAGCTGGCCGAGATCGCGGCCGAGAGCCGTCGCTCGCGCGAACGGTGGGAAGCGATCGACGAGTTCGCCCGCGACATGACGCCGCTGTTGCGGCAGGCCATGAACGGCGCGACGACGCAGCTGGACAGCCTCCAGCGACGCGGCTACGGCGAGGTGCTCGGCGCCAGCGCCGAGGTCGTCGACCGCATCGTGCAGGACTTCGACCGGGAGGGCGTCACCATGATCGGCGACAACGTCCTGCTGCTGCTCAAGACGATCCGGGGCATGCGCTGACGCCGCGCCTGGGCGAAAGGACCGCACGATGCTGACCACCATCGCCGGACGGACCGTCCACGTGAACGACGAGGGGTTCCTCACGGAGTACGGCGAGTGGGACGAGGACGTCGCCGCCGAGCTCGCGGGCGACATCGGCGTCACGCTCGGCGAGGAGCATCTCGAGGTGATCCGGTTCGTCCGCGACGACTTCGCGGCCGAGGGCGTCACCCCCACGCTGCGCCGCATCTCGACCGTGGGAGGGGTGCCGCTGAAGCGTCTGTTCGTGCTGTTCCCGAAGAAGCCCGCGAAGAAGATCGCCTACGTCGCCGGCGTGCCCAAGCCCGTCGGCTGCGTGTGACGCCTTAGGAGACCCGCATGACGACGCCGCGTCCCGTGCCATCGTTCGACGACGGTCCCGACCGCAAGCTGTGCATCATCTGCTCCAAAGGCTCGCTGGACATGGCGTACCCAGGGCTGATCCTGGCGAACGCCGCGCTGGGCGAGGGGATCGAGACGCACCTCTTCTTCACCTTCTGGGGCTACGAGATCATCAACAAGAAGACGATGGAGCACCTGCAGTTCAGCCCGGTCGCGAACCCCGCCACGCACATGCCGACCGCTGTCTCCGGCCTGCCCGGCATGCAGGGCGTCGCCACCCGGATGATGCGGAAGCAGATCGCCGAGCTGGACGTGCCTGCCGTGCCCGAGTTCCTGCAGATGATCACCGAGGCGGGCGGGCACCTGTGGGCGTGCCGCATGTCGGCCGACATGAACAAGCTGACCCAGGACGACCTGTACGACGGCGTCGAGGGGATCATCAGCGCGACGGAGTTCCTCGACATCTCCGAGGGAGCGCAGACGCTCTTCATCTGAAGCGCGCGGACGGGAGTGCCCATGAGCGTACCGACGGAAGGAACCCGCCCGCGCCGAGGCCACGCGCCGCGCCGCGTGGCGGTCGTGGGCGCGGGCCTCGGCGGCCTGACGGCGGCCCACGCGATTCGCCGGCACGCTCAGGAGCGCGGCGAGGCGCTGGAGCTCGAGGTCTGGGAGGCATCGGACCGTCCCGGAGGCCAGCTACGGACGGTGATCGAGGACGGGTTCCTGATCGAGTGGGCCGCGAACGCGTTCCGGTCCGGCGTGGGTCCGAACGCCGAGCTGGTGGCGCGTCTGGGGCTCGAGGACGAGCAGGTGCACGCCAATCCCGCCGCCAACCGCCGCTACGTGTTCCACGGCGGCCGCCTGCACATGATGCCCAGCGGACCGATCTCCCTGCTGGAGTTCGAGCCGCTCAGTCCCGAGGGGCGGTTCCGCATCCTGGCGGAGCCGTTCCTGGCTCAGCGCGTCGATCACGAGGAAACCGTGTTCGACTACGCGGCGCGCCACATCGGTCCCGAGGCTGCCGAGATCCTGCTGGGCACGATGGTGCGGGGCGTCTACGGAGGCGACGCGCACGAGCTCTCCGTCGACGCCGCGTTCCCGGTGATGCGGCAGATGGAGCGCGACCACCGCTCGCTGGTCGTCGCCGGCATCGCCGGGACGCGGGAGCGGATGCAGGAGCGCAAGACGACGTGGAGCTTCCGCCGCGGCATGAACGTGATCATCGACGCCTTGGCCGACGATCTCGGCGACGCCGTGCGGACCTCGATGCCCGCGTCGGAGCTGTCCGTCGATCCGAACGCCGGCGGCTACCTGCTCACCGGTCCCGACGGCGTGTCCCCGCCCTTCGACGCGGTCGTCCTCGCGGTGCCGCCGCGTCCTGCGGCGGAGCTGCTGGCCTCGGCCGGTCCGGAGGCGGCACGCGAGCTGTCGGGCATCCCCTCCGGCACGATCGCCATGGTGGCGATGGGGTTCCGAGCGGATGCGTTCCGTACGCCGCCCGACGGATTCGGCTTCCTGGTCGCCCCCGGCGAGGACGTGGACGTTCTGGGGGTGCTCGTCGAGTCGAACGTGTTCCCGCACCGAGCACCGGAAGGCGCCGTGCTGGTGCGTGCCATCCTGGGCGGCGTCGCCGGCCCCCCGATCGACGCCATGAGCGACGACGAGGTGGAGCGCATCGCCCGAACCGCGGTCGATCGGGCCTGGGGCCTCGTCGACGGCCCGGCAGGCGCGCCGCTGCGCTCTTGGGTCGGTCGTCAGGAGCGCGGGATCCCGCAATACGTCATGGGCCACCAAGCACGGCTGGACCGGATCCAGGTGCGGCTCCGCGAGCTCCCCGGCGTTCATTTGGCGGGCAACGCCTACCGCGGCATCGCGGTCGGGAAGCTCGTCGAGGACGCCGAGGTCGTCGCCAACGCCGTGTGGGGCGCGACCGCCGAAGCGTCGCGCTAGGCACGCCGGGCGCTAGGCGTACAGGTCGTCGCGCGTCGGCGGAATCTCGACGTGACCGTCCTCGTCGGGACGGCCCAGAAGCACCTGATGCACCGACAGGCGGCCGCGCGCGAACTGGTGCGCGGCGCCTGCCATGAACAGGCGCCAGACGCGGGCACGCTCCTC
>CAZLQH010000117.1:0-5125 GCA_964561595.1 uncultured bacterium | reverse complement strand
GCCAGCCAGGCGTGGTTCACCTGGTGGCGCGGCTCGCCGTGCCAGGGGATGAAGAACTTGGGCCGGGCCAGGTCCAGGATCAGCTTGAGCTCCTCCTGGCTGCCGTGGCCCGAGGCGTGCACCTTGTACTTGGGCGGGTACAGCACGCGCACGCCGCGCTCGTACAGCTGGTTCACGACGCGGTTCACCGCCTCCTCGTTCCCCGGGATGGGGTTCGACGACATGATGATCGTGTCGTTCTTCTGCAGGCTCAGCTTGCGGTGCGTGCCGGACGCCAGGCGCGACAGCGCCGCCATCGGCTGGCCCTGGCTGCCGGTGGCGAGCACCATGACCTTGTCGTCCTGAAGCTCGGAGAGCTGATCCATCGACAGGATCGGACGCTTCGTCTCGAGGTAGCCCAGGTCGTGCGCGATCTTGGTGTTCTTGATCATCGACCGGCCCTCGACCGCGACCCGGCGATCGTACTTCTCGGCGACGCGGATGAAGTTCTGCAGCCGGTGCACGTGGCTCGAGAACGTCGTCACGATGACCCGGCCCGGCGACTTGCCGACCAGGTCGTCGACCGCCATCATCACGTCGCGCTCGCTGGGCGTGAAGCCCGGGCGCTCGCCGTTCGTCGAGTCGGACAGCATCAACAGCACGCCCTCCGCGCCGGCGGCGGCGATCTTCGCCAGGTGGCTGGTCTTGCCGTCGGCGGGGTGGTAGTCCAGCTTGAAGTCGCCGCTGTGCACGACCCGGCCCAGCGGCGTGTGGATGATCAGGCCGCTGTTGTCGGGGATCGAGTGGGTCATGCGGAAGAAGTCGACGGTGAAGAAGTTGCTGATCTTGATCCGGTCGTCCGGCGTGATCTCGCGCAGGTCGACGTCGCTCTCGCGCAGCTTGAACTCCTCGAACTTGCCGCGCAGGAGGCCCAGCGTGAGCTTCGCGCCGTACATCGGGATCTTCTTGGGGAGCTGCTTCAGCATGTAGGGCAGGCCGCCGATGTGGTCCTCGTGGCCGTGGGTCAAGACCCAGCCCTTGATGCGCTTCGCGTTCTCGACGACCCAGTCGATCTTGGGGACGAGAATGTCGACGCCCAGCATGTCGGCGTCGGGGAAGGCGAGTCCGCCGTCGACCATCAGGATCTCGTCCTGGTACTCGAACGCGAACATGTTCTTGCCGATCTCGCCCATCCCGCCGAACGGGATGATGCGGAGGCGCTTCTCGCTCTTACGTGCCATGGATTCCTCGTGTTCTCGGTACGCGGCGCACCCGCACGATCGGTACGGGTCGTGGTCGGGGCCGCATCTCGCAGGGGTGCACGTCGCCCGTCGCCGAAGGCGGAGTCGCTACTCGGGCGGCGCGTGCACGGAGTGGAGCGGGGGCCGGCGAGCCGACCCCCGCGCGGGTCATCGGCCCCGGGGTCCGCGGTCGCCGCCGCCGCGGCCGCCGCGCTCGTCCCGACGTCCGCCGCCGCCAGGGCCGCCGGCCCGACGCGGAGGACGCGGTGCGACCACGCCTTCGAGCTCGGGACGGACCAGGTCGATCTTGCCGCGGTCGTCGATCGCGTTGATCTTGACCTCGAGCGGCTGGCCTTCCTTGAGGTGCTCGGACACGTTCTCGACGCGCCCCTCGGCGATCTGGCTGATGTGCAGCAGCCCGTCCGTGCCGGGGAAGAGGTTCACGAACGCGCCGAAGTCGACGATCTTGGCGACCTTGCCCTGGTACACCTTGCCGACCTCGGGCGTCTCGGTGAGCGCTTCGATGCGGCGCTTGACCTCGTTCGCGACGGCGCCGTCGTCGGTGTAGATGCGGACGCGACCGTCTTCCTCGATCTCGACCTTGGCGCCCAGCGCCTCGAGCTCGCGGATCTGCTTGCCGCCAGGCCCGATGACCGTTCCGATCTTGTCGCTCGGAATCTGGACCGTCTCGATCCGCGGAGCGCGTGCGGCCAGCTCGGCGCGTGGCGCGGGAAGCGCCTCGCGCATCAGGCCCAGGATGTGCAGCCGTCCCTCGCGCGCCTGGTCCAGCGCGCGGTTCATCACCTCGGCGGTGATGCCCTGCACCTTGATGTCCATCTGCAGCGCCGTGACGCCGTTCGCGGTGCCGGTGACCTTGAAGTCCATGTCTCCCAGGGCGTCCTCGCTGCCCAGGATGTCGCTCAGGATCTCGTAGCGGTCGCCGTCCATGACGAGCCCCATCGCGATGCCCGCGACGGGCGCCTTGATCGGCACGCCCGCGTCCATGAGCGACAGGCTGGTCGCGCACACCGTCGCCATCGACGACGAGCCGTTCGACTCGAGCGTCTCGCCGACGGAGCGGATGACGTAGGGGAACTCCTCCTGAGGGGGAAGCTGACGGGCGACGGCGCGCCGCGCCAGGTTGCCGTGGCCCTGTTCGCGCCGCGAGGTCCCGAACAGCCGCTTGACCTCGCCGGTGGAGTAGGGCGGGAAGTTGTAGTGCAGCATGAACTCTTCGGTGCTCTCGAGGCCCAGGTCGTCCACCAGGCGGTTGTCGCGCCCGGTGCCCAGCGTCGACACCGACAGCACCTGCGTCTCGCCGCGCGTGAACACGGCCGAGCCGTGCGCCATCGGCAGCACGCCGGTCTCGATCCAGATCGGCCGGATCTCGTCGGGGCGCCGGCCGTCGCTGCGCACCTTGCGGTCCAGCACCATCCGGCGCATCACGCCGGCCTCGGCCTTGCCGAACGCCGCCTTGAGCTCGCTCCTGCGCTGGTCCGCGCCCTCGGCGTCCGGATCGGGGATCAGGTCGTCCAGGACGCGGTCACGCAGCGCCTTGACGGCCTCGGAGCGCTCGTGCTTGCCCTCGGTCAGCAACGCGTCCTCGAGCCCGGCCGCCTCCGCGGCGCGGGTGACGGTCGCAACGTCCTCCGCCGAGATCTCCATGGCCGGAACGAACGACTTCTTGGGTTGGCCCAGCTCCGCCTGCATCCGCTCGATCGTCTCGATCACGGGCGCGAGCTCGCGCTGCGCGAACTCGATCGCGCCCACCATCGTCGCCTCGGGCAGCTCGTCGGCGGACGCCTCGACCATCAGGACGGCGTCCTTGCTGGTCGCGACGGTGAGGTGCATCGCGCTCTCGTCGAGCTGCTGGAAGGTCGGCGCCATCACGTACTCGCCGTTCAGGTAGCCCACGTGATGGGACGCCGTCGGACCGCTCCACGGGATGTCGCTGATCGCGAGCGCGGCGGACGCGCCGATCGCGCCCAGCGGGGCCGGATCGTTCTCCTGATCGGCCGACAGCACGGTGATGATGACCTGCGTCTCGTTCCGGAGCTGCTTCGGGAACAGCGGGCGGATCTGCCGGTCGGTGATGCGGGCGTTCAGCGTCGCCTGGGTGCCGGGACGCCCCTCCCGGCGCAGGAACGAGCCGGGGATCTTGCCGATCGCGTAGTGCTTCTCTTCGTAGTCGACGGTGAGCGGCAGGAACGGGATCGGCTTGGGATCGTCCTGCATCTGCGCGGTGACGAGGACCAGGCTGTCGCCGTAGCGCACGGTGACGCTGCCGGACACCTGCTTGGCGTACTTGCCGGTCTCGATGACGAGCTCGCGCCCGCCTAGCTGCGTGACGTAGCGTTTTCCTTCGGGAATGTTCACGAAATCTCCTTCGCCGGATGTTCCGGGCTCCGACCGATACGCCGGTCGGCGATCAAGATAGACGGCACGGCAACGCGAGACGCGCCGCCACGGCGGTCGTCGCGCGGGGGTCATGGAGCCGCGGCGAGACGGCGCATGGCCATCCCGCCGCGACGGTCGCCCGAGGGCGCCTGAGGGCCTGAGCTGCGTGGCGGCCCGGCGTCACCGGCTCAGCGACGCAGGCCGAGATCTGCGATCAGGCTCTTGTAGCCCTCGAAATCGGTCTTCTCCAGGTAGCTCAGCAGCCGCTTGCGCTTGCCGACCATCACCAGCAGGCCGCGGCGGCCGTGGTGATCCTTCTTGTTGCGCTGCAGATGCTGGGAGAGCTCGAGGATGCGGGTGGTGAGCAGGGCGATCTGGACACGCGTCGATCCGGTGTCCGTGTCGTCCTTGCCGTACTTGGTGACGATGTCCTGCTTCATTGCGGCGTCGATGGCCATGAGTCGTGCTCCCTTCAAATTCGCGCGGAACCCGACCGGATACGGAATAGAACGATCTCGGCCGCGTCGCCCGACTGGGTAGGGTAGCACAGGCGATGACGGACCGTACGTTCCTGGACCGCACCCTCCTGACCTTCGTCGGCGACGCGCTGGGCGCCCCGCCGACGACCGTCCGCGAACTGTCGTGGACGTCGCGTCCGCCCTCGGTGCTGGAGATCGGCCTCGAGGACGGCGGCCGTGCGGTGCTGAAGCTGCACGACACGACGGGCAAGCATCGGCGCGAGGCGACCGCCTACCGCGCGTGGGGTCCCGGGCTCGTCCCGGAGATCCCGCGCCTGCTGGCCGTACGTGACGCGCCGCCGCGAGCGATCCTGCTGGAGGCGCTCCCCGGCCGCACGGCTCCCGACACTGCGGCTCCCTCGGTGCATGCGGCGGCCGGCCGGTGGCTGGCCCGCCTGCACCGTCTTCCGCCGGACGCGGCAGGCGCCGATCCGCTCCCGCTGATGGACGCGTACCGAAGGCGGGTCGGCACGGCCGTGCGTCGGGCCTCGGCGGTCCTGGAACCGCCCACGCTGCGGACGGTCGATGCGCTGCTGGCAGCGACCGTGCCGATGCTCGCGGAGCGTCCGCGCGTGCCGTGCCACCGCGACTTCACGCCCCGAAACTGGCTGGTCGAGGGCGGCCGCTGGATCGCCGCGCTGGACCTCGAGCACGCGCGCGCCGACCTGGCGGAGGCCGACCTGGCGCGCTTGGCGTCGCGCGTCTGGACGGCCCGTCCCGACCTGCGTGCCGCGTTCGTGGCCGGCTACCGCGCGGCAGGCGGTCCGGCCGATCCGGACGCACCGTGGCTCGTGGGCCTGCGGACGCTGGACGCCGTCGCGACGATCGGCTGGGCGGCCCGGCACGACGACGCGGCCCTGGAGGCCGAGGGGCGCGCGGCGTTGGGGACGGTGCTGGCCGAGGCGCGCTAGCCTGGAGTCATGAGCATGACGCGCACCGAGCTCACGCTGCGCCCGCGCCCGCGCGGGATCCACCTGATCACCGACGAGG
>CAZLQH010000116.1:0-5128 GCA_964561595.1 uncultured bacterium | reverse complement strand
CGACCTCCTCCCGCACGATCGGCGCGACCTTCGTCCCGTACAGCTCGATCGCGTGCAGCACCTGCTCGTGCGGCATGCTTCCGACCGTGAACTGGATCAGGACCCGGTCGTGGTCGAACACGGCGTGGTGGGCCAGGATCTTCCGGGCCACCTGCTCCGGATCGCCGATCAGCAGCGCGCCGTCCGGTCGGGCGTCGCGCTCGACCTGGCGGCGGCCGTACGGCGGCCAGCCGCGCTCCTTGCCGATGCGGTCCATCAGCACGGCGGCGGACGGGGTCCACTGCTCGATCGCCGTGTCCAGGTCGTCCGCGACGAAGCCGTGCAGGTTCAGGCTCATCGGCAGCGCGTCCGCGTCGTGACCGGCCTCGCTGGCCGCGTCGCGCCAGATGCGCGCGAGCGGCGCGAAGCGTGCCGGCTGGCCGCCCAGGATCGCCAGCGCGAGGGGCAGGCCCAGCCGGCCCGCCCGCAGCGACGAGGCCGGGGTCCCGCCGACGGCGACCCAGAGCGGCAGGGGATCCTGGATGGGCCTGGGATGCACGTCCAGGCCCGGCAGGGACGCGCGGTGCCGGCCCGTCCAGTCGATCCGCGTCTGGTGGCGTAGCTTCGCGAGCAGCTCGAGCTTCTCCTCGAACAGCGCCTCGTAGTCGCGCAGGTCGTAGCCGAAGAGCGGGAACGACTCGACGAACGAGCCCCGGCCCGCCAGGATCTCGGCGCGTCCGCCCGAGATCAGGTCGAGGGTCGCGAAGCGCTGGAACACGCGCACCGGATCGTCGGAGCTGAGGACCGTCACGGCGCTGCTGAGGCGGATGCGCTCGGTACGGGCGGCGGCGGCCGCGAGCAGCACGTCGGGGGCCGAGGCGAGGTACTCCTCGCGGTGGTGCTCGCCGATCGCGAACACGTCCAGGCCCACCCGATCCGCCAGCTGCGCCTCCTCGAGCAGCTCGCGGATGCGCGCTTCTGGAGCACGACGCCGGCCGGTGGCGGGATCGGGCGTGTTCTCGACGAACGAGTAGAGGCCCAGCTCGAACGGGCGTGAGGAGGTCATGACGCTCAACGTACGTTGCCCGCGGACGGACGCGCGGCGCGACGGCGACGTCGGAGCGCCCTGCGGCTCAACGGCTCAGCTTCGAGCGCATCCAGTCGATCAGGAGCCGCCACGCCACCTCGCCGCTCCGCAGCCGCACGGGGTTCGTGAGGATGCCGTGGATCGTGCCGGGCAGGAGGTGGTGCTCGACCTCGACGCCGGCCTCCGCCAAGCGCCGCGCGTAGGCGTCGCCCTCGTCACGCAGCGGATCGAACTGGGCGGTCAGCACGAAGGCGGGCGGCAGGCCCGACAGGTCGCTCGCGACGATCGGCGAGGCGTCCGGGTGCGCCGCATGCGCCTCCTCCGCGAGGTAGAGCCGGCCGAACCAGTCCATCGCCTCCCGCGTCAGGCCGAAGCCGGTCGCGGCGGTGCGCCTGGACGGCCAGCGGTCGCCGGGACGCATGTCGGTCACCGGGTACACCAGCGCCTGCCCCGCCAGCGCGGGACCGCCACGGTCACGAAACCGGCGCGCCACGACCGCCGCCAGGTTCCCACCGGCGCTGTCGCCGGTCACGACCAGGCGCTCCGGGTCGCCACCCAGATCGTGCGCCGCCTCGGCCGTCCAACGGGTCGCCGCCTCGGCGTCGTCGACGCCCGCCGGGAACGGGTGCTCGGGCGCCAGGCGGTAGTCGACCGAGACGACCGTCGCGTCCGCTCCGGCGCACGTCCTCCGGGCGGCCTCGTCGTGCGTCTCCAAGTCGCCCAGCGCGAATCCGCCGCCGTGAAGCATCACCACCGTGCCGTGCGGGCCGTCCGTCGCCGGGCGGTAGACACGCGCCGGAATCGTGCCGCCCGTCCCTGGGATCTCGATCTCCTCGACCTTCCCGACGGCGGTCGGACGGAGCGGGGCGTACGCGGCGCGACCGCGCTCGCGCACCGTGTCGATCGGCAGCGTCCAGTCGGGAGGCTCGGCGGCAGCCTCCATCGCAGCGAGATGGGCACGCACGTCGTCGTCCAGAAGCGCGTCGTCCAGGAGCGCGGCGTCCAAGGGCACGTCGTCCGGGCTGAAGTCGTCGGGCATCGCCACTCCGTTCCGAGGCGTGCCCTGGCCGGCTCGGCACGCTCCGCAACGGACGGTACCGCGTCCGAAGCATGCGGCTCTCGCGCTATCGTGCGGGCCACATGCCCCGCGCCTCGCTGTTCGTCCCCTGCTACGTCGACACCCTCTTCCCCGAGACGGGCGTCGCCATGGTGCGCCTGCTCGAGCGGCTGGGCGTCGACGTGGACTTCCCTTCCGGCCAGACCTGTTGCGGCCAGATGCACGTCAATACCGGCTACCAGGCAGAGGTCGTCCCGCTGGTGCGTCGCTTCGTCGACGTGTTCGGCGGGGCGGACACGATCGTCGCGCCGTCCGCGTCGTGCGTCGCGACGGTTCGCCACATGTACGCCGGCATGGCGGAGCGGAGCGGCGACGCCGCCCTGATCGCCTCCGTCGACGATGTGGTCCCGCGCGTGCGTGAGCTGTCCGAGTACCTGATCGACGACCTCGGCGTCGACGACGTCGGCGCGTACTTTCCGCACGCGGTCGCGTTCCACCCGACCTGCCACTCGGTCCGGATGCTCCACGTCGGCGACCGCCCGCAGCGGCTGCTGCGCAAGGTGGGCGGCATCCGCCTGCGCGAGATGCCGCGCGCGGAGCAGTGCTGCGGGTTCGGCGGCACGTTCGCCGTGAAGAACCCCGAGGTCAGCGCCGCGATGCTGGCGGACAAGGTGGCGGACGTCCTGAACGCCGAGGTGGAGGTGGTCGTCGCCTCCGACGACTCCTGCCTGATGCACGTCGGCGGGGGG
The DNA here is from genome assembly GCA_964561595.1 of uncultured bacterium. Classification (GTDB taxonomy): domain Bacteria; phylum Deinococcota; class Deinococci; order Deinococcales; family Trueperaceae; genus SLSQ01. Next base: position 2,256 of record CAZLQH010000116.1, on the reverse strand, counting down.
CTGTCCAGGCAGCGCACGGGGGTGCGCACCCTGCACCTGGCCCAGGTGCTGGCCAGCACCGAGGCGGACGCGGCGTGAGCCGCCCGGACGCCGGCCTCGGACTCCCCGACGGCGTGACCGAGCGGCTGCGCGTCGCGCTGCTCGAAGAGGCCGAGCCGCGCGCGTGCGACGACCTGCCGGACAGCGCCTGCCGCGTCGTGCCCGGCAACGCCGGCTGGAACGTCGCCTCGGGCGCGGCCAGCAAGCTGGGCGAGCAGCTCGCGAGTCCCGGCACGGTGCTGCCGTGGGTGCTGGCCACGGTGGGCGCGCCCGCCGCGCTGACCGGGCTGCTGGTCCCGGTCAAGGACGCGGGCTCGCTGCTGCCGCAGCTCGCGGTCGCGGGCGCGCTCCGGGCCCGTCCCCGCCGCGCCCCCTGGTGGGTCGGCGCCGCGACGGTACAGACCGCCGCCCTCGCCGCGATGGCGGCCGCCGTCGCGTTCCTCTCGGGCGCCCTGGCGGGCGCGGCGATCGTGGCGGCCCTGGCGGCGTTCTCGGTCGCGAGCGGCGTGGGCTCGGTGGCGTTCAAGGACGTGATGGCCAAGACCGTGCCCGAGGGCGGGCGTGGCCGCGTGCTGGCGTGGCGCTCGACGATCGGCGGCGTGCTGGGCGTCGGGGCCGGCCTGACGCTTCGGTTCACGGTGGCGGACGCGGACGCGCGCTGGCCGTACGTGGCGCTGTTGATCGGCGCGACGGCCTGCTTCGCGGCGGCGGCCGCGTCGTTCGCCCGCATCCGCGAGCATGCCGGCGCGACGAGCGGTGGCCGGAACGCGCTGCAGGAGGCGCGCGCCGGCGTACGGCTGCTGGGCGAGCAGCCCGGCTTCCGGGCGTTCGTCGCCGCCCGCGCCCTGTTGCTGGCGGTTCCGCTGAGCACGCCGTTCCTCACGCTGTTCGGACGCCAGGAGGTCGACGCCAGCCTGGGCGGGCTGGGCGTGTTCGTGGCGGCCAACGCCTTGGCTGCCAGCCTGGCGAGCCCCGCCTGGGGGCGGTTCGCCGACCTCGCCGCCCACCGGACGATGGCGGTCGGAAGAGCGGTGGCGCTGGCCGCGGTCGCCTGGGCGTTCGGCGTCGCCGCGCTGCCCGAGGAGGGCCGAACCCCCCTGGCGTACGTGCCGACCTACCTGCTGGCCGGCGTCGGCTACGCCGGCGTGCGGCTGGGCCGCAAGACCTACCTCGTCGACGCGCCGCCCGCGGACGAGCGTCCGACCTACGTCGCGATCGCGAACACCTCGATCGGAGCGGCGACGCTGATGGGCGCCGTGATCGGCGTCTCGGCCGGCGTGCTGGGGTCGGGCGGCACGCTGCTGGTGTTCGCCGCGATCACCGCCGCCGGCGGGATCGCCGCCTGGCGCCTGCCGCCCGCGGGTCGGATGCACGTGCCGAGAGGGACGTCCGAATGAGCGACGAGCCGGTCCGGATCCCCCTGCCGTTCCACCGCGCCGCGCCGCAGGCGCTGCTCGACGGTCAGCTGCGCCGCAACCTGGGCACGGCGACGACGACGATCCGCGCCAAGAGGGCCGCGGTGACGGCCGAGACCCCCGATTGGCAGGAGCTGCGCCAGGCCGGCAAGGCGATCAAGGAGCACACGCTCCGCAACCTGGGGCACTACCTGGAGCGTCTCGAGGCCAGCGTGACGCGCGCGGGCGGCGTCGTGCACTGGGCCCGCGACGCGGGCGAGGCGAACCGGATCGTGCGGGACCTGGTCGCCCAGACCGGTGCGCGCGAAGTCGTCAAGGTCAAATCGATGACCACCGACGAGATCGGCCTGAACGAGGCCTTGGCCGAGGACGACGTGGTCGCGATCGAGACCGACCTGGCGGAGCTGATCGTGCAGCTCGCCGAGGAGGAGCCCAGCCACATCCTGGTGCCGGCGATCCACAAGAACCGCGCCGAGATCCGCGAGCTGTTCCTCGAGGCGTTCGAGTTGGACCGGGGCGAGCTCAGCGACGATCCCGCCCAGCTGGCGGCCGCCGCCCGACGCTTCCTGCGGGAGCGCTTCCTCGAGGCGAGCGTAGGGATCAGCGGCGCGAACTTCGCGGTCGCCGAGACCGGAACGATCGGCGTGGTCGAGTCCGAGGGCAACGGCCGCATGTGCACGACCCTGCCGGAGACGCTGATCACGGTGATGGGCGTCGAGAAGCTGGTGCCGACCTGGCGCGACCTCGAGGTGTTCCTGCAGCTGCTGCCGCGCAGCAGCACGGCCGAGCGGATGAACCCGTA
>CAZLQH010000115.1:0-5173 GCA_964561595.1 uncultured bacterium | reverse complement strand
TGCGCGTCGCGATCCGCGCTGCCGAGGAGGCGGCCCGCATCCAGCGCGCCCAGCTCGGCGGCGACCTCGAGATCGGCACGAAATCCAGCGAGACCGATCTGGTCACGAAGGTCGACCGCGCCTGCGAGACCCGCATCCGCGAGATCGTGCTGGACGCGTTCCCGGACCACGTCGTCCTGGGCGAGGAGCAGGGCCAGCAGGGCGAGGCCGCCTGCCGCTGGATCGTCGATCCCCTGGACGGCACCCTGAACTACGCGCACGGCTTCCCGTTCTACTGCGTTTCCATCGCGCTCGAGGTGAACGGCGCGATCGAGCTGGGCGTCGTCCTGGACACGCCTCGCGACGTGCTGTACCAGGCGATGCGGGGCCGCGGAGCGACGGCGAACGGCCGGCCCATCTCGGTCAGCGACGAGACGGTCCTGATGAGCGCCATGCTGGGAACCGGCTTCGCCTACGTCGAGGGGACGCAGCACGAGAACCTCGAGGTGTTCGCCCGCGTGCTCCCCAAGACCCGGGCCGTCCGCCGGCCCGGCGCCGCCGCGCTGGACCTGTGCCTCGTCGCGTCGGGCCAGATGGACGGCTTCTGGGAGCTGAAGCTCAGCCCGTGGGACGTCGCCGCGGGTCTGCTGATCGTCCAGGAGGCCGGCGGCACCGTCACGGGCGGCGACGGCGCGCCCTACCGGCTGGGCCAGCGCGTGATCGTTGCCAGCAACGGGGCGCTGCACGCCAAGCTGCTCGACCTGCTCGACCTGGGCACGGTGGTGGCGGACGACTGACCCCGCCGGGCGGCGGGAGAGCGGCCGGCATCGAAGCGGGCGGCACGGAGGCGGAGCTCAGCTCCCGCCGTGGGCACCGTCCGTTCGCCGCAGGTAGCGTTCGGCTCCGTCCGACGCGAAGGCGACGACCACCTTGCCCGGTCCCAGCTCGCGCGCCGTCGCCAGTGCGGCGTGCAGCGTCGCGCCGGCCGACGGTCCCAGCGAGATCCCTTCCTCGCGCAGCGCCCGGCTCGCGAGCGCCTGCGCATCCTCGTCGCGGACCGCGGCGACGTCGTCGAGAAGGTCCACGTCGAGGTTCGCGGGCACGAAGCCCGGACCCGCGCCCGCGATCGCGTGCGCTCCCGCCTCGCCGCCGCTCAGAACCGCGCTGCGCGCCGGCTCGACGGCCACGATGCGCACCTTCGCGTCACGGCTCTTCAGGTAGCGCCCGACGCCGCTGATCGTGCCGCCCGTTCCGGCTGCGGCCACGAACGCGTCGATCCGCCCCTGCATCTGCGCCCACAGCTCGGGACCGGTCACCGCCCGGTGCGTCTCCGGGTTGGCGGGATTGTCGAACTGGCTCGGGCGCCACGCGCCCGTCGCGTCCCCGATCTCACGGGCCCGAGCGATGGCGCCGCGCATGCCGGGATCGCCGGAGACGCGCGTCACCTCCGCCCCGTAGGCGCGGATCAGGGCGGCGTGCGTGGCGCCGGCCGTGCCTGGCAGGACGATCGTGCAGCGGTAGCCGCGCACGGCCGAGAGGAACGCCAGGGCGACGCCCAGGTTCCCGCTGGACGCCTCGACGACGGGGCGGCCCTCGCCGGGACGCAGCGCGCCTCGCTCCTCGGCGTCGGTCACGAGGCCCAGCGCGGTCCGGTCCTTGTGGCTTCCTGCGGGCTGGAAGCGCTCGAGCTTGAGCCAGACCTCGGCCGTGTCGGGTCGTGCCAAGGGGGCGTGGATGCGGACGATCGGCGTGTCCCCGACCAGCGCGTCGACGCGGCGGACGGGCGGGCTGGCGTCCTCGGGTTCGGCCGGATGCAGGCTCATGGCCGGCACGATAGCGTCTCCACCGAAGGACGGATGCGGGCCTCCGGGCGCTGCCCTATGGTGGGCGCATGGAACGCAAACGACTCGAACGCGCAACGCAGGACAAGTGGCTGGGCGGGGTGTGCGGCGGCCTGGGTCGCTACTTCGACATCGACCCGACGATCGTCCGGCTCATCTTCGTGGTCGCCTTCTTCGGCTTCGGGACCGGCCTGCTGGTCTACCTGGTGCTCTGGTTCGTGATGCCGCGCAGCAGCGAGTTCTGACGCGGGCGCCGCGTCACGACCCGCCCGCGCCGTCGACCTCGTCCGGCGCGGGCCACCGCTCCTCGGCACCCAGCCCGACCCACGTCTCGCTCCGCTCCCACAGCTCGCGCGCCGTGGCGTCGTCGCGCGCGGCTGCCGACGGGGTCGTGGCCGTACGCTCCACGAAGTAGCCGCCGTCGGGCTCGGGCGCCGGCTCGGCCGTCGCCAGCCAGACGCCGGTATCGGCGCCCTCGACCACGCTCCGACCGAACAGGCGCTGCGTGAGATCCACGATCCACGAGACGACGCCCTGACCCGATCCGAACCCGCTGTTCACGAAGCCGGGGTGGTAGGCGTACGACCGCATCGCGGGATGGGGTGCGCGCCGCGCGGCCTCCCGCGCGAAGTGGATGTTCGCCTGCTTCGACATGCCGTACGCCCGCCAGGCGCTGTACGGCACGCCGGTCGCGGCGCGATCCAGGTCGATCGTGCCCATCCGCTCCGCGTTCGACGAGGTGGTGATCACCCGCGGCGCGTCCGCGGCCTGAAGCGATCGCGTCAGGACGTGCGTGAGGAGGAACGGCGCGAGATGGTTGAGGGCGAACGTCCGCTCGAACCCGTCCTCCGTCAGCTCGCGCCGTTGGACGTACGCGCCGGCGTTGTTCACCAGCACGTCGAGTCGCTCGATCTCCCTCGACAGCTCGGCGCCCAGCCGCCGCACGTCGCTCAGCGACGACAGGTCCGCCGGCGCGAAGGTGGCGGTGCCGCGGGTCTCTTCGTCCGCACGCAGGCGGGCCACGGCCTCCTCGCCGCTGCCTCCGGGTCGCGAGACGGTCCACACGTCGAAGCCTTCGCGCAGCAGTCCGCGCGCGATCTCGTAGCCGATCCCGCCGCTCGCGCCGGTCACGACCGCGGTACGTGGAGCGGCGGGCGAGCGACCGGGCGTGCGATCGGGAAAAGGAGCGTCAGCGTCCGTCATGCAGCGAAGCGTACCGGCCGCGGCCGCAGCACACAGTGGCGCGGGCCGCCACCGATAGTGCCGCCGCACCTCGCGCCGCTGCACCGAGTGCCGCTGCACCTAGTGCCGCTGCCGCATGGGCCGCTGCAGGATGCGCCGCCCCGTCGCGTCTCCCGCTCAGAAGTCGTCGGGGAAGCCGAGCTTGCCGCGCTCCCGCACCTTCTGCGCAGCGATTTCGGGGGGCACGCCGCGGCCCCGCTCCGGAGGCTCGGGGAGGCGCCGCACGGGGGTGAGGCGCTGCTCGAGAGGAACCGCGGTGTAGCGACGCGACCACGGCTCCCACGTCAGCGGGACGCGCAGCCGCCACGCCCGGGCGGTGGACGACGGCACGTACAGGTACAGCTCGAGGACGCCCTTGCCGCCGCCCCCGATGTCGAGGTCCGCCTCGAGCTCGACGGCGCGTCGTGCGCCGACGAGGGCGGTGGACTCGGCGACGGCGCGCTGCCGGTCCGCGCCGGCCGCGGCGATGCGGAGCAGCTGCACCGGCTCGTGGTGGAGGTTGCTGAAGCCGGCGACGAGCCGGTACGCGCCGTTCGCATCGTCGTGCGGCTCCAGCTCGGCTCGGGTCAGCATCAGCTCGGGCTTCTCGCCGTTCACCGTTCGCGACGGTCTGCGCGCGACGGCCGCCAGCCACAGCAGCAGCAGCGCCACGATCGCCAGCCAAACGTAGACGGGCACGCCCCCGCTGGTCTCCACCAGCCACGGCCGCGCGGCCTCCCAGGTGCTCACCAACGCGTCACGCATCATCTCGAGCACCCGTTCCATGAGACCAAGCCTACCGGAACGCTAGGCTGGGCGTGATGCAGAGCACGAACGACCCGCCTTTCGGCTGCGGCCGCGCGCCCGAACCCCGCTCGGAGGAGGGACTGGAGCTCCGCGCCACCGCCGACGGGAGCTACACGCTCTACGATCCCGAGGTCGACCAGACCTACCATTCGAGTCGCGGCGCGATCGCCGAGGCACGCTACGTCTACCTGGGCGCCTCCGGGGCCGCGCGGCGCCTGGCGGAGGGCGACGAGCTGCGCGTCCTCGAGGTCGGCCTGGGCAGCGGCCTGAACCTGCTGCTCACGCTGGACGCGGCGAGAAGCGGTGGGGCGCGGCTCCACTACCGCGCGCTGGAGCGCCGGCCCCCGCCCGCCGCGCAGGTGCGGCGCATGGAGCTCGGGCGGTTCCTCGAGCGTCCCGAGCTGGTGGACGCCTGGCTCGAGATTCTGGACGATCTGCGCGGGCGCGCGCTTCGTGGGCGGGGTGCGCCTCACGAAACGGGGCGCGGGAGCGACGATCCGGCCCTCGCGAGCTACGAGCTGCCGGGCGGCGCGGTGCTGGAGGTCGCCCTTGGAAACGCCACCGGCGGACCCTCCGGCCACCCGGCGGGCGCTGCCGCCGCCGCGATGGCGCCCGGCTGGGCGGACGCCTGGTACCACGACGCCTTCAGCCCCGCAGCCAGTCCGGAGCTGTGGAGCGAGGCGTTCCTGAGGGCGTGCGCGTCGGCGATGGCGCCCGGCGGCGTGTGGGTGAGCTACACCGTCGCCGGCGCCGTCCGCCGTCGATTGCAGGCCGCCGGGCTGGAGACCGCCAAGCTGGCGGGCCCGCCCGGCGGCAAGCGCGAGATGTGCAGGGCGGTCAAACCCAGGGAATCAGGTTCCGACCCCACGGCGTGGCCCACGCGATGAACAGCGCGGCGACGACGTAGCCGATGGTGGCGCGCAGGAACTTCGCGCGGTCGGTCTGGGCCCGTCGCGCCAGCGAGGTCCCGAGCTGGGCGGCGACGACGGCGAGGATCATGATCGTGGCGTGCTCGATCAGCAGCAGGCGCTCCCCGAGCGGTACCGAGATGCCGCCGCGGACGAGGGGCGTGACGCCGTAGAGCACCAGGCCGACGAGGAGCTGGAGGTGCATGCCGTAGGTGAAGACGCGGGCGGCCGTTCCCTCGGTCGCGGTCCAACGCGCCGAGGTGGCCAGTCCGCGGATCATCACGAAGAGCGCGTAGACGCCCCCCAGCACGACGACCCAGCGCAGCAGGTTGTGGAGACCCTTCAAGAATTCATACATGGCGTCCGCATCCTACCCGGAACGTCGGGCGGTACGCTGATGCGATGCGCATCGAGTCG